>DATBIU010000151.1:0-14645 GCA_036556765.1 Gemmatimonadaceae bacterium | reverse complement strand
TGAAAGGGCTCGTCAGGCTGAAGCTCGAGGTCGAGGAGCAGAGCGCCCAGGAAGAAGAACGACCCCAGCTCCGGATGGATGAGGTTGGTGTTCTTTCCGAACCACCCGAGCCCGGCGCGCCGCGCGAGGTCGCGCTCGAGCAACGGACCCGTGTCGACGTAGGCCTTGCCGTGCACGGGACGTGCGAGCTGGGCGGCGATCCACTCGTGCAGCGCACGCAGCTTCGCCAGGAGCACGTGGTGGTAGTCGTCGCCGCGCGCATAACGAGCGACGGGGCCGCCCGGGCTCTTGCCGCCATAGTCCATGGCGACGACGATCGCGCTCACCGTACCGGGGAAGGGCAGGCGCGTGTCTCGGCGCTTCTCCGCCCATCGCGGGAGGTAGTGCATGTCGCCGGCATATCCGCGCGCGACCCACTGGTCGAAGGCATCGGCCGTATCGGCTGGCCCGAGACGAGCGATGCCGGCGAGGTCGAACCCGAGGCCGAACGCCTGGGCCTTGATGCGCTCCTCGAGCGCGGCGGCCGCGGACACCGGCGCGATCACGGCGCCTTCACCGCCCACTGGGCGTACCGCACCACGTCCTTCACCGGCGGGACGGCGTGATGGTCGCCGTACGCGGTGTGCATACGCCACCGCAGGTAGTCGCGCGACGGGATGGGGAGAAAGGGCCAGCGGCGATACCACTTTCGGCGGCGAAATCGCCACATTACGCGCAGCAGCGCCCCCGCCAGCGGCGGATTCACGGCCGCGCGCGCGGCCAGTGCGAGTGTGAGGCGCCCCCATCCCATGGCTGCAATCTCACGAGACCGACATGCTCCATCAACTCATCGGCATCCTTGGCGCCTTGCTCGTGCTCGGGGCGTACGTCGGGCTACAGCGCGGATGGCTCACCCTCGAGCACCGGGTGTACTACGCGATGAACTTCGTGGGCGCCGGGTTGCTGACCTGGATCGCCGCCACGGAGCGCCAGGTGGGGCTGACGCTGGTCGAAGGAGCCTGGGCGGCGCTGTCTGTTCCGGGGCTGCTGAGACCCCAGGGTCGAGGGTCAGGGGCCAAGGGCCACGGGGAGGGTGCCGGATCGACGAATCCCCCGTGACTCCGGGCCCACCCCGTGGCACCTGCCCCGGGTCACCGTTGACGCCCACCGCACGCAGCCCGACCTTTCTCACCCCTCTCGCAGAGACACTCAATGCTTCCGGTCGCTCTTCTTCTGGTCGCCGCACTGCAGCAGCAGACTCAGCAGCCACCTCCATCCACGCTGCGCCCCTCGCCGGTGGCGCGGCTCGTCATCGCGCCCGCCCAGCGGACGGTGACGGCTGGCGACACCGTGCGGTTGCGCGTTCAGGCCGTGGATTCCGCGGGCCAACCGGTGCCTAACGCTCGCATCCTCTTCCGGAAGGTCGGCGCCTACTTCGAGGGTGAGGTGGATTCCACGGGGCTGGTGACGGCGGGCTCGCCCGGCGTGATGCCGGTGGGGATCGCCGCGCTCGTCGATGGCACTCGGCCGGTAACCGAGCGCATCGAGCTGCGGATGGTGCCGGGGCCCGCCACGAGGGTCGAGCTCAGCCCGCGCATCACGCGGCTGGCGCCCGGGCAGCGGATTCGCGTGAGCGCCGAGAGCTTCTCGGCGACGGGGGACCCGCGGCAGGATGACATCGCGTGGCGCAGCTCGGCGCCGGCGGTGGTGCGAGTGAACGACGCAGGCATGTTGACCGCGGTGGCCGCTGGGCGGGCGACGATCACCGCCAGCGCCGGGAGCGCGAAGGCATCGCTACCGGTGCAGGTGATCGGCACACCGATCGCCTCGGTGGAGGTCTCGCCGGCGACGCCGCGGGCGCGGCAGGGTGACGTGATCCGCTTCACCGCGACGGTGAAGGATCGTGCGGGCGTACGGATCTCCGGTCTCACGCCGAGCTGGACGTTCGCGCCCGGGCAGGGGATGATCGACGCCGACGGGGCTTTCGTCGCCTACGAGCCGGGCGAGTACACGGTAACGGCGACCTTCGGGGCGCGGAGCGCCGACGCTGTCGTCCGCGTGGAGCCGCGCGATGTTCGGCGCCCGCTTTCGGTGGTCGGTCGCCTGCCGCGGTCGCGGTTCAACACCGAGGAAGTGTGGATCCACCCCAACGGCAAGTACGCGTATCTTGGATCGGGCGGCGGCGGCGACGTCATGTACGCGATCGACATCAGCGATCCGTCGAAGCCGTGGGTCACCGATTCGATCGTCGCCAATACCCGGCGGGTCAACGATATCATGACCACGCCGGATGGGAAGTTCCTCGTATTCACCCGTGAAGGCGCGATGGACCGGAAGAACGGCATCGTCATCGCGTCGACGGAGGATCCGGCCCACCCGAAGCCGATCGCCGAGTTCACCGAGGGCGTCACCGGCGGGGTGCATTCGGCGTTCATCTACAAGGATCCGAAATACGGGACGCACATCTTTCTGACCAACGACGGTACCGGCGCGCTCCACGTCATCAACATCGACGATCCGTACCACCCGAAGGAAGTCGCGCAGTGGCGCACCGAGGGGCGGCCGGATGCGGGGCGCACGCTGCACGACATCGACGTGCAGGACGGGATGCTGTATGCGAGCTACTGGAACGACGGCCTGGTGATTCTCGACGTCGGCAACGGCCTGAAGGGTGGCTCGCCGTCGAAGCCACAGTTCGTGTCGCAGTTCAAGTACGATCTCGAGGCCCTCTATCGCGACGTCGCGGCAGCGGGTGGTCCGGGCTACATCCGCGGCACGCACACCGCCTGGCGGCACCGCGATTACGTGATCATCGCCGATGAGGTGTTCCCGGCCTCGAGCGTGAAGGGTGCGAAGGACGAATCGGCGGGGCGCGCGTACGGCCGGCTGCAGGTCGTGGACGTCAGCGACATCTCCAAGCCGAAGTCGGTCGCGTGGTACGAGCCGGAGTACGGTGGGGTGCACAACGTGTGGGTCGCCGGCGACACGCTGTATCTGGGCGCGTACAACGCCGGCTTCCACGCGTTCGACATCTCCGGCGAGCTGCGTGGTGATCTCCGGGCGCAGGGCCGCGAGATCGCGAACCTGCTCACCGCCGACCGTGAGGGCACGATGCCCAACGCGACGATGACGTGGGGTGTGGTCGTGAAGGACGGGCTGGCGTACGTGAACGACATGCGAAACGGGCTCTGGATTGTCAGGATCGAGCCGAGGACGGTCACGCCCTGACCCCTACCTTCCGTATCCCTCCACACTGCGCAGCGCCGGCCGACACGCGGGCCAGTCACGCGGCTGGCCCGTCTGGGGATTTGCGGGCAAGGGGGTCAGCCGATCGCGCGGCATCGTCGACGGGTCCTCGGACGCCTGGTAGGCGAGCGCGGCGATGAGGATCGCGTTGCTGCGCAGGTCATCGAGGACGATCTTGTCGTAGGTGTCCCGGTTGGTGTGCCATGTCGTTAGGCCGTAGTCCCAGCTCAGCGAGCCCAGCCCGAAGGCGGGGGCGCCGGCGCAGGCGAACGACGCGTGGTCGGAGCCGCCGGTCGGTGGCATCCCTGGAGCGCCAAACCGGATGTACTGGGTGATCTCGCTCGGGATCTCGCCGAGGTAGCGCTGCAGGACGGGCGCGGCGCCGGGGAGCGCGCCGGGACCGGTGAACGCAACACGGCCGGTGCCGTTGTCCTGATTGAAGAGGGCCTGCAATCCCTGCACGACCGCCGGATGATCCTCCACGAAGGCGCGGGAGCCGTTCAATCCCTGCTCCTCGCCGCTCCAGTGCCCGACGAGAATCGTACGGCGCGGGTTCGGCAACACCGTGCGGAGAATTCGCATCGCCTCCATCATCGCGACGGTGCCGGTGGCGTTGTCGGTCGCGCCGCCGGAGGCCGACCACGAGTCGAAATGCGCCGACAGCACCACGTACTCGTCAGGCTTCTCCCGTCCACGCATCTCGGCGATGGTGTTGAACACGGGGCGCACGCCGCGCATCTCCGCCGCCGCATCCACGCGCAGGCGCGGCGACTGGCGCCGCTCGGCCAACCGGGCGAGCAGGCCGTAGTCCTCGCAGGTGATGTCGATGCTCAGCACTTGCAGCCGGGGTGATCCGAAGATCTTGTCGATGCCGGGATAGCCGGAGAACCCATGGGTGATCACCCCCGCGGCCCCGGCGGTGCGCAAGCGGGCCTGGAGGCTGTCGGCGGCGGCAACGCGCGTGCGCCAGATCGCGTTCACCGAATCCTGCTGTTCGCGGATCTTCGCCTGCGACTGCGGCGTGCCGAACTCTGCCCACTGGTCGCGCGAGCGACAGGAGAGCTGCGGGGCGCTCGCGAGCACGAATTTCCCTCGCACGCCGCGAAGCCACGCGGCGTACGCGTCGGCGCTCCCGGAGTCGGGGAGCGTCACGACATCGCCGGTGACCGCCTTGCCATTGGTTCCCGGGCTCCACGCGAGCGTCATCGCCTCGAGCGTTCGCACGCGCGGCGAGATGAGGTCGACGTGCGTGTGCCCGCGCTGCCAGGACGGCCACGTCCCGTAGCGATGCTGGCGCGCGGGGATCCCCCAGCGCTGGTACATGGACATCGCCCACGTGCTCGCCGCCTCGATCTCGGGTGACGCCGTGAGACGGGCACCGATCGAGTCGACGAGCGCCTGTGCCAGCGTCGCGACCTGCGATCGCTGCATGCCCTCGTCCCAGATCCGCGCGATAATCGCATCGGTCGGGGGAGTCTTCCGGACGTACGCGGGCAGAGAGTCGGCGGGAATCGGGTCGGCCCCGCGCGCGCGCGGGACCTCGCGCTGCTGCCCTCCGGGCTGAGCGCTGAGCGTTGACGCGACGAGCAGGAGCGCCGCGATGAGGAGTGCGAGTGATCGTGTCATCGAGAGCCTGGTGGTGTCGAGTGCGAGGAGGGGCCGCGGCTTCCCGATGGCGGATCGCGCATGGTTGCGACCGCCATCCGTAATCAGCAATCGGCCATAGTATGCCAGCCGGGGCCGAGTAGTCGGAAGTATCAATCTCCACTACCTTTCGACGCCGCACGTCGTCTCCCCGGTCGTCGATCCGAGCATGCCCAAGAAAAACGCGAAGACGGTAAAGAGATCTGGATCCCCGAAGGCTGGTCGCGAGCTGCGAACGGCGACAGGAAAAAAGGCGAATCCCGCGATCACCGCCGAAGCCGAGGCGGAGTCGCGCGAGGGGCTGCGCGAGCGGACGGAGGAGGGGCATCTCGCGGCGGGACGCCTGCCCCCATCGCGCGAGACTCCGGGACGGCGGTCGGGCGCGACGAAGATTCTCATCGACCAGTCGATCCGGGATTGGAGCCCGCCGGTCACCGAGGATGAGAAGCTCCTGCACGCGAAGGGGGACCCGCGTCACGACTTCACACGCACCGACACCTGGCGCGTGCTCCGGATCACGAGCGAGTTCATCGAGGGATTCGACACGCTGGCATCGATCGAGAAGGGCGTCACGGTGTTCGGATCCGCGCGCATCGGGCCCGACGATCCGCATTACGAGAAGGCGCGGGAGACGTCACGGCTGCTGGCCGAGGCGGGGTTCGCGATCATCACCGGGGCCGGGCCCGGGATCATGGAGGCCGCGAATCGCGGCGCGCGCGACGTAGGCGGCCGCTCCATCGGCTGCAACATCGAGCTGCCCTTCGAGCAGGGCGCGAACCCCTACGTCGACACGCTCATCAACTTCCGCTACTTCATGGTGCGGAAGACGATGTTCATCAAGTACTCCGTGGCGTTCATCATCTTCCCCGGCGGCTTCGGCACGCTCGACGAGCTCTTCGAGGCGCTGACGCTCATCCAGACGGGAAAGATCTACCAGTTCCCCGTCATTCTCATGGGCAGGCATTACTGGGCCGGCCTGATCCGCTGGCTTCAATCGCGGGTGCTGGTGGAGCGGAAGATCTCCCCGGGAGACATGGACCTCATCCTCATCACGGACGATCCCGCCGAGGCGGCCAGCGCGGTGGTGACCGCGTACAACGCGCAGGCGCAGATCGCGAGCGAGCGGGAGGCGATCTATGAAAAAGCCTAAGGGGTCGGGGGATCGAGGGGGTCGGGGGGGTCGAGGGGAGAAGAAGAGAACCGACGGGCGTGAGCGGGGAGGATTCAAGACATCACGTCATGGAACGGGGAAGCGCGCGTCGGCCGCGGGGCCGAAGGCCGCCCAGAAGCGGGCCGCCGAAGCGCGCGAGGCCGGGGCACACGCGCACGCGAAGCGCGAAACGTCGCGATTCCTCGGTGGACAGGCGATCTCCCCGCCGCCGATCACCGGGCGCGAGACGGCGGCCGAGCTCATCGACACCGCGTTCCTCGCGTACAACGCGGCGCGGTTGCGCGAGGCGTGCCTGCTGTTCACGCGCAAGATGCTCGAGCCGGACGTCACCGTCGGCCTCACGCTCACCGGCGCGCTCACACCGGCCGGCCTCGGCATGGCCGCCATCATCCCGCTCATCGAGGCGGGATTCGTCGACTGGATCATCTCGACGGGCGCCAATCTCTACCACGATACGCATTTCGGCCTCGGGCTCGCGATGCATCGCGGGAACCCGCAGGAATCCGATGTCGTGCTGCGCGAGGAGGGAATCGTCCGCATTTACGACATCTTCTTCGACTACGACGTGCTGCTCTCCACCGACGCCTTCTTCCGGAAGATCATTCGCCAGCCGGAATTCCAGCGTCCGATGTCGAGCGCCGAATTCCACTGGCTGGCGGGGAAGTACGTCCGCGAGCGGGAGCGCGCGTTAGGCATCGGGACGAAGTCGCTGCTGTCGGCGGCACACGCCGCCAGCGTCCCGATCTACACCTCGTCACCGGGCGATTCGTCGATCGGAATGAACATCGCCGCGCTGGCGCTTGAGGGAAACCAGCTGCTGCTCGACCCGAACCGCGACGTCAACGAGACGGCGTCGATCGTACTGGCCGCGAAGCGCGGCGGCGGCCGGAGCGGCGTCTTCATCGTCGGTGGCGGCTCCCCGAAGAACTTCGCGCTCCAGACCGAGCCCCAAATCCAGGAAGTGCTCGGCATCGATGAGAAGGGGCACGATTTCTTTCTGCAGCTCACCGATGCGCGGCCCGACACCGGCGGACTCTCGGGCGCCACGCCCGCCGAGGCGGTGAGCTGGGGGAAGATCGACCCCGATCGGTTGCCGGACGCGGTCGTGTGCTACTCCGACTCGACGATCTCGCTACCGCTCCTCACCAGCTACGCTCTCGCCAATCGCCGCCCACGCCAGCTCAAGCGGCTGTATGACCGGCGCCAGGAGATGATGGATCTGCTCCTACGCGAGCTCGAGGACGCCACGGGGCCGGGGGACGCGACGGAGGTCGACGCGAAGCTTCCAATGCATAGATAGGAACGAAGGAGGAACGAGAACTGAGGACTGAGGACGCACGTGCCGGTGCTTCCTCGGTCCTCGTTTCTCGTTCCTGCCCTTCAGGCCATCGGAGTTGCCGTCCCATCGGCGCGCTCGTCTTTCCTGCGATGCTGACGCCTTCCCGACTCACTCCGAAGTTCAACCCCGCGGCGCCAGTTCCACGCAGGACGCTGCAGAACATCATGGCGACGGGGGCGGGTCAGGCGGCGACGCGACCGCTCGCGCTGGCCGCCGTCCTGGGAACGGCAGGCGCGCTCGCCATCCTGCTGTTCCTGCCCGAACATTGGCCGTTGGTGACGCCACTCGTGTGCGTCGCGTGCTTTGGCGCCTGGGGGCTGGCGGCGAAGCAGACTCAGGTACTCGACATGCTGCACCGGCGCGCCCCCGTGCTTCGATTCTGGCTCCGCATCGGGCGCACCACCGCGATGAGCATCGGCGCGGCGTCGGCCACGATCGGCCTGGTCGAGCTGTTCGTGCGACTCATTCGGCCAGCCGGGCTGCTGTAGCGCGCACCGCGCGAACGAAGTTCAGCCGCGAGAGGTCCCCGCGCGACACCAGCGCGATCGCATCCTCCCGGCCGAGCACGGCACGGGTAATGGCGCGATCACTCCACCCTCGCGCGATGCCCGCGTCGATCGCCCCGATCGTCTCCTCGAGCCACGCCGCCTTCGCCAGCAACGCCTCGGCGCCGTTAGGCACGATGCCGCGGTGGGCGTCGAGCAGCACGCGGGGGCGAAGCGCGGCGGCGCGCCGAGCGCTGGCGGCCAGCGCGCGCGGGTTCTCCATGGGGCGCGCGACGCGCACCTTCACCCCGAGGAAGAGGTCGCCGGCGAACAGGATCCCCCGCTCCGCGTCCCACACGACATGGTGGTCCGGCGAGTGTCCCGGTGTCGCGACCAGCTCGAGCCCGGGCGGCTCGTACGGCTCGAGCGTCGACGTGAGCGGGGCCATCACCCCCCAGCAGGCGCGGCGATACAGCCCAACGTTCGCTTCCCCGGCGCGAAGCGCCACTTCGGTGACGCGGGCGACCGCGATGGGAATCCCACGTTGCGCGATGAGGTCGACGTTGCCGGCGTGATCTTCGTGCTGGTGCGTCACGATGACCCCCCGGGGCCGGCGCTCCTCGAGCAAGCGCGCGACGGTGCGCCGTGCACCCGGGAAGCCGGTGTCGATCAGCTGACCCCGTGCGAGGAAGACACAGACCGAGTACCCCATGGCCGAGCTGCGCCATGACTGGAGCCGTATGAGCTCGAAGTCGTCAGGCATGGAGGGATGACAACCGGAGTCCGGGCACGCCCGGCCAGCGCTTTACTTTCGGCATCACCACGCCTACAATGAACGGAGTCACGCGGAGCGCCCTCCCTACTCGGCAGGGCGCTCCGACTTTTGCACCCCGACGTCGCCGTCTCATGATCGAAGAGCTGAAGCAAAAGCTGTCACAGGAGGTCGAGCACCTCCAGCACGAGCTCAACGTCACCCTGCCCAACGAGATTCGAAAGGCGGTGGAGCTCGGCGACCTGCGCGAGAATTCAGAGTACAAGGCGGCGCTGGAGCGCCAGCAGTTCGTGCAGGCCCGGCTGGGGCAGCTGCGTCAGCGTCTCAGCAAGCTGTCGCAGATCGACATGACGCAGATCCCGACCGACCGGGTGGGGCTCGGCTCCCGCGTCATCGTGAAAGACGTGAAGACCGGCGCCTCGGAAGAATATCACCTCGTCTTCGGCGATGCGTCGGAGTTCGACGAGGGCCACGTCAGCATGGCGTCCCCGATCGGCAAGGCGCTGGTGGGCAGGAGCGTGGGCGACGTAACAATGCTGCGGCTCCCGGCGATGACGAGGCAGCTGGAGATCGTCGAGCTGATGACGATCCACCAGGTGGAGCCGAACGGGAAGAAGTGAGTCATGGGAATGAGGAAGACGGACTGAGGAGTGAGGAATTCATTTGATGGATTCCCTCACTCCTCGGTCCTCATTCCTCATTCCGTGATCCCGAACACCCTCGAGATCTCCGACTGATACTCCGCCAGCCGCGCGGCGTAGTCGGCCTCGCTCCAGCCGAGGAGTGGGCCCACGGTGCGAGCGACCGCGGGGGCGGCGGCGAGGCCGTGATCACGCGTCTCGAACGCGACGTGAAGCCGGCGGAGGAGCAGATCGCCCAGGGTGAGCGCCATCTCCTGCTCCACGGCGTAGTGCAGCTCCGCGACGATGTACGGCAGCGTCGGCACGACCGGAGCCGACAGCGCCGTGTTGCTGCCGGCGATCGCCCACACCGCGCGCCAGGCCGTACCGTACATGCGCACCAGATGCGCCGCGAGCGGCGCCAGGCCAATGGTGGATGCCGCGAGGTCGGTCTCCTCCTGAAGGGATCGCATGTCGCCGCCGGGCAGGCTCGTCCGGTGCGTGGGAGCGCGGTGGGCGGTCGCGCCTAACGCACGCACCACGTGATCGACCACCGAGGCCGCCATCGAGCGGTAGGTAGTGAGCTTCCCCCCCGTGACCGACAGCAGTCCGGGCGCGGTCCACGCGATCGAATGCTCGCGAGAGGTGCTGCCCGGGTCGCCCCGGCCGCCGGCGACCAGTGGCCGAATGCCCGCCCACGCCGCAATCACGTCCTCCGCCGTCAGCTCGGCGGCGGGAAAGTAGGCGTTCGCCGATCGCAGGAGGTAGTCGATGTCCGCTCGAGTGGCGTGCACGTCGTCGATCGGGCCGGCGTAGTCGGTGTCGGTGGTTCCGATGATGGTGAACGCGCCCGCGGGGAGCACGAACATCACGCGGCCGTCGATCGCCGACAACACGGTCAGCGCATCCCGGTTGCCCACGCGCTCGCGTGGAATGGCGACGTGGACGCCCTTCGTGCCGCGCAGGCCGGTGGAGACGCGCGGGTCGGCCATGCGGCGAATCGCATCTGACCACGGGCCGGTGGCGTTCACCACCGCGCGCGCCGTGACGTCGACGCCCTTTCCGCTGAGGCGGTCGACGATGTGGGCACCGGTGACGTGCGCGCCCGCGCGGCGCAGCAGACGCACCTCCGCATGATTCACGACCGTCGCACCTTCCTCCGCCGCGGCGCGCGCGTTCGCGAGGGTGAGACGTACATCGTTCGTGGATGCGTCGAAGTACCGAGCGCCGCCGCGCAAACCCTCTCGCCGAATCGCCGGCTCGAGCTCGAGGACCTCGCCGGGGGCGAGCCGCCGGTGGTTCCCGCCGAGATTGCGAAACAGCGCGAGCGCATCGTAGACCATGAGGCCCGCCCCGAGCTTCCACAGCGGGACGCGCGCGTCGTCATACACCGGCCAGGTGAATGCGAGTGGCTGGACCAGATGCGGCGCGATACGCATGAGCGTGCGCCGCTCGCGGCTGGACTCGAACACGAGGTGCAGCCAGCCGTGCTCGAGATATCGCAGCCCACCATGGATGAGTCGTGACGACCGGCTCGACGTCCCGCTGGCGAAGTCCTCGCGCTCGACGAGCGCGGTGCGGAGACCGCGCATCGCCGCATCGCGCGCCACCCCGGCGCCAGTGATCCCGCCACCGATGACGAGGACGTCGAAACGCGCATGGCTCAACAGGTCGAGCGCGGCACGGCGCGCGTGCGCGGACATGGGCCGCGTGGTCACTGCGCGCGGTGGCTTCGGGCGTGGCGACGGCGCGCCCACGCTCCTATGTTCAACGCATGGCATCCATGACCAACGGACGACGCGTCGCCATCGTCGCTGGCCTGCGCACCCCCTTCACCAAGTCCGGTACGACGTTTCGGGCGCTCACCGCCCAGGAGCTCGGCAAGCTCGTCGTCGCCGAGCTGGTGCAGCGCTCGAACCTCGAGCCGAAGGACATCGACACGCTGGTCTTCGGCACGGTCGTGCCGTCGGTGCTCGCGCCGAACATCGCGCGCGAGGTGTCGCTGCTGCCGATGCTGCCGAAGGGGATCCCTGCCGTCACGGTGGGCCGCGCGTGCGCCTCGGCCAATCAGGCGATCACCGACGCGGCCGATCAGATTGTCCTGGGTCACGCCGATGTCGCCATCGCGGGTGGCGCCGAGTCGCTCTCCAACGTTCCGATCCTCCACTCCCGTGGGTTTTCCGACGCGGTGGTCGCCGCCTCACGCGCCAAGTCGGCGCCCAAGCGCCTCGGCGCGCTGGCCCGCATCCGGCCGCGCGATCTCGTCCCGGTGACGCCCGCCATCGCCGAGCCGTCGACCGGCGAGACGATGGGCCAGTCCGCGGAGAAGATGGCGAAGCTCAATCACATTGCGCGAGAGGAGCAGGACCAGTTCGCGCTGCGGTCGCACCGGTTGGCCGCGGCGGGAACGACCGATGGGCGGCTCACGAGCGAGATCATGGCGGTCTACGTTCCGCCGAAGTTCGAGACGGTGTCCACGAGCGACAACGGAGTCCGGTCCGACACGACGCACGAGCAGATGCAGGCCCTCAAACCGGTGTTCGATCGCCGGTATGGCAGCGTCACGGCGGGGAACTCATCGCCGCTCACCGACGGCGCGGCGGCGGTGGTGCTCATGAGTGAGGAGGCGGCGCTCGCGTCGGGGCATGCGCCGCTGGCGTACATCAAGTCGTATGCGTATGCGGCGCTTGACCCCGGTGAGCAGCTGCTGATGGGTCCCGTGCTCGCGACGCCGGTCGCCCTCGACCGCGCCGGGCTCACGTTGAAGGAGATCGACCTCGTCGAGATGCACGAGGCGTTTGCCGCGCAGGTGCTGTCGAACCTTCGAGGGTTCGAGTCTCGCGAGTGGGCGCAGCGCGCCGGGTATCTGCACCCGGTGGGCGAGGTGGACCGGGCCCGCCTGAACGTGATGGGTGGCTCGATCGCGATCGGACACCCCTTCGGGGCCACCGGCGCGCGCATCACCATGACGCTCATCAACGAGCTGCGGCGCCGCGGGGGTCAATTCGGGCTAATGACCGTGTGCGCTGCCGGGGGAATGGGCTTCGCCATGGTCGTGGAGAACGCCGGATGACTGCCACCCCCGCTACTCGCCAGGCCGAGGTCTCGCGCAAGTCGGGCGCGATGGCGGTCGAGGTCGACGATGGCGTCGCCGTCATCACGATGGATCTTCCTGACGAGCCGGTCAACAAGCTGAATCAGGCCGTCAAGGACGACTTCATCGAGCTCATACGTCGCCTCGATGGCGACGCGACCATCCAGGCGGCCGTGCTCATCAGCGGCAAGCCGGACACGTTCATTGCCGGCGCCGACATCGAGGAGTTTCTCAAGGTCCGCTCGGCGGATGACGCCGAGCGCTTGTCGCTCGATGGGCAGTCGCTGCTGGACCGGGTGGAGCAGCTGCGCACGCCGGTCGTGGCGGCGATTCATGGCGCCTGCCTCGGCGGCGGCCTCGAGACGGCGCTCGCGTGCGCGTGGCGCATCGGCACCGATCATCCCAAGACGGTGCTGGCGCTGCCGGAGGTGATGCTCGGACTCATTCCCGGCGCGGGCGGCACGCAGCGGCTTCCGCGGCTGGTGGGGCTCCGCAACGCGCTGGACATGATCCTCACCGGGCGCAACGTCCGCGCGAAGAAGGCGCTGCAGATGGGTCTGCTGGACGAGATGGTGCATCCGTCCATCCTGCGAGAGGTAGCAGTCAAACGGGCACGCGAGCTCGGCCGTGGTGAAAAGAAGCGCTCGGTGGGCCGCAGGGAGCTGACACTCGCCGACCTGGCGCTCGAGAAGAACCCGGCGGGGCGCGCGATCGTCCTCCGTCAGGCGCGCGAAAAGGTGCGCAAGCAGACGCACGGGCACTATCCGGCGCCCCCGGCGGCCATCGATGCCGTCGCGGCCGGATATTCGTTAGGCCGGGAAGGCGGGCTGGGCGAGGAGGCTCGGCTGTTCGGGCAAATGGCGGTGACGCCGCAGTCGCGAGAGCTGATCTTCCTGTTCTTCGCGACCACGTCGCTCAAGAAGGACTCCGGGGTCTCCGGACCGGCGCCATCGCCTCGCGGGGTGGATCGGCTGGGCGTGCTCGGCACCGGGTTCATGGGGGCCGGCATTGCCGCGGTGTCGGCGATGCAGGGTATTACCGTTCGGTTCAAGGACGTCGACCACGCGCGTGTGGCGAAGGGACTCAAGTCCGTGTACGACGTGCTGATCGAGCGGCTGCGCAAGCGACAGATCACGCGCACGCAGTTCGACGATCAGATGGCGCTCGTAGGGGGCACTGTCGACTACAGCGGATTCCGCAACGTCGACCTTACGATCGAGGCGGTGTTCGAGGACCTCGCGCTGAAGCACAGAGTGCTCCGCGAAGTCGAGGCCGAGCTTCCCTCGCGCGCGGTGTACGCGTCGAACACGAGCTCGATTCCCATCACCCGGATCGCCGAAGCCTCGAAGCGACCGGAGCGTGTGCTCGGCATGCACTTCTTCTCGCCGGTGCACAAGATGCCGCTCCTCGAGATCATCGTCACTCCGGTCACGGCGCCGGAAGTCACGGTGACGGCGGTCGCGCTCGGCAAACGGCTCGGAAAGCACGTCATCGTGGTGAACGACGGACCCGGGTTCTACACGACGCGCATTCTCGCGGCCTACATGAACGAAGCGGGTCGTCTGCTCGACGAAGGCGCGGCGATCGAGGCGGTGGATCGCGCGCTCCTGGAGTTCGGATTCCCCGTCGGCCCGATCACGCTGCTCGATGAGGTGGGCATCGACGTCGGCGGAAAGATCGGGGGCGTGCTGGCCGATGCGTTCGGCGAGCGCTTCGCGTCATCGGAGTCGATGCAACGCGTGATCGCCGCTGGCCGAACGGGGCGCAAGGGTGGGAAGGGGTTTTACACGTACGGCAAGGACGGAAAGAAGGGCGGCGTCGACAACTCGATCTACGAGTTCCTGCCGACCGGCACCGCCCGCGCCGACGTTCACCCGGAAGAGATTCAGGATCGCACCGTGCTGGCGATGGTGAACGAGGCGGTGCGGTGTCTCGAGGAAGGCGTGTTGCGCTCGCCGCGCGATGGCGACGTCGGCGCCGTGTTCGGTCTTGGTTTCCCGCCCTTCCGAGGGGGCCCCTTCCGGTACGTCGATACCGAGAGCGCCGAGATGATCATCCGGCGACTGGAACAGCTGAATGCCCGCTTCGCGCCGCGGTTCGTTCCGGCCGGGTTGCTGCTGGAGCTGGCCGAGCGCAGGCGGCGGTTCTATCCGGTGGAAGGGAAGCCGGTGTGAGAGGCGGGGATCACGGGGTCGGGGGATCGAGGGGTTCAGGGGGTGGAAAGGCAAGCGGCCTCCGGCCGCTTGCTCATCTGATGAGGCGGCAGCGGCAAAGCCGCGCCGCTTTCCACCCCAC
>DATBIU010000150.1:0-26586 GCA_036556765.1 Gemmatimonadaceae bacterium | reverse complement strand
GATGCCACCCATCCACGCCGTCACGAACAGGGCCAGCCACACGTAGCGATTGGTCAGCCGCGCCCAGAGCAGCGTCGGGACGATCGCGGCCAGCAGGATGATCAGCCCGCCCATCGTCGGCGTGGCTTTCTTCTCCTGGTGCGAGTCGGGCGTGCCCTCGCGGATGACCTGGTGGATCTGCATCCCCCGCAGCCGGCGGATGATCGGCGGTCCCACGAGGAAGGCCATCACGATCGCCGTCACCACCGCGCCGGCCGCGCGGAAGGTGATGTAATTGAAGAGGCGCAGTGCGCCCCAGTACTCGGTGAGCGGTGTGAGCAGGTGGTAGAGCACTAACCGTTGGCCCAGGCAGTGAGGTGAGGAACGAGTCGCTCGAGCTTCACGCCCCGCGACGCCTTGAGGAGAATCACCGCATCGGGAGCGAGTCGTGGCGCCAGCGTTTGCCACAGCTCATCGATGTCCGGCGCGGCCACCACCCGCGCATCATCCTGCCCCGCGCGACGCAGCGCGTCGCCCATCTCCCCCACACCGGCCACGACTTCTATGGACGAGCGAAGGGCGCGATCGGCAATCTCGGCGTGCAACCGCTCCGCGTGCGCGCCCAGCTCCCGCATCCCGCCGAGGACGGCAACCCGTTGCCGTCCTCGCCCGACGGAATCGAGCAGCTCGATCGCCGCCCGCATCGATCCCGGGTTCGCGTTGTAGGCGTCGTTGATCAGCGTCGCCCGGCCGAGCTGCTCCCACGCCAGGCGCATCGCGGGCACCGGCATGGCCGCGATCCCCTCCGCCGCCCGCTCCAGCGACACGCCGCACTCCTGCGCCACCGCCAGCGCGAGCATGCTGTTCCGCAGGTTGTGGAAGCCGCGCAGCGGCGGGCGCACCGTCACCCCCCTCACCGTCAGGCGGCCGAGACCGTTCTCCTCCACGGTCCAGTCGTCGGCGTGGAGGTCGCCGGACTCGAGCCCGGCCACCACCAGCCGGCGTGCGCGCCCTTTCGCCGCCTCGGCGATCTCGGGCTGCGCGGCGGGCACGACGCCCACGCCCACCCCGTCGAAGATGGAGACCTTCTCGCGCATCACGCCTTCGATGCTGCCCAGTCCCTCGAGGTGCCCTTCGGCCACCGAGGTCACCACCGCGATGTCCGGCTCGGCGATCGCGCGCAACGTCGCGATCTCACCGGGAACACTCATTCCCATCTCGCAGACGGCGATATCCGCCTCGTCGCGAAGCGCGAGGAGCGTGAGGGGCACGCCAATCCGGTTGTTCAGGTTACCGGTGGTGGCGTGCACGTCGAGCGCCGCGCCGAGCGCCGCCCGCGTGAGGTCCTTCGTGCTCGTTTTGCCATTCGTGCCGGTGATGGCGACGAGCGGTTTTCCCCACGCGCGCCGCCGGAACCTGCCGAGGGCGCCGAGCGCGACGGTCGTGTCGGAGACGGCGAACACCGGTACCCCGAGCCCGGCGGTACGGTCGGGCCTCGACACGATGAGGGCGGATGCGCCCTTGGCGACTGCGTCGGTGAGGAAGTCGTGGGCGTCGAAGCGCTCTCCGGCGAGGGCCACGAACAGATCTCCCTTCGCGATCTGGCGCGTGTCGGTGGAGACGCCGTGGAGCGTCGTCTGACCGCGGGGCCATTGCGTGCGCGCTCGCTCGGAGGGAAAGGCGTCTCCGAGGGCGGCGGCGACGCGATCGAGGGACCAGAACGGGGCCGTCACGTTGCAAGACCCGCGAGCTCGCGCACGATTTCCCGTTCGTCGAACGGCAGCCGCGCCGTCCCGCGAATCTGGTAGGTCTCGTGCCCCTTTCCGGCGAGGAGTATCACGTCGTTGGGTGAGGCCCCGCCGAGCGCGCGCGCGATGGCTTCGCGCCGATCCTCGATGCGCTCGTGATCCCGGTGCATCCCCGCTTCGATCTCGTCGAGAATTCGCTCGGGATCCTCCGTGCGAGGATTGTCGCTGGTGAGGATCACGTGATCCGCCAGGCGTGCGGCGATGCCACCCATCACCGGACGCTTCCCGCGATCACGATCGCCACCACACCCGAACACCACGGTGAGGCGTCCCTCCACGAACGGCCGCACGGCGTGCAGCGCACGCTCCAGCGCATCCGGGGTGTGGGCGTAATCGCGAAGCACGGTGGGACGCTCGAGGACGATCTCGAGACGACCGGGAACCTGGGGTAGCGTCGCCAGCCGTCGCGCGACGACATCGACCGACAGGCCCATCGCGATCGCCGCGGCAGCGGCTCCCAGCGCGTTGACGACGTTGAAGTCCCCGATGAGCGGGAGGGTGACCGGCGCACGCTGTGTCGTGTGCCCGGTGATCTGAGATGGCTCGACGACGAGCGTCCACGCGCTGCCGCGCGGCGTGTAGCGCACGTCATCGGCCCAGACCTCGGCCCCTTGCCCACGCGAGCCGAATCGCAGGCGCCTGGGCACCGGCGGCAGAGCGGTCCACGCGACGTCATCGGCATTGACGACGGCGACGCCGTTCGGCGACAGGTGCGAGATCAGCCGCGCCTTCGCGGCAAAGTACAGCTCCATGGTCCCATGATAGTCGAGATGATCGCGGGTGAGGTTGGTAAACACCGCCGTCTCGAACCGCATTCCCTCGATGCGGCGCTGCTCGAGCGAGTGAGACGACACCTCCATCGCGACAGTCCGGACCCCGCGCGCGCTGAGTGTGCGCAGCACGCGTTGCAGCTCGATCGGACCGGGAGTCGTGAGGCCCGCGCCCCCGTCGAGGGGCACGCCCGCACTTCCGACGAGCACGCCGATCGTGCCGATGGAGGCGCTCGCGGCGGTGGGCTCGTCGAGCAGATGACGCAGCATCCCGACGGTCGTGGTCTTCCCGTTCGTCCCGGTGACCGCGACCCCGCGAATGGCCGAGGCCGGCTCACCGAAGAAGGCGGCGGCGGCGATCGCGGCCGCTCGGCGGCCGTCGGTGACGAGGATCGCCGGCAGCTCGCTGCGCGCCGCGTCCTCCACGATGGCCGCGGTCGCTCCGCGCCCGCGGGCATCGGGGAGATAGTCATGTCCATCCCGCTCGGTGCCACGGACGGCGACGAACAGCGCGCCCGGTCGAACCGCGCGCGAATCATCGACGATGTCCGACACGCTCGCGGGAAGCGCTCCCGCGGTGTCGATCAGCAGGTCGGCGCGGCGCAAGGCGTCGACGATGGGCGCGAGCGCCGTCGAGCCGACGACCTCCGCGCCGGCGACCGACCTCACCGATCGCTCACGAGCCTGACGAGTGATCCCTCGCGCAGCAGCGCGCCCGCGTGCGGCCAGGTCTCCGATGCGGCGCCCGTCGCCGCGGCCAGTTGCACGCGGAACCCGGCGCGGTGCAGCGTACGCACCGCTTCCCGCAGCTGCATCCCGCGCACGTTGGGCACCGCGCGGGCAGGGGTGCGCTTCACGCGCGCGTGTCGTGCGAGCGGCAGATCGACCACGTGCGCTGGCGGCTGCTCGTCGAGCACGCGCTCGGCCTCGCGCAGATCCTCCGCATGCGGTCCCGCTTTCGCCAGCGCCTCGAGCGACTCCCGCGAAGCGAGCGCGCGCCGGTCGAGCGCGGCGTCGCGCGCCGCGATCGCGGCCTCGAGCACCGCACGCGTCACCGGCGCGGCGGTTTGCCCACCGTAGTACGCGCCCGTGGGACGGTCGATCTTCACCAGCACGACGTACTGGGGATCCTCGGCGGGGAAGAACCCGACGAACGAGGCGGTGTATTCGCTGGCGACATAGCGGCCGCCGCGGGCGACGCGCGCCGTCCCCGTCTTCCCGGCGACCGAAAAGCTGCCCAGTCCGGCCCGCCCCGCGGTACCATCTTCCACCGCGTCGACCAGCATGCGGCGTACGGTCGCGGCGATGTCTTCGTCCATCACGCGCCGCACCACCCGCCGCGTGTGCCGGAATCGGACGCCGCCACTCGGATCGCGAATCTCGCGGATGATGGTCGGCTCGAGCAGCTCGCCGCCATTCGCGATCGCCGCATAGGCGACCGCCAGCTGGACGGGGGTGACGGCGATCTCGTAGCCCATCGCCAGTGACGCGGACGACACGCGCGTCCACTCGTCAGGCGGCATCAGCGTGCCGCCCGCTTCGGAGGGAAATGGAACGCCCGTCGGCGTGCCGAAGCCCAGATCGCGCAGCACCTCGTACTGGTCGCGCGGCGCGAGGCGCGAGGCGAACTTCACGATCCCGATGTTGCTCGAGTGGCGGATCACTTCAGCCAGCGTCATCGACGGTTCCGCGTGCACGTCGGTGATCGTGCGGCCGGCCAGCGTATAGACCCCGTTCTCCGTGTCGACGCGCTCGTCGGGCGTGGCGCGACCGGCGGCCAGCAGCGCAGCGGCGAAGAACGGCTTGAGCGTCGACCCCGGCTCGAAGGGCGCGTTGAGAGCCGGGACTCCGGAGAAGGAGCCGTCGGTGCGATGACTCGCCAGCGCTCGCAGCTCGCCGGTGTGGGGATCGAGAATGACGACATCGCCCCCCGCCGCACCCATGCGATCGACCGCGTCGCGGAGTGCACGCTCGGCGATGTCCTGCAGCTCACGGCTCAGAGTGAGAACCACCTCGTGACCCCGAACGGGGGCACGGCCCGACTCCGCGCGCGACGTCGCGCGTCGGCCGCGGGCGTCGCGCGCGACGAGCAGCGTCCCTTCCTGGCCGCGCAACAGCGAGTCGAGCGCGAGCTCGAGCCCGTCGATCGGCTGATCCTCCGCATCGACCCGACCGACGACGCGACGCATCGCCTCACCGTGGGCATACACGCGGTCGATGGCGATCTCGGAGTACACCCCGCGCATCGCGGTAACCGGGGATGCCTCGACCGGGAGGTAGCGTCCGGGAAGGACCACCCATTTGCGCCTGGCATCGGTGGCCCGCGCGACCCAGCCGGCCGGCACGCCGAGCTTGCGCAGCGCCTTGCCGAGCACGCCCCGGTCGCGAACCTCCTGCGGCGCGATCGAGAGCTTCACCAGCTCGCGGCTCTGCGCGAGTGGAACCCCACGCGCATCGAGGAGCGCGCCGCGCGGCGCCGGGATTTCCTTCGCGCCGTAGTGCTGCTTGTGCGCGCGCGCCGCCCACGCGCGACCTTCCCACAGCTGGACCTGCGCGGCACGGATGACGAGCAGCGCGGCGAACGCGCCGAGCGCGCCGTGGACGACCTGCGAGCGAGTGAGGCGAGGCATCTACGTGCCGGAGCGGGGGGAGCGCGGAAGGATCACGACCTGCGTGTCACTCGGGACTCGCATCCCGAGCCGCCGCTCGGCGATCGGGGCAAGCGTCGAGCGGCTGGAGGCCTCGCGAATCTCGTTCTCGAGTCGTGCCTGCTGCGCCTCGAGCTGAACCACCTGCTGCTCGAGTGCTCGCAGGTCCGCCGCCTGCGAGATTCCCGCGGCCCTCCGCCAGATGACGCCTGTGGCGATCAGAACGAAACCGAGGAGTCCGAGCGCGACCAGGGACCGGCCCCGGAGCGCTATCCTGCGTTTCGCCATGCGCGCAGCCTCGCCGATCTCGCCCGCGGGTTCTCGACGACCTCGGCCGGCGTCGCCGTGAGGGCTCGGCGGGTCACCAGCTCTCCCTTGGCCCGCCCTCCGCAGGTGCAGATGGGCTGCCGCGGGGGGCAGGTGCACGCCGTGCTCCAGTCGCGGAACGCGCTCTTCACGATGCGGTCCTCCCCCGAGTGGTAGGCGATGACCGCCATGATCCCACCGGGCTCGAGATGGTCGCGCAGCGCCGGGAGCGCGTGCGCCAGGCCGACGAGCTCGTCGTTGATCTCGATGCGCACGGCCTGAAAGAGCCGCGCGAAGTCCGGGGGGCCCGACCGCGGGCCGAGGGCGCCTCGAATCGCGCCGACGAAATCGTCGCTGATGGCGAACGGCCGAGTCGCTCGGCGCCGGACGACCTCGCGCGCCAGACGCGCTGCCCGGCGCTCATCCCCATACTCGCGGAACACGCGCAGCAGCTCGAGCTCGGCCGTCTCGTTGAGCCAGTCGGCCGCGGTGAGTGGCGCGTCGCCCCCCATGCGCATGTCGAGTGGCGCACCCTCCCGAAACGAGAAGCCACGGCGCGGATCATCCAGTTGATGTGAGGAGACGCCAAGGTCGAGCAGGATACCGTCGAAGCGAGCGCCGTCGAGCTCGGGCACCGCGTCGAGATCGGCGTAGTTGCCCAGCAGCGCGCGGAAGTGGGAGGAGTCTTCGTACTCGTGCAAGCGGGCACGCGCCGCGGCAATCGCCTCGGGATCGCGATCCAGCGCGGTGACGCGCGCGCCCTGCTCGAGCAGCAACAGCGCGTGCCCACCTCCGCCGAGCGTTCCGTCGAGCACGCGCGCACATCCACGCAGGAGGTCAGCGACCTCCTTGGCGAGAACCGGCGCGTGGTATGCGCTCGCCCACCGCGACTCGTGCGTTCGCAACGCGGTCATTCTAGCGGCGCATGGCTCGCGTGGTCAAGCTATGCACATCACAATCGCCACCACGAGCTTCGGCGCGGCGTGGTGCTTGCTTGCACTCGCGATCAGAATGACCCGCACGGTCCGTAAAGAGCTGATGCTCATCATGCATGGCCAGCGCGCCGACAGCGACGCGCTGCGTCATCTCGTGTCGTGGGTGCGGGAGAAGGGACACTCGGTCGATCCTCGCGTGACGTGGGAAAAGGGAGACGGCATCCGCTTCGCGCGCGAAGGCGCCGCGCGCGGCGTCGACGCGGTGGTCGCCGTGGGCGGAGACGGAACCATCAATGAAGTGCTCAACGGCCTCGATGGCAGCGACGTCCCACTGGGTATCGTTCCGCTCGGGACCGCCAACGATTTTGCGCGTCAGGTGGGCATTCCCGATGATCCCGATCACGCGATGGACGTCGTGCTGCGTCGCGCTCCGTGCACGATCGACACCGCCGAGCTGAATGGGCGACGATTTCTCAACGTCTCGAGTGGAGGGGTCGCGGCGGAAGCGACGGCCGAGACTCCCACCGAGGCGAAAGAGCAGCTCGGTCCTCTGGCCTACGCGATTACCGGTGTGCGCAAGCTGGCCGATCTGCAGCCGCAGCGCGCGCGTATCACGGGGCCGGGGGTGAACCTCGACTGCGAGTTTCTCATCTTCGCCGTCGGCAACGCGCGCGCTACGGGGGGCGGCACGCGCATCACGCCGCGTGCCCTCGTCACCGACGGCCTGATCGACCTGTGTATCGTCGAGGCCATGCCGCGCGGCGACTTCGCGAAGCTGCTCATGCGCATCAAGAAGGGGGAGCATCTCGACGAGGCGCGCGTGCGGTACTACCAGCTGCCCGAGGTGACGATCGCGGCCGAGGGGCCGGTGACGGTGAACGTCGATGGCGAATCGTCCGAGGCGACGACGCTGTCGTATCGCGCGCGGCCGAGCGACCTGCGTATTCACATTCCGCACTTGCCGGAAAACGGGGACGGATGACGAACGGCCCGACACCGCGGTGTCGGGCCGTTCGAACGCCACCTGCCGGCACCTACCCTCGGCCGCTCTTGCAGTAGTTCTTCTTCTGCCCTTCGACCGCCCGCGTGTACTGCGGAATCGCGTTGAGCAGCTGCGTCGACGCCTCCTGCTGTACCTGGGCGCCACGCGGCAGGTGGATCATCGCCGTGGTGAAAGAATCCTCGGCAAGGATGGCGAGCTCACAGCTCTTCGCCTTCTGGTTCTCGCGTGCCGCCTGGTCGCCGACGCTGAACGCCGATGCGCCGAGCAGGAAGCTGATCGTCGGATTCGGAGCGATCGAGTCGGCCTGGGTCAGCAGCCGGACCGCTTCCTGGTAGTCGGCGCGCTGCTGCGTCTGCCTCGCGGCGCGGAACTTCTTGTTCGCCTCGACCAGCATGAGCTGGCCAACGAGGTTCTTGTCCTCGCCCGCTTCGACAGCTCGCTTGGCCGACGCAAACGCGCTGTCGGTCTGCCCCAGCTCGACCAGCACCTGCGCGCGCCGGAACCAGCCGTGCTCCACCTTCGGATCGATGCTGATCGCGCGATCGATTGCCGTCAACGACTGCTGCAGCTGGCCGGCGTTGCGGAGCATTTGGCCGTACGTCGACCAGAGCGGCGCGTTGTTGGGGAACTTGGCCACGCCGCGCGCCAGCGTCTCGGCGGCCTTCTGTGGCTGGCTGTCCGAGTCGTACGCGACGGCGAGACGAAGGAAGAACGAGGTGTCGGATGCCGCGGTGTCGACCCGAGCGAGGTCTTCGCCAGTCTGCGTCGCTCCCTTCCAGTCCTTCGACGCCAGCTGAATGAGGAAGAGGAGGTTCGTCAGCGCCGGGTCGCCCGGATTCTGCTCGACGGCCTGCTCGATGATGGGCTTGGCGATTTCGGGGCGACCACTGGCCGCGATCTCATTCACGACCTCGGAGACGAGCTTGGCGTCGTTCGGATAGTACCGAATGAGCCGGCCCCACGTCTGGACGGCCTTGTCGATCTGGTTGCTCTGCTTGTACGCGACACCGAGGAGCTCCAGCGCCGGACGGCTCGTGGAGTCCGCCACCAGCACGCCCTCGAGCACGGGGATCAGCGAATCGGACGGCGCCTTCTGCGAGATCAGCGCCCGCGCCATGCACACGCGGGCCATCGTCGCCTGCGGATACTCCGTGACGCCGGCGCGGGCGGCGGTGATGGCGGCTGCCGCGTTCCCCTCACGCATGGCGTTCTCGCAGGCGCGCACTTCATCGAGCTGCTTGCGGGCCTCCTGGAGGGACGCGACCACGGCCCGCGCGGCGTCTTCCACCTTCGGAGCTTCCGCGGGTGGGAGCGGCTGCACGATCGCGTTGTCGCGCGTGAGCACCATGCGCGTATCGAGACGATACCCGGTCGGCGTGCGGGTCACGCTGCCTTCGAGGTACTCGTCACCACGCAGCTGCGCGGCGAGCAAGCGGGCGGTGATGGGATCTGGCGCCTCGTCGGGCGGGAACCCGGAGCCCTGCAGAATCGCCTCGACGTCCGCCCGGGGGATGACGTACATGTCGCGAATCCGATATGCCGATGTCAGACGCGAGCGGATGGCGTCGGCCGCCTGGACGGCGACCTTCTTATCCGCCCCCCTGAGCGGCAACACGGGAAAGCGGGGGGCATCGGGCGGAGGCGCGACCGGACGGCGCTGCGCCTCGAGCGTCGACACCTCGGTCGTCCCGAGCGCGGCAACGAGGCCGATCACCGTCGTCGCCCCACGAACCAATGGCTTCACAGTCATAACCTCCAAGACGTTAACTCCTTGTTACCCGATCAGCCGCACGAGGGTCCGCGGGACGGCCGCGGCCATGGGCGAAGAGGGACTCGAACCCCCGACATCCTGCGTGTAAGGCAGGCGCTCTAACCAACTGAGCTATTCGCCCGAGCGCGTGAGACGCGGAACGACCCTCCCGCCGAGCCGCCGCGCGCGACCCGCTATTTCAGAATCGCCAGGGGAACGAGTACGCAATACCCGAGCACGAGCATCACTGGTGCCACGGTGATTCCGCCACGCGCGAGATCGGCATACCCAATGCCAAGCGCGAGCAGCGCGGCGCCCCACCAGAGTGCAGCGCGCCGCCGCGAACTCGTTTCTGAATTGGACATAGGCGTTTAGTGTACCCGGGCTCACAAATGGTGTCAAGAAAACGGAGGTGCTCGAGGGAGTCGAGGTGCTCGAGGTGCTCGAAGTGAGGTCAGGGAGTGGAGGCTCCCGGTTCGTCCGCCCCTCGAGCACCTCGAGCACCTGGAGCACCTCGAGCACCTTCCTCCTCTCCCAGCAGCGCCGCCAGCGCGCTCTCGCGCGCCGCGCGCTCGGCCGCGGCGTCGGCGGCCCGCATCACCTCCAGCCGCCGGCGGTCACGACGGCGACGCGCCAGGTAGAGCGGCACGACGATCGTCATGAGGAGTGCCGCGGCCAGCGAGAGGTCGGCGGCGATCGCCAGCGCACCGTACTGGCGGCGCGTCCGCTGACGCCACCGCTCCTCGAACTGCGCCTGGGTGACGCCGAAGGCGCGCCGGATCGCGACTTCCATCGACCGCGTCTCCAGCCAGTAGCCGACGAAGAGCGTGAGGCCGCGGTCGGGATCCAGCGCGGCGAGCTCGGCCACGGCGCGATGGGCCAGCGCATACGCGGCATCGGCGCGCGGCGCGCTGCCGTCGAAGGTCGCGTTCAGCGAGTCGAGCGTGGGCATGCCGCGCACGAGCAGCGCGACGCTCGTCGCGAGAACCTCTTCCCGTCCCCACTCGCCCGCCGCGACGCTGGCGTACCCCTCGTGAAACCAGCGGGGAGGCAGATCGCCCAACACCTCGTCGAGCGCGAGGTGGGCGAGCTCGTGGCGCAGCACGACGCGCGGATCACCCGCATCGGACCCGGCGGTGCGCCCCTGCATGATGATCGTGCGCTGCGCGGGAAGGGCGATCGCGGCGCCCCACTCCGGCGCGGCCGGGCCAATCCACTCGCGAAACCGTCGCTCGTCCGGCGCGACCGCGATGACGACCCGCGCACGGGGACGGGGCAACCACGGGAAGCTGTCGCGCTCGACGGCGGCACCGAGGAGCGACCGCATGAGCTGCTCGTCGGATGGATACCCGATGACGGTGAACCGATCCCGATCCAGACGAAGCGGAGCGCTTGGTTGGGCGGCGGCGGCCGGGGCGAGCACGGCCGCCGCGATCAGGCAGTCGCGCGCGACCGCGAGAGCGCCCCTCCACCCTCGACGTGCTTGAGCATTTCTCCGCAGCGCTTGCCCCATGGATTGAACTTGTTCGTGCGATGGCCGTCGCGCCACGCGGTCATGGCGTCGTCCTTCTGCCCATCGAACCAGAGGGCGCGCCCGAGCTCGAAGTATGCCTCGATGAGATTGGGCCCGATCTGCAGCGTCTTGCGAAAGAACGTCTGCGCGTCCTCGTACATCTCGCGCTCGAGATACACGAGACCGAGATAAAAGTGCGCGTAGAGCGTCGCCTTGCGATCGTTGTCGAGGCGAATCGCCTTCGACAGGTGCTCGATCGCCTCGCCGAAGATCCGCTTCTTGAGACAGATGTACCCGACGTTGATTCGCGCCAGCGCGTTGGCGGGCTCGCGCATGAGCACCTTCTGGAAGTTCATCAGCGCGTCGTCGTATTTCTCCTGGAGCATCTGCGCCCAGCCAAGCAGCGATTCCGACTGCGGATCATCGGGAGCAAGCTGGAGCGCGCGCGTCAGCGCCTTTTCCGCGCCATCGTACTCGCCAAGCGAGATGAGGCTCCACCCCTTCTCGATGAACGTCGAGGCGCCGAGGTGGTCCGCCATCGGCTTCGGCCGTTCTGGCGCGAACTGCGGGGCGGCCCCTGGCGAGGTCGTCGTGGCGCTCACCGGCGCCGACGCCGCCTGGGCCGCCTTCCATTTTTCCACCAGCCGCTTCACATCGTCCTTGAGCGCCGAGAGATCGGCAATCTGCGCCTCGACGTCCTTGAAGAGCGCGACGATCTCGCCCTTCAGCGCGTCGCGCTCCGCCGGCGTTCCCGCCGCCTCGAGGCGCGCGTTGATGGCCGCGTGACGGGATCTCAGATCGCTACCCGCATCAGCCATCGCGAGTCGCTCCGTCGGCTGCACGCTCGAGGACCAGCCGCTCATCGGTCGTGAGCAGCTTCGTCACTTCCAGAAAGACGATGAGCCGGTCGTTCCGCCGCACCACCCCGCGCAGAAACTCCGCCGACAGGCCGCGAAAGAGCGGCGGCGGGGGCGCGAGCTGATCCGAGGTCGGGCTCGTCACCTCGAGCACCGCATCGACGATGGCGCCGATCCAGTCGTTCCCCACCGAGAACACCAGAATCCGCGACTCTGGACGCGGCTCGATACGCTCGAGCCCGAACCGCAGCCGGAGATCGATGACGGGGATGATCCGTCCTCGATACTCGATCACCCCGTCCACCCAATCCGGCACGTTGGGAATGGGCGTTGGCGGCTGATAGCGCAGCACGCGCTCCACCGAGTAGATGTCGGCGGCGAAAAAGTCGTCACCCAGTTGGAAGGTGACGAGCTGTTGTACGAGGGACGTGGTCATGTCGTCTCCGTGAGCTGATCCGCCAGGCAGGCGAGCGCGAGCGACTCCGCGTCGACCAGCGCCAGCAGGTCGGCGCCGCGACGGATGACACCGAGGAGCACGTTGTCCTCGTTGTCGGGAATGGGAGCCCGCCTCACCGCGGCGCCGTCAATCGTGAGCACGTCGTCAACGTCGTCCACCGCGAGCCCCAGCCGCTTCTCCTCCGATCGCAGCACGAGCACCGCCGCCGCGTCGTGCGTCAGCGCCACTCGCAGCACCCGCTGCGGCGAATAGATCGGCACGAGGCGGCCGCGGAGCTCGAAGACCCCGAGCAAATGCTCGGGCATCTCGGGGAGATGATGCACCGAGGGCAGCTCGATCGCTTCCTCGACGGCGGCAAGGTCGATCGCGAACCGTTCGCCGCCCACACGAAAGACCAGCGTGTCGGACTGGCCATCTCGCGCGCCGATCGTCTCGCGCAGCGGCCGACGCGTGAGCGCGCCTCCCTCGTCCGCCTGGTCCGAATCCAGCGGCGCCACCAATGCAGGGGTGGACGGGCCGATCGTCCCCGCGAGAACGGTGATGGCGGGAGGCGCCGGTGACACCGGTGGCGTCGCCTCCACCGTGCGCTTGCGTGGAGCTCGGCGCACCCCACGTGGCTTCTCCGACTTTTTCTTCCTGGTCATCGGGTCAACTCGTTTTTCGGCTGAGACACGACCTGGCTCGCGCGAACGGATCCGTCCTCGATGAGGGACAGTTCACGCGAAGGCCGGGTCACATCACGCCGCTCCCCTTGAACGTCAATAAATCGGTCACCGCGCCAGCGATCGCTTGCAACGGCAGCACCTGATCGATGCCCCCGGCGAGCAGCGCCGCGTGAGGCATTCCGTAGATGATCGACGTGGCCCGGTCCTGCGCGATCCCGAGCCCTCCCGCGTCATGAATCGCCCGCATCCCCTCGGCGCCGTCGCGGCCCATTCCCGTCAGCACCACGCCCACCGCCGCCGGCCCAAACACGTCGGCGACGGACTTGAATAGCGGGTCCGCCGACGGACGCACGCCCCAGACTGGCGGCGAGCTATCGAGGGCGATCACTGGCCGCCCCCCCTGCACGCGCACGCGCATGTGCTGCCCACCCGGCGCCAGATACACGCGATTGGGCACCACGCGCTCCCCGTCGTACGCTTCGGCCACCGTCAAGCGCGAGTGCAGATCGAGGCGCTCGGCGAGGCTCTTCGTGAACCCGGCTGGCATGTGCTGGACGATGAGCACCGCCGCATCGAGATCCGCGCGCAGCGCCGGGATGAGGTCCGCCAGCGCGCGCGGGCCCCCCGTGGACGCGGCAATGGCGACCACCCGCGTCGCCCACGTTCCTCCGGGGGCGCTGCCATTCCGGCTCGCCGGCAGCTCGGCACGCCGCGCCAGCATCGGCATGCCGCGCAGATTGACTTCCCGCGACGCGCGCAGCGCATCGATCAGTCGGTCGCGCACGCGCTCGAGGTCCAGCGAGATGGGCCCGCCCGGCTTCTTCACGAAGTCCACCGCGCCAAGCTCGAGCGCGCGAATCGCGGGGTCACGTCCCGATTCCGATGCCGCCCCGCTCAACATCACCACCGGGCGCGGCGTCTCGCTCATGATGTATCCGAGCGCCCCGATGCCATCCAGCTCGGGCATCTCGATGTCGAGCGTCACGATCTCCGGATCGAGCGCGTGAATCTTCTTCAGCGCCTCGAGGCCGTTGCGCGCCGTCCCGATGACGCGAAACTCGCCCGACGCGTCGACCATCTCCGACACGAGCTTGCGCATGAACGCGCTGTCATCCACGACCAGCACCGTCGGGAGCCTAGAGGATGACATGGCCCGCCCTCAGCGACTTCACGATCAGCCGGCCGTCGTACACGTGGAAGTACACGCTGCGCCCGTATTCGCCGCCGACCTCCTGCGCCACGATCGGGATGCCCGCGTGCTCGAGCGCCGCCCGCGTGGCGACGACGTTCCGTTCGCCGATCTGGAGACCGGTGGCCGACAGCAGCGAGGTGAACATGCTGGCGCCGCCGACGATCTTGGCGCGCATTCGCCCGGTATGGGCGCCAAGCGCGCGCATCCGCTCACACAGCAGCGGCACCGCGGTCGAGGGAAACTTCGCGCGGTTGGTGCGGTCCTGCGACATGCCCGTGCTCGGCAGCAGCACGTGCGCGAGCCCGCCAACGCGGGCCTGTGGATCGTGCAGCGCGATCGCGACGCAGGAGCCGAGGCCGACGGTCACGAGCAGCGTGCCGCCGTTCGCGACCGCGAAGTCGGCGACCTTCACGCGGATCTCGGTGGGCGGGGTCACGGCTTTCGAAAGATGCGCTCGCGCGGATTGACCGGCACGAACTGGTTCCGCGTGGGACCAAGGAGCGTCTCCACCTTTCCGAGGACGAGAAATCCGCCCGGGATGAGCGCATCGAAGAACCGCTGAAACAGCATCTCCTGCGACGCGCGGTCGAAGTAGATGATGACGTTGCGACAGGTGATGAGGTCGAGCCCGCCCGACGGGGTCGGCTCGTGGAGGAGGTCGCGCCGCTCGAAGCTCACCAGCGCCTTGACGCGCGGATCGACGGAGTGCGGCGGCTTCGTCGTGAAGTAGCGGCGTCGAATCGCCGGCGGCGTATCGGCGAACGCGTCTTCGCCGAACGTCCCGCGCTCCGCCGCTTTCAGGCTCTCGCGATCGATGTCCGTCCCGAGGATGGACATGCGCGAGAGCGCGCCCTCGTCGCGACGCTGCATCGCCTCACGATGCAGGAGGATCGCGAGGGAGTACGGCTCTTCGCCCGACGCGCAGCCCGCGCTCCAGCACCGCACGTGCTCCCCATTCCCCGGCCACAGGGCGGGCAGGACATCGTCGGCGATGGCGGCGAACGTCTCCCAGTTCCGAAAGAGCTTGGTGACGTTGATGGTCAGCGCATCGAGCAGCAGCTCGTACTCGCGTGCATCGCGGTCGAGGATGGCGGCATAGTCGCGATACGTGTGCACGCCGCGGGCGCGCATGCGCACCGCGATGCGGCGTCGCAGGCACTTTTCCTTGTAGCTCGCGCACCCGAATCCGCGCTCGCGGGAGATCTTCTCCGTGAGCGCGGCGAACTCCGCGTCGGCCGGCTGCTGCTGGACGCTCACATCACCGTCCGGACGAGGTCCAGATTCGTGCGGATGAGCGCGTTCTCCGGATCGAGCTCGAGCGCCTTCTCCCAGCATTCCAGCGCCGCCTCGCGCTCGTGCTGCCGGTAGCGGATGTTGCCCATCTTGAACCAGACGTCGTGCCCCTGGCCGGGTGCCAGGCGCGCCGCGCGCTGATACGCCTCGAGGGCGCGATCGTACTGACCACCGCGGTAGTGAAAGTCGCCGAGGTTCTTGTGGAGCTGCGGCAGCGCGCTGTCGTCGCCCAGTCCCTGCTCCGCCGCCTCGACCGCTTGCCGGTACTTCCCGGCCCGCTCCAGCAGCGTCGCGTTGAGATTGTGCAGCGCGGCGACGTGCGGATGCACGGTGAGGGCTTCGGCCACGAGCGCCTCGGCCCGCTCGAAGTCGCCGCTCAACGCCGCCGCCAGCGCGGCGAAATGGAACCACGTCGCCGTCGGTCGGCGCTTGCCGAACAGTGGGCGCGCCGCCGCCAGCAACGCCTCGCCGTCCTCGAGCTTGCCGCGCCGCAGGGCGACGACGCCGAGCGAGATCTGAATGCGCGGATCGGCGCCGCCCCCGCGCGCGATCGCCTCCTCGAGCGCAATCTGCGCGTCGTCGAAGCGACCGGTGCGCTCGAGCACGAAGGCGAGGTTGTGGAACACCCCCGCCGGGGCGTTCGGCTGTGCCGCGGCCTCGCGCAACGTCTCCTCCGCCTGCGGCAGACGGTCGTTGCGCAAATGCACCAGCCCCATGTAGAAGAGGGCCTGGCCGTCGTTCGGTCGCAGCTCCGAGACGCGTCGGAATTCGCGGGTCGCCTCCTCGTACATGCCCGTCTTGTAGAACGCGATGCCGAGATTGCGGTGCTCCTCCACCCGCGCCTCGCGCACTACGGCATCCGACGCCTTCGATTTCCCGATGCGATGCAGAAAGCCGGCGGTCGCCAGACCGTAGAGGGCTTTGCCGACCTCGAACTCTCCCAGCCCGGACTCATCCACCAGCGCGGACACATCGCGGCGGCCGTCGACCAGCGGGATGAGCTGCTCCTGCTCCATGGTCAGCTCGGCGTCGCTGGCGGCGAGCTTGGTGCGATCGAGCTCGAAGATGATGTCGAAGCTGGGAATCTTCTTCTCGATCAGGCTCCACTCGTCGACGCGGCGCGCCCCCTCGAGGAGCAGGGACTCCGGATTGATCGACACTAGGAAGTCCCGCTCGTCCGGCAGGACGTCGGCCTCGAAGCTGAACGTCCCCTGCGTCCAGGTGAAGAGGAAGTACACCGCCTCCTCGATCTGCAGGCGGATGTAGCGGTGCAGCTCCTCGCGGGTGAGGATCTTCTGCTCGATCAGGATCTCCCCGAGACGCTTGTCGCGCTGCCGGCTCTGGGCCTGGATCGCCGAGTCGAGCTCCTGCTGCCTGATGAGCCCGTTCTTCACCAGGATGTCGCCGAGCCGGTCGCGTCGATTCACGATCGACGCGTAGGAGATGCGCCCCTTCGAGAAGTAGACCGTCCCGAAGTTGCTGCGGTCGGCCACACTCAGGCATCCCGTCTTCTGTCCCATGGCGAGAAGCTGGAGGACGTCCGGGAGACTCGCTTCGCGGAGGCTGCCCTTGATGGCCATTAGCGGAGATCCTCGATGATGCGCCCGGAGAGATCGGGCCAGTCCCACACCGTCTTTTCCCGGTCGCCGAAGGGCGTGTCACCCGATGGCGTGGCGCGGTGCACGGGGGTGGACCGGCGCACCGCCGTCACGCGCGACACGTCGGCACTCGTGAGGCGCCCGCGGGAGTGCATCGCCATCTCGGCCAGCCGTTCTCCCACCCGCAGGACATCGCGCGCGGTCGGCAGCTCCAGGCCGGCCGCCGCGTGCAGCACGTCGGGGGCCGGCGTGACCCCCGCGGCGGCGAGCTGGCGCGCGATGAGCTTCTCGCGCAGCAGGCGATCGGGGGGCTGCATCTCGACCACCAGCCCGCCCTCGAAGCGGGAGCGCAGGCGCTCGTCCATCTCGGTGAGCGTCCGCGGCGCCCGGGAGGACGTGAGGACCACCTGCTTCCCCGCTTCCGTCAGCGTGTTGAAGAGGTGGAAGAACTCGTCCTGGGTGCGCTCGGTCCCGGCGAACATCTCGATCTGGTCGATGAGCAGCGCATCCACCCGGCGATACCGTCCGCGCCACGTCTCGATGGCGCTATCCTGGAGCGCCGCGATCAGCTCGTTGACGAAGTCGCTCGCGTTGACGCACGCGATCGTCATCGCGCCCCCACTCGCGGCGAGGAGCTCGTTGCCGATCGCGTGGAGCAGGTGCGTCTTGCCGACGCCCGGACCGCCATGAATGACGAGCGGGTTGTACCGGAGGCCGGGCTCCTCGACGATCGCGTCCGCGGCGTGCACCGCGAGCTGGTTCGACGGGCCGACCTCGAACTCGGCGCGCACCAGCGACGCGTCGGGGGGCGGCGGGGGCGACGATTCGGCCCGCAGCATCTCGGCCAGTCGCTCGAGATCGTCGATCGCCTCGGGATCGCGGAACTGGACAGAGCCACGCTGCGAGGGATCGAGCGCGACGATCTCCTGCTCCAGCGCCCGCAACCGCGTGACCTTCTCCTCGTACTCCTTGAGGAGCGCATCGGGATCGGCCGTCTCGGCGTTCTGGAGCGCGCGCTCCAGCGCCGCGGTGCGATACCCCTGCGTCCGCCATTCGGCCGTCGACTCGACGAGCTTCACGCGCCGTGCATCGATGTGCTGCGCCACGGCAACGGCGAGACCGGACAGAAAGCTCTCGTATTCCCCGCTCTTCGGCGTGAGACGCTGCGGGCCTCCGCCATTGGCGCGATCGCCGAGCAGGCCGCGAATGCTCTCGACCGTCACGTCGCCTTCGCCGAGGGTCTGAAAGGCGATCAAGCGGTTGATGGCGCCCTGCATCTCGCGCACGTTGGCGAAGACCACGCGCGCCACCTCTTCGACCACCCCGGGGGCGAACGTGACGTCGCGCTCGTCGCACCGCCGGCGGAGGATGGCGACGCGCGTCTCGTAATCGGGCGCCCCCATGTCGACGAGGAGCCCGCCGGAGAAGCGCGTCATCAAGCGGTCGTCGAGGTCCGCGATCTCGGCCGGGGGGCGATCGCTGGTCAGCACGATCTGCTTGCCGCTGCGCTGCAGCACGTTGAACAGCCGGAGCAGCTCGCTTTGCGTCTCCTGCCGGCCGGTGAGGAACTGCACATCGTCCAGCAACAGGACGTCGAGCTCGGCGAGCCGTTGCCGGAACGCTTCCGTCTCGCCGCGGGTGACCGCCTGATGCAGCTGCTCGACGAGCTCATCGGTGGTGATGTACTCCACCTGGAGATCGGGCTGCAGCTGCTTCGCGAGCTGGCCGATGGCCGACAGGAGGTGCGTCTTCCCGAGCCCCGACGGCGCGTAGATGAACAGCGGGTTGTACGCCGCGCCCGGCGACTGCGCGACGGCGCGCGCCGCCGAGACGGCGAGGCGGTTGGCCGCGCCGACCACGAAGGTATCGAAGCGGGAGCGGGGATCGAGCGGCATGCGCTACCGACTCCCGGCCTCGGCGGGCGACGCGAGGCGCTTGAGCACGAGCTCGGCGATGCCGCGCAGGGTCTCGAAGACGCCCACGCCGTGCAGCGCGTCGGCCGCGAACCGCGGCACGCCGCGGAAGTTCAGCGCCTCGTCGAGATCGTCGACCGACATGATCATGTCGCGCGGCAGGTCCTGCTTGTTGTACTGGAGCACCAGCGGCACCGTGCGCGGATCCATGCCCTGGTTGCCGAGGTTCGCGTGCAGGTCCTGGAGGCTCTCGATGTTCTCGTCCAGCTGGCGCGCCTGGCTGTCGGCGACGAAGACGACTCCGTCGGCGCCCTGGAGCACCAGCTTGCGGGTCGCCTGGTAGTAGACCTGACCGGGCACGGTGTAGAGCTGCAGGCGGGTGGTGAAGCCCGAGATCGTCCCGAGGTCGAGCGGGAGAAAATCGAAGAAGAGCGTGCGATCGGTCTGCGTGGCGAGCGACACCATCTTCCCCTTTCGCTCGTCAGGCACCTGCCCATACACGTAATGCAAGTTCGTCGTCTTCCCCGACCGCCCTGGGCCGTAGTAGACGATCTTGCACGTGATCTCGCGGGTGGCGTAGTTGACGAGCGACACGACGGTCAGGACGTGGGAGTGATGTTGCGGCGTCCGGGCGCGCGCCCGAACAGCATGGCGAGATTGCGATTCAGCTCGACCTCGAAGTTCTCGTCGAGCATCGGCGCGGCATCGGGGACCGGCACCTTCGTGTGCGCGAGGGCCGTGCGCAGCTCCTCGAAGTACAGTTGCACGAGCCCAAGCGAGCTCTGCTCGTCGAAGACGGTGAGCAGGAGGCACGGACCGCGCGGCGTCGTGGCTTCCGCGAGATACAGACGACGCTTCGCCCCGGCATGAAAGACGTCGCGAAAGCCCTTGCCATCCAGCGTGCGACCGAGCTCGCGCACGGTGGCGTGGATGCCGGCCGCGAGCGCGGCCGCCGACATGACGTCGACCGCGCGCGCGAAGCCGCTCTGCCCGAGGACCTGCCCACTCGGGTAGATGAGCAGCGCGAACGTGACGCGCGCGTCGTCGACGAAGCGCTTCAGCGGCGCCTCGACCCAGGGCTCGGCGACGCTGATCATATGACGAGGCGCTCCAACGCCTTCAGCATCTCCATGCGGATGAGCCCGATGTTGGCGCGCGCGTCGGCGACGATCACGAGCACCATCTCGTGCTTTCCTGCGGCGCACACGTGCCCCTCCGTCGCGCGCAGGCGCAGGAAGGTGACGCCGCCGAGGCCGGCAGCCTCCGCCGACAACCGCGCCTTGCGATAGAGCGACGCGGCCAGCGCGGCGAACGCCGGCCCCTTCATCCCGACGTGCAGCGTCGCGTCGATGATCACGCCGTCCGTCTCATCGACGAGCAGGCTGCCCCGGACGCCGCGCTGGCGGGTGAGCGACGCGATGATTGGCGTGAGGTTCGTCTTCACGCGCCCCCCTTCGCGAGCCAGCTCGTCGCGCGGGCGACGCACCGGTCGAGCACGCGATGCACCAGCCCGAGCGGCATCGCCTTCGACGCGGCGACGAGCAGCAGCGCATCATCCCGCATCGGCGCCATCGCGACGACGGCGGCGTCGGTCTCCACCGTCAGCGACGACCAGTCGCCGAGCGCGAGGTGACGCATCGCGCGTCGCGCCTCGTCGCTGACGCCGCTCAGCTCGGCGCCGACCTCCTGCGCCACGTCGCGGCCATCCTGCGTGAGGTACGTTCCCGCCATCACCAGTCCGGTGGCATCGAGCAGGAGCGCCGTCTGCTCGCCTTCGGCCGTGAGGTCGGAGAAGAGCCCCAAGGGGTCATGGGGATCAACGGGATCGACGGGATCGACGGGCGCGACCGGCGCCGAAAGACCCATCTCTGCCCATGGATCCCCGCGATCCCTCTGATCCCGTTGCCCCCCTCGCAGTTTCACCCGCACCATCGCCAGCGCGGTCGCGACCGTCTCGTCCTCGCCATCGAGCTCCGCCGCTTCGGCAAGGTACGTCTGTGCCTCCGCGTACCTCGCCTGCTTGAACAGGACGTAGCCCATCCCCTTGCGGGCGCCGAGGTGTGCGGGCGCGATCCGGCGAACCATGTCCCACTCGTCGAAGGCACGCTCCAGCTCGCCGCGGTCGACGGAAATGCGCGCGAGCAGGTCGTGCGCATCGGCATCGTGCGGGTGTCGCTCGAGCCCGCGCAACGCCACGCGGAGCGCGAGATCGAGCTGGCCGCCTCGCCGCAGCGCTTCGCCGAGCTGCAGGTAGGCCGGGCTCGCGGGGTCGCGCGCGAGCTCCTCACTCAGGCGGCGGATGTCGTCAGCCATGGGCGCGCCCCGCCAGTAGACCATGGAGTGCCGACGCGCTCGCCAGCGCTTCCCGCACGCGCGGCGCATCGCCGCTGTTAGGCAGCATGCGCAGATAGCGTTCCCAGGCCGCCATGGCCTCACCCAGGTCGCCGCGTGCGGCCGCGCAGTAGCCCATCTCGAGATGGGTCTCGGCGTGCAGCGGGTCGAGCTGGAGCGCCCGCCGCAGCTCTTCGGCCGCATCGTTGAGGCGGCCCATCTTGCTCAGCGCGCGCGCCATGGCGACGCGGGCCTCCGCCAGCTGCGGGTCGGCCGCGACCGCCTGACGCGATGCCGCCATCGAGCCATCGAGGTTCCCCGCCTCGAGCAGCGCGCGCGCACGCTCCACGTGGGGCCGCGCGTCCTCGGGCGCGCCGTTGTGGTGCGGCGTCACGAGGCGTGGATCGCGCAGCTCGATGACCCCAGTGGTCACCATCCCGTAGACCACCTTGGCGATGTCGAAATCGCTCTGCCCCAGCCGCAACGCGATCTCGCGCAGGTCCTTGCCGCCATCGATCTCGGACAGCACCTCCCACTCGTTGGGCAGCAGGTCGAGCAGCGACGGGTGATCGGCCCGCAGGGGCGCCAGCACGGGCACCACGCCGACGTGCGGCACCTTCCCCTCGATGCGGGACCACTCGTCGATCCGGCGCGCGCCTTCCATCAACAGGGACTCGGTCGAGATGCGCACCGACGCTTCGCTCGGCGCATCGGCGATTGCGCGCTCCTCGAACGAGAAGTACCCCTCACGCCATGACATCAGCTCGAACACCACTTCCTCGATGTGCAGACGGACGTGTCGCTCGAGCTCCTTGGGGGTCACGGCCCCGATCTCGAGCAGGATCTCACCGAGTCGGCGCCCGTCGCCCTTCTGCTGCGCGGCGCGCGCACGATCGAGATCGGCCTCGGAAATCTTCCCGGCGCGAACGAGCATGTCGCCCAGCCGGTGGGGATTGCTGCGAATCGAGGCGAACACGACGGCGCCGCCGTCGAAGAAGACGGTCCCCTGATTGTCGCGCAGCGCCGACACGACGCTCAACGCGCCCGTCTTCCGGCTCAGGTCGAGCAGCTGGAAGACATCGTGGATGCCAAGCTCGCGCAGCGGTCCTTCGATCGGCATCGCTAGGCGACCTCCTCGCGCGAGCGGAAGATCCGCTGCAGGTCGGCGGCGGTGCGCGCGTCGCGCCGGGCGCGTCGCGCGAACTCACTGGCCGGTTCGACATCGACGACACGCTGCCACGCGGCGATGGCATCGCGATACCGGTGCTGCTCGCCGAGCAGCACGCCCTGGTAATAGAGCGCGCCCGCGTGATCCGGATCGAACCGTACGATGCGCTCGAACGCCGTTCGCGCATCCTCCCGCCGCTCGAGCGCGAGCAGCGTTTCGCCGAGCGCCAGGAGCGCATCGAGGTTGTACGGGTCGCGCTTCAGCAGATCGACGAGCGGCGCGAGCGCCTCCCTGGCGCGCCCGAACGTGCGACGGACGGCGGCCAGCTCCAGCGTCGCCTCGACGTAGGTGGGCACCGCTTCGAGCGCGGCGAGGAGGTGCTCCTCCGCCTCCTTCGCCTGGCCTCGGCTGGCAACGAGCCGGGCGAGCTCGAAGCGCACGACGGCGAAGTCGCGATCCAGGTCGATCGCGTCGCGATAGGCCGCGATCGCGCCCTCCACGTCGCCAACCGCCCGGGCGACGTCGCCGATCTTCTGCAGCACGTCGGGCCGCGCCGGCGCCAGCCGACGCGCCTTGTCGAGGTGCTCGAGCGCTCCCGCCGGATCGCCCTCGTCGGCGCGTGCCGAGGCGGCGAGGAGGAGCGCTTCGACACTGGTCCCATCGACGGCCAGCAGCTCCTCCGCGACAACCCGGGCCTCCGCCGTCCGCCCGAGCACGAGGAGGGCGCGCGTCTCGCCGAGCAGCGCACGCGTTGGCACGTGCCCGTTGAGCCCACGCGCCTCCCGGTAACGCTCGAGCGCCTCACCGAACAGCCCCTGCCGGGTGAAGACGTCGCCGAGCAGCGCGAGCCCCTCGCCACGATCACCGCCGCGCGTCATCGCCCGACTGATCTCGGCCGATGCGCGGTCGAGAAGTCCCTTCGTGAGGTAGTCGACCGCCATCGCGTACGGATTGGCCTCTCCCCCTGCGGTCGCCTCGGCTTTGGCTGGCTTCAGCGACGTGAACAGCGAGTCGAGGACGCGCGCGTCGAACGCGAACTCCTCCACGCTCACATCCTGCCGCTTCTCCCCCCCGAGATCGGGAACGATCGAGAGATCGGGGTCCTCGTACTCGAGGTCGATCGCCAGCTCGAACTTCTGCGCCACGTAGTACGGGTCGATCTCGAGCGCGCGCTTCGTCTCGCGCAGTGCTCCCTCGAAGTCCCCGAGATTGGAGAGCGCGAAGCTGAGGTTGTAATGTGCCTCGGCGTATTCGGGACGCGCCTGGATGGCGCGGCCGAACGCATTGCGCGCGTCCTCGTGCTTCTTCAGCTCGGCCAGGACGAGGCCGATGCCATTCCAGGCCACGGGCTGCTCCGGCTCGACCGAGAGCACCTGCCGGTACGCCTCGAGCGAGAGCTGGAGACGCTTTCCCTTGAACAGCAGCAGCGCGAGGTTCAGCCACGCCTTGGTGAACGCCGCCTCGATGCCGAGCGCCGCGCGGAAGGCGTCGATCGCCTCTTCGGTGTGTCCGCCGTGGTACAGCGCGACACCCAGGTTGTTGTGCGCGATCGCGTAGCGAGGATCCGCCTCCAGCGCGGTGCGGTAGCTCTGCGCGGCGTCGGCGTAGCGCCCTTCCTGGTGAAGCGCCACGCCTCGCTCGGCCCACAGCTTGGGGCTGCCCGGCTGCTCGGCGACCAGCTGCTCGTACAGCTCGTACGCCGCACTCGTGTCCTTGCGCAGGAGGTGCACCTCGGCCATCGCCTGCATAACGAGGTGGCGGTCCTCGCCGCGCTCGAGCGCGATGCGGTACTCGCGCAATGCCTCGGCGTAGTAGGCCTTCTGGCGGAAGGCGAGGCCGAGGTTGAAATGCGCCAGCTGCTTTTCCTCCGCCACCTCGAGGCGCTCGGCGGCCCGCCGCCGCTGCTCGGGGAGGAGCGTCTCGTACCGCGCATCCTTGTATCGCTCGAGCGACAGGTTCGCCTGGGCGCGGGACAGCGTCGGGTTGAGCGCGATCGCCTTCTTCTGCGCCTCCCGCGCGTCCTCATGCCGGCCCATGTCGCCGAGGACGAATCCCATGAGGTAGTGGGCGTCGGGATTGTCGGGGTTCAGCTCGAGCGCGCGCTTCAGCGCGGCCAGCGCTTCGTCGTTCAGGCCGCGATTGTAGATGACTTCGCCGAGATAGAAGTTGACGACCGAGCTATTGGGATCGAGGGTGAGGGCGCGCTCGAACCACTGCTGCGCCTTCTCGAGGTCACCGCTCGCCTTCTCCGCCAGCCCGAGCTGCACGAGGGCACCGAGGTCCTCGGGGTGGTGCATGAGCAACGCGCTGAACTCGCGCACCGCCTCGGTGACGTTGCCGAGCGATGCGTAGGCCCGGCCGAGCTCCCACCGCGCATCGCGGTCATCGGGCCGCTGCCGCAGGCGCTCCGTCAGCTCGGAGACGCGGCGATCGTAGTAGCCGGTGTTGAAGTACGCGATCTCGAGGTTCCGCTGCGCGACCTGCATCTTCGAGTCGAGCTCGAGTGCGCGCGTGAACGCGGCGACCGCTTCCTCGTACAGCCCCTTGTTGAAATACAGGACCCCGAGGTTGTTATGCGCCCCCGCATCCGACGGATCGATCCGTCGAGCGAACGAGCGCAGGACCTCGCGGTCGCGCTCGGATGTGAGGACGGGGGTCATGCGTCAGGCCAGTCGTACCGCGCGGAGGATGGCCTGCAGCGACGCGAGATCCGGCAGGAGCAGGAAGAAGCCGCGGAGGTGCTCGTTCTGCTCCTGGAGGAAGAACTGGCTCTCGACGTAGAAGACGTGATCGCGATCGGTCCCGAACTGGAGAAACGCGGTCGACAGGATGGCGGACGACATGTCGACGGCGAGACTCGGCGGCGACGGCAGCAGCATGAGCCCCATGAATTCGCTGAGCGCGTTCATGTAGGCTCCGCTGAGGATGTTGCCGGCCTCCTTGATCGCCGATTGCTCGAGCGGGCCCATGTCCTGCGACGAGCCCGCGGGCCGGCGCAGCATGAGCTCGGCGAGCCGCATGGCGGTGGGGCGCGGGAAGACGAGCAACGTGCGGCCGGTGAGATCCCCGAGCATGTGCATGAGCACCGCCGCGATCGGCTCTTCCGGCTCGCTGATCTGGGTCGGCACGTCCTCGAGCGAGGCGATGTTGATCGTCGGCACGCTGATCATGATCGTGCTCCCCGTCATCTGCGAGAGCGCCGTCGCGGCGTGGCCGGCGCCGATGTTGGCGACCTCACGCAGCGCGTCGAGCTGCACGTCCTTCAACGCCTTGATCTCGTTCATGCTCTCCTCTACAGAAGGCTGCCCACGTCCACGATCAGCGCGGGCGCCCCATCGCCCAGGATCGTCGCGCCGCTGAACAGCGCGGCGGCGTTGCGAACGGTGTCGAACTGCTTCACCACGATGTCCTGCTGTCCCGCCAGCTCGTCGACGACGAGCCCGGCGCGACGCTCACCGACCTCGAGCACGATCACCTGAGGCATCCGCGCGCCGTCGGCGGCGAGGCCGAGGAGCGAGCGAAAGCGCACCAGCGGAAGCACGTCGTCGCGGAGCATCAGCACCTCGTGCCCCTTCACCGACTTGAGCGCCGAGCCCTCGAGCTCGACGGTCTCGTTCACGTGCGTCATGGGCACCGCGAAGGTGTCGCCGTCCACCCGCACGAGCAGCGCGCGGAGGATCGCGAGCGTGAGCGGGAGACGAAGCGTCACCGTCGTGCCGCGCCCCGGCACGGAACGAATCTCCACCGAGCCGCCGAGCGAGCGAATGCGTGCGTGGACGGCATCGATGCCGACACCGCGGCCCGAGATGTCGGTCACGCGCTCGGCCGTCGAGAACCCCGGCCGTGAGATGATGCGGATGAGGTCATCGTCGCTCAGCTCGGACCGTGCGGCGTCGACGAGGCCGAGATTCCGTGCCTTGCGGAGCACGCGGTCGCGATCGATCCCGCGACCGTCGTCCGTGACGCGGACCGTGATCGACGAGCGCTCGCGCGCGGCGGACAACACCAACTTCCCGGCGGCCGGCTTTCCCGCGGCAATGCGTTCCGCCGTCGTCTCGAAGCCGTGGTCGACCGCGTTGCGGAGCAGATGCACGACGGGCTCCCCGATCTCGTCGAGCATCGAGCGATCGAGCTCGATGTCCTTTCCCTCGATGGTGAACTCGATCTCCTTGCCGAGCGCACGCGCCGAATCGCGCACGAGCCGCGGGAACCGGTCGAAGACCTGCCACACCGGGACCATGCGGCTCGCCATGATCTGGTCCTGGAGATCGGACACGAGTCGCGACGCCTCGGTCACCGCTTCCGTGAGGGCGGAATCATCGCGCGTGATCGCCAGCTGCACGAGCCGGCCGCGCGTGATCACGAGCTCGCCGATGAGATTCATGAGCGCATCGAGCCGG
>DATBIU010000149.1:0-7254 GCA_036556765.1 Gemmatimonadaceae bacterium | reverse complement strand
GTCTCGGGCCACGCCGGGCTGTTCTCCACCGCCGCCGACCTCACGCGCTTCGCGCGGATGATGCTGGCGGGCGGCGTGCTCGATGGTGTCCGTGTGCTCCGCGCGTCCACGATCGCGCAGTTCACCGCCGTGCAGGATCCGGGGCTGTCCCACCGCGCGCTCGGGTGGGAGACGCCCTCGGGACAGAACTCCGCCGGGCGTGCGATGTCGGCGCGCGCGTTCGGGCACACCGGATTCACCGGAACGTCCCTGTGGATGGATCCGGAGCGGGGTGCGTTCGTGCTCCTGTTGACGAACCGGGTGAACCCGTCGCGACAGAACACGCGGATCGGGCTCGTTCGCACCGCGCTCGCCGACGCCGCGATCGCGGCGCTGGATGCCGCGTGTCCCCCTTCCCTCCCCTCGCCATGACACTCACGCTGCTCGACTGGGCGATCATCGTCGGCTACTTCGTGCTGGCCACGGGGATCGGTCTCTACTTCACGCGTCGCGGCGGGTCGAGTCTCACCGAGTATTTCGTGTCGGGGCGCTCGGTGCCCTGGTGGCTGGCCGGCGTGTCGATGGTCGCCACGACGTTCGCGGCCGACACACCGCTCGTCGTCACCGGCTTTGTCGCGACACGCGGCGTCGCGGGCAATTGGGTGTGGTGGAGCTTCGTCATGAGCGGCATGCTGACCGTATTCTTCTTCGCCAGGCTGTGGCACCGCGCCAAGGTGTTGACGGACGTGGAGCTGGCGGAGGTGCGATACAGCGGGCGGCCGGCGGCGATTCTCCGTGGGTTTCGGGCGCTCTACCTCGCGCTGCCGATCAACCTGATCATCCTCGGCTGGGTGAATGCGGCGATGATCAAGATCCTGTCGATCTCGCTCGGGGTGTCGCCGTACGTGGCGGTGGGGATCTGCTTCGCGATCACGGTGGCGTACTCGGTCGCGGCCGGGCTGTGGGCGGTGTTGTGGACGGACTTCCTTCAGTTCGGTCTCGCGATGACGGCGGTGATCGTGCTCGCGGTCTACTCGGTGGATGCCGTCGGCGGGATGGACGCTCTGAAAACGAAGGCATCGGCGTATTTCGGGAGCGAGCAGGCGGCGCTGTCGGTGCTGCCGGTGCGGATCGAGAACGGCGCCATCCTCGATTACGCGTGGATGCCGATTCTCGCCCTGTCGGTGTTCCTGTTCGTGCAGTGGTGGGCGGCATGGTATCCGGGGGCGGAGCCGGGAGGTGGCGGCTACGTCGCGCAGCGCATCTTCTCGGCGCGGTCGGAGCGCGACGGCGTGCTCGCGACGCTGTTCTTCCAGGTGGCGCACTACGCGCTGCGTCCGTGGCCCTGGATCGTGACGGCGCTGGCGACCGTCGTGCTGTATCCCGAGCTCAGCGCCGCGGACAAGGAGAACGGATACGTCAGGGCGTTCGTCGATCTCCTGCCTTCGGGATGGCGGGGGCTCATGCTGGTCGGATTCGCGGCGGCGTACATGTCGACGATCGCGACCCAGCTCAACTGGGGCGCATCGTACCTGGTCAACGATTTTTATCGGCGGTTCGTGCGGAAAGACGCGAGCGACAAGCATTACGTGAACGTGTCGCGGGCGGCGACGATCTTCCTCTTCCTCGCGTCCATTCTGGTGACGTGGCAGATCCAGACGGTCGGGCGCGCCTGGACCTTTCTCCTGGCGATTGGTGCCGGGACGGGGCTGGTGCTGATTCTCCGGTGGTACTGGTGGCGCATCAACGCCTGGTCCGAGATCAGCGCGATGATCACGTCGTTCGTCGTCTCCCTCATCGCCATGCAGATGGTCCCTCGCGCCTTCGCGGGCACCGCGAACGCCGACGCCTGGGTGATGCTGGTCACCGTCGCGGTGAGCACCGTCGTCTGGCTCACGGTCACGTTCCTCACCCGAGCGGAACCGGACGCGGTGCTGGACGCGTTCTACCGGCGCGTGCGGCCCGGGGGGCCCGGATGGCGCATCGTCTCGGCGCGTCTCGGGTTTGGCCGCGAGTCGATTCCCGGGGGCCGGCTCGCATGGACCAACTGGATCGCCGGCGTCGTGGCGGTGTATTCGACGCTGTTCGGCATCGGCAAGGTGGTGTTCGGAGAGCTTTCTTCGGGGCTCGTGCTGCTGGCGATCGCGGTCGCGGCTTTCGCCTGGATCGCTCGATCCCTTCGCGTGGCGCGGGAGCCCGGCACGCCGGTCGCAGTAGAAGGCGGAGGGACGTGACCCGCGTTCCAGGCGGCCGTCATTCTTGTAGGTAGCAGTCGCCGGGACTATTATTCGTCAGGTCGTGCCGGGGCGGTTCCCGGCCTTTACCCCAGAGGGACACATGAGCGCGACGCAGCAACCAATGGTCACGATGACCGTCACGCCGGTCGCCACCACGGAAGTCAAGCGCTTCATGGAGCAGGAAGGCGTGCCCTTCGAGCAGGGCGGGCTCCGTGTGAGCGTTCAGCCCGGCGGATGCAGCGGGTTCCGCTACGGGCTGTTGATCGAGGAGAAGGCGGCCGATGATGACCTCATCATCGACCAGGAAGGCATTCGAGTCTTCGTCGACCCGTTCTCGGCGCAGTATCTGAACGGCGTGACGATCGACTACGTGTCGTCGATGCAGGGCTCGGGCTTCACGTTCAAGAATCCGAATGCCACGGGCGGATGCGGGTGCGGCAGCTCGTTCAACGCGTAGAACAGTCGACACTCCGGAGACAATGAGGACGGACACTGGCGTGCGACACGACGCCGGCACCGCACAGGAGGCCCGCGATCAACGCATGAGTCGCGGGCCTTCTCGCATCTCCCAGAGCGCCGCGTCTCTGGAGCGCATCCGCACGGTGGTCGTCGAGGAGCACGACGATATCGCGCGGCTCGTCGCCTCCCGCATCGCCACGCTCATCCGGGAGAAGGACGCCGGTGGCGAGTCGGCGGTCCTGGGCCTGGCGACCGGCTCGACTCCGATCGGCGTCTATCGCGAGCTCATTCGCATGCACCGGGATGAGGGGCTTTCGTTCGCGGACGTCGTGACGTTCAACCTCGACGAGTACTACCCCATGCGGCCGGAGAGCATCCACAGCTATCACCGGTTCATGTGGGAGAATCTGTTCTCGCACGTCGACATCAAGCACGAGAACGTCCACATCCCGCGAGGCGACACCCCGCTCGAGGATGTCGAGCTGGAGTGCCTGCGCTACGAGGAAGCCATTCGCCAGGCCGGGGGGATCGATCTCCAGCTGCTCGGCATCGGGAAGACCGGGCACATCGGCTTCAACGAGCCGGGGTCGGGCGTCGAGAGCCGCACCCGTCCGGTGCACCTCGACAACGTGACCCGGCAGGATGCCGCGGCCGACTTCTTCGGCGAGGAGTACGTGCCTCGCGAGGCGCTCACGATGGGCGTGGCCACGATCCTCGATGCGCGCGAGATCATCATCCTCGCCACCGGCGAGCACAAGGCGGGAATCGTGCGTCGCGCCGTCGAAGGCGACGTCGACGTCGAGGTCGCCGCGACGTTCCTCCAGCGGCACCCGAACACCACCTTCTACATCGATCGCGCCGCCGCCGCCGACCTCACGCGCTTCGCGACACCCTGGCTGCTCGACGAGGTGCAGTGGACGCCCGAGCTGGCCGTGCGGGCCGTGGTGTGGCTGTCGCAGCAGACGGGCAAGGCGATCCTCAAGATGACGCAGCGCGACTACGCGGAGCACAAGCTGTCGTCGCTCGTCGCGCGGTTCGGCTCGCCGGGCACCGCCAATGGCGAGGTGTTCAACATGCTGGGGGCGAAGATCCGCGGGAAATCGAAGCTCCCCCGTGGGTCGCGGATCATCGTGTTCTCCCCCCACCCGGACGACGATGTCATCTCGATGGGAGGCATCCTTCGCAAGCTGGTCGAGAACGGGAATCAGATCATCGTCGCGTACATGACGAGCGGCAACATTGCCGTCTTCGATCACGATGTCCGCCGGTACGTCGATTTTCTCGTTCGTCTCAATCACGATCGCGAGATCGGCGAGGCGGAAGTATCGTCCCTCGCCACGCGCGTGTACGATTTCCTCGCCTCGAAGAGCCCCGGCGACGTCGACATCCCCGAGGTGCAGGACATCAAGCGCATCATCCGCGAGTCGGAGGCGGTGAGCGGCATCGAGACGCTGGGCCTCACGGCGTCGGCGGCGCGTTTCCTGAACCTGCCCTTCTACCAGACGGGCAAGGTGCGCAAGGACCCCATCGGGTCGGCCGACGTCGCGATCGTGCGCGAGCTGCTGGAAGAGGTGCGCCCGGAGCTGATCTTCGTCGCCGGCGATCTGTCGGACCCGCATGGGACGCACCGGATGTGCAAGGAGGCCATATATCGCGCGGTCGAGGAGCTCGAGACTGATTACGGATTGCGGAGCGCGGATGACCCGCGCCCAAGCGACAAACCGCAATCCGCAACCCGCACTCCGCAATCGTCGTTCACACGCCCCGAGATCTGGCTCTACCGAGGCGCATGGCAGGAGTGGCCCGTCACCGATGCCACGTGGCTGGTGCCGTTGTCACAGGAGGAGCTGAAGCTCAAGATCCAGGCGATATTCAAGCATCAGTCCCAAAAGGACTCCGCGCCTTTCCCCGGTGCGCACGACGAGCGTGAGTTCTGGCAGCGAGTGGAATCTCGCAACAAGGAGACGGCCGCCACGCTCGACCGGCTCGGCCTCGCCGAGTATTTCGCGATGGAAGCGTACGTCATCGACTGAGCCGCCCTCGACATGACATCGACGTTCACGCTGCTCGACGCGGCGGTACTGGTCGCGTACCTCGTCGGCACGACCGCGCTCGGCATGTGGCTTGGACGTCATCAGAAGGACGCCCGCGACTATTTCGTCGCCGACCGCGCGATTCCGTGGTGGGCGATTCTCTTCTCGGTGGTGGCCACCGAGACCAGTGCGCTGACGTTCATCAGTATCCCCGGGCTCGCCTATCTCGCGGACCTGAGCTTCCTCCAGGTCGCGCTGGGCTACCTGATCGGACGCATCGTCATCGCGTTCACACTGCTCCCGCGCTACTACCAGGGGGAGCTCGTCACCGCCTATGCGTTGCTCGAGCGCCGGTTCGGCGTGGCCACGCGGCGCTTGGCGTCGATCATCTTCATGGTAACGCGCGCGTTCGGGGACTCGGTCCGCGTGTTCGCCACGGCGATTCCGATTGCGCTGATCATCGGACCGGTGATCGACCCGAAGTATTTGACGCCCGTGTCGATTCTCATCCTGGGCGCGTTCACGATCGTGTACACCTATCACGGCGGGATGCGCGCCGTGGTGTGGACCGATGTGCTCCAGACGTTCGTCTACCTGTTCGGCGGCCTGGCGGCGGTGTGGCTCATCGGCGCTGGCGTGGAGGGCGGATGGAGCGCGATCCTCGAGGATGCGGCCGCCCGCGGCAAGCTGACGCTCATCGACACGTATACCGGTCTGGATCGCGCGCACACGCTCTGGGCCGGACTCCTTGGCGGGGCTTTCCTGTCGATGGCGTCGCACGGGGCCGACCAGCTCATCGTGCAGCGGCTGCTCGCCTCCTCCTCGCTGCGTGATGCCCGGCGCTCGCTGATCGGCAGCGGCATCGCCGTCATTCTTCAGTTCACGCTGTTCCTCATGATCGGGATCGGGCTGTATGCCTACTATCGCGGGCAGGCGTTCCCGCGCCCGGACGAGATCTTCCCGCGCTTCATCGTCGAGGTGATGCCGCCCGGGCTCACCGGGCTCGTGATTGCCGCCATTCTCGCGGCGGCGATGAGCACCGTGTCGGGAGCGTTGAATTCCCTCTCGGCGGCCACGACCCACGACATCTACCTGCCCCTCACCGGGCGGCGCGCGGATGATCCGGGCGTGCTGCGCATCGGCAAGATCTTCACGCTGGTGTGGGCGGTGATCCTCGTTGGTGGCGCGCTGATGTACCGGGCGCAAGGCACGCCGGTGGTGGTCGTCGCGCTGTCGGTCGCGTCGTTTACCTATGGTGGGTTGCTTGGCGGGTTCTTTCTTGGCATGCTCTGGCGTCGCGCCATCCAGCGCGACGCCATTCTGGGGATGGCCGTCGGGATCGCGGCCATGACGCTGGTTGTCTTCGCCCGGCCGTTGTCGGCAGCATATCCCGCGTTGGCCGACAGCCTTGCGCCGCTCGGGCGCATTGCCTGGCCCTGGTACGTGCTCATCGGAACCACGATCACAATGCTCATCGGCGTACTGTCATCGTTCACGCACCCCATGCCCGCGGCTCGCACTGACGAGGCGCGCGCGTGAGCGCGGTCGTCGTCGGCGTCGACGGAGGCGGCTCGCGCACGCGGATCTGGGTCGCCGACGAGCGCGGTCAGCAGCTCGGGAGCGCCGAGGGACCGGGCAGCGCGATTCGCCCCGGCGAAACCGATCGCTCGGCCGACGTCATCGTCGCCACCACTCGTGAGGCCCTGGCGTCGTGCGACATGACGCACGTCACGCCCAAGGTGCTATGCGTCGGCGTGGCCGGCGTCGGCCGTGAGCCGGAGCGGCAGGCGCTCTGGCAGGCGCTGGTGTCGCGCGACGTCGCCGACGAGGTCGTGGTGCACGCAGACGCGGCCATCGCGCTCGACGATGCGTTCGGCGACGGGGCCGGGATTCTCCTGATCGCGGGCACGGGCTCGGTCGCGTTCGGGCGAGGCCCTACCGGCTCGACGTCGCGATGCGGCGGTTGGGGCCCCGTCTGCGGTGACGAAGGGAGTGGCGCGTGGATCGGCCGGCGCGCGCTGTCGATCGTGACGGCCTCGTTCGATGAGCGCGAGCCCTCGACCGCCCTGGTCGGCGCGGTCCTCACCGCGGCGCAGGTGAATGACGTGCACGGCCTCGTTGCGTGGGCAGGTACGGCGACGCCCGCCGATCTTGCCGCGCTCGCGCCCGTGGTCGCCAGCGTGGCGGACACCGGGGACCTTCGCGCGAGCTCGCTCCTCAGCATGGCGTCCGAGGAGCTGGTGCTGCACATCCGCACGCTGGCGCGTCAGCTCTTCGGAGATGAGCGAGCGAGCGTGCCCGTCGCGTTCGCCGGTGGGCTGCTCTCGCCGGGCGCCGCCCTCCGCAAGCGCGTCGAGCACCGGATGAAGACGGCGGTCCCGGGAGCGCAACTGCGCTCGGAAGAGGTGGTGCCGGTGCGTGGGGCCGTGCGAGGCGCGCTGCGTTATCTCGGCGTCGGTGCCTGACGGGCCGGCATCCAGGTTCAAAAGGGAACGCGGATACCGCGGAAACAGCGGATCGGGCTGATCGTTTCGCGGCGCGTGGAA
>DATBIU010000148.1:0-3457 GCA_036556765.1 Gemmatimonadaceae bacterium | reverse complement strand
GGGCGCAGATAGCAGTGCCGCACCTCGTTCGCCGCCACCGTGTCGACGCACGCCTGGACGAGCGCCTCGGCGGAGTGCGGAATCTCCATCCGGTAGATGCGACAGGAGTCGATCAGCCGCCGGATGTGATCCGCGAGGCGGAAGATGGCCGGGCCGTTGGGCGTCTCGTAGCACCGTATGCCCTCGAAGACGCTCGAGCCGTAGTGGACGACGTGACTCATCACGTGGATGGTCGCGTCTTCCCAGTTCACCATTCGGCCGTCGCGCCAGATCTTGCTGGTGGGCCCGCTCTTACGATCCGCCATTGGGAGTCCTTTTCGGCTGAGGGATTCGCGGTGCCTCAATCTATGCCTTCGAGTGACTCCGCGAAACGCCCGAAGCGTGAAGCGCCTCGCCGGTCGCGTGAACGCGGGCCGCGATGCCGTCGTCGACATCGACCACCCGTCCGTCGCGAACGCGAAGCTCTCCCAAAACGGCGACGGTGCTCGCCTGCGCGCCGCCGAGGGCGAACACCGCGGTCGCGACCGGGTCGGTGTGAGGGACGGCGGCGACGTCATCGAGCGAAAAGACGGCGAAGTCGGCCGCTTTCCCGACTTCGAGCGAGCCGATCTCCCGCTCGAGGCCAAGGCAGCGCGCACCTCCGAGAGTCGCCAGCTCGAGCACCCGCGATGCCGACAACGGAGCCGCTCCCGGACTCCGCAGACGATGCGCGAGGAGCGCGAGGCGCGCCTCCTCGAGCAGATGCATCCGGTTGTTGCTCGCCATCGAGTCGGAGCCGAGGCCGACGGTGACGCCGTGCTCGAGCCAGGTGGCCAGCGGGGCACTGCCGTGACCCAGCTTCGCGTTGGATGCCGGACAGTGCGCGATGGCGCACCCTGCGGCGGCGATGGTGCGGATGTCGTCATCCCACGTGCGCACGCAATGGATGAGCAGAGGTCGCTCGGCCAGAACGCCCAGCCGGCGGAGCAGCGCAATCGGCGTGTCGGCGCGGGGAGCGACGTGAAAGCCCCGCGCGCGATGTCCATCGGCGAACGGGCCGGTGCCGTCGCGCACGAACGCGTCCTCCTCCGCGCTCTCGGCAATGTGCACCGCCAGCGGCACATCGAGCTCGCGCGCGAGGGCGGCGACGGCCTCGAAGAGCCTGTCCGAGACGGTGTAGGGCGCGTGCGGCGAGATGCCGACACGAACGAGCGTGGATTCGGCGGCGCGATGCCGGTCGAGCTTCTGTCGCAGCGACGCCATGGCGTCGTCGCACGCACCCGGGTCCGGGCCGAAGACCTCCTGGTACATGACGCCGCGTACCCCCATCGCGCGCATGGCCTGGAGCGCGACCCCGGAGTCGCACGTGTCCGCAAAGGTGGTGATGCCAGCGAGCAACCCCTCGGCGATTCCGAGCGTCGCCGCGTCGAGCATCGATTCAGGGGTGAGCACGCTGATCTTCGCCCGCTGGAGGCGCACCACCCATTCGGCGAAAGGGAGATCCTCGAGGAAGCCGCGCATGGCGGTGAGCTCGAGATGCGTGTGGGTGTTGACGAGCCCCGGCATGAGCAGGGACTCGCCCAGGTCGTGCAGCTCGCCGCGCGGCGCGTTCGCCGCGGGACCGACGTACGCGAGCCGGCCATCGCGCACCGCGATGGCGCCGTTGCGCACCGGTGGCGCGGTGACGGGCACCACCCACCGCGCGCGATAGATCTGCATCAGCGAGACGGGGGCGTGCGGCGGCCGTGCACGAGCGGGTCATACAGGTCTTCGTCGCGAACGCCCAGGGACCGGGCGAGCGCGAGCGGAGCCACGATGTTCCCCACCTGCTTGGGGGTGTGGCCGTCGGACCCTAACGACAGGCGCAGGCCGCCGGTCACGGCGCGCCTGACGATGCGCTCGTGCGCCGGATACCGGGTGGACAGCTCGAACGCGATCCCGGCGCGCGCAAGCGCGGCGATGAGCCGCTCCTCGTGCGCTTCCGTCCAGAGCTCCTCGGGCGGAATGCGGCGCAGGGACATCGGGACGAGCGTCGGGTGCGCCAGAATGTCCACCGGCATCTCGAGCGCGAATCGCTCGGCGTTGTCGAGGTGGATATCCATGTAGGCCGAGGGAGTGAGACCGGCCGGCATCGCGCGAAAGGCATGAACGACCTCATCGCTGCCGGGGAGGAATACGGCGTGCAGTGAGCCGATGACGTGCGTGAATCGGGCGTCGACCTCGGGCGGAATGGCGCGCCAGAGCGAGTCGTGCCAGCAGAATTCCCCGCCGCGCCCGACATCGAACTGTTCGAGCTCCTCGAGGTACTCGATCACCTCGCTCACGTCCTTCAGCGCATACGCGACGTCCCCGGAGAGGTGATCCGCGACGCTCGGGAGAACGCCCCGCGCCCTGACCTGCTCCGCCAGCTCGGGGACGGTGAGGGTTCCGTCGGAGAACGTCGTGTGGGCGTGACAGTCGCGCGGCAGCCAGCTCATGGCGTCCCGCTCACCGCGGCAGCTTGAAGGGATCCTGGATGCGGGTGGTGTCGCGAGGGCGGATGCGCGAGGTGTCGCCAGGACGTGCCGGCTGCGGCATGGGTACGGCACCCGGTGTCACGCGGCCCTCCACGCCCGGCGTGCCGGGATCGGGATTGACCGGAACGAGCGCCCCGGTGCTGTCGGTCTGGAACATCGTGAACGGCGAATGCACGTCGCACTCGCGCACGGGCTCGGTGCCGGGGATGAAGAACTCGGTGCTGACGAGCTCGCGCGGGCAGAAGGGATTCTGGATGAGCCCGGTCGAGCGGTCGACCTCGCGAACGAGCAGCCCTTCCGGACGCGGCCAGTCGGGGGGCGCGGGCTTCTTCTGGTAGACCTCGGTCATGAACGCCGTCCATGCCGGCGCGGCGAGGATGCCACCCTGCGCGTTCGTCTGGATCTTGGCCGGCCGGTCGAGGCCCATCCACACCCCAGCCACGAGGTCCGGCGTGTACCCCAAGTACCAGACGTCGGTGCCGTCGTTGGTGGTGCCGGTCTTTCCGGCGGCGGGCACGCGGAAGCCCGAGCCCCACACCGCGCTGTACGCGGTGCCGCGACGCACGACATCGCGCATCATGTCCAGCATCAACCACGCCTCTTCGCGCGACAGCACCTCGGTGCGCGTCGGCGTTGGCTCCCACAGCACGTCGCCGCGCGCGTTCTCCACGCGCAGGATCGCGTTCGGCTGCGCCCGCACGCCTAACGTCGCGAACGCGCTGTAGGCGGCGACGAGCTCGAGCGGATACACGACGGCGGCGCCGAGGTGGATGGAGGGATACGGAGGAATGGGCGTGGTGAGGCCGAAGCCGCGGGCCATGTCGATCACCGTGCCCTCGCCGAGCTCCATGCCGAGCGCCACCGTCGCCAGGTTGCGCGACATGTACAGCGCGCGGCGCATCGGCATCGGGCCCTCGAACTTTCCGTCGTAGTTCTGCGGCGTCCAGTCCTCGCCCCCCATC
>DATBIU010000147.1:0-3588 GCA_036556765.1 Gemmatimonadaceae bacterium | reverse complement strand
CATCGCCGTTCGGTGCGTGGCGCAGCGGCACGATCCCACGTGTCTGGTGCGCGATCATATGACTGCGACCCACATCGACACCGTGACTCCGGATGTCGACATCAGCGAGGTCATTGCGAAGATGGAGCTCGACCGGGTGCGCCGCATTCCGGTGGTCGGCGAAGACAAGCGGCTCGTCGGTATCATCGCCCAGGCCGACCTGGCGGTGAAGCTCGGGCCCAAGGAGCCGCTCGAGGTCGAGCACATGCTCGAGCGCGTCTCCGAGCCCGTGCCCGCCATCCCGTAGCCGCTCCGGGTGCCGCAGATGATGAGCTCCGAGGGACCGCTTCGCCGGCGCATCTCGCCCGAGCGCATCAATCAGGACGTCGCGCTCCGGCTCGAGGAGGTCGCGCACCTTCTTCGCCGGCAAGACGCCAATCCGTTCCGTGTGGACGCGTATCGTCGTGCGGCCCAGACGGTGCGGACGCTCGACGAGCCGGTCTCGGACCTCTTTCATCGCGAAGGCCTCGAGGGACTCGACCGGCTGCCCACGATTGGACCAACGATCGCGCGCGCGATCCGCGAGATGGTGCTGACCGGTTTCTACCCGATGCTCGAGCGGCTGCGCGGGGAAAGCGACCCATCCCGCGTGCTGGAAACCGTTCCAGGAATCGGGCGCAGGCTTGCCCAGCGACTGCACGATGATCTCGGCATCGACACGCTGGAACAGCTCGAGGTCGCCGCGCACGAAGGGTCGCTCTCCGAGGTGGCCGGATTCGGTCCGAAGAAGGTGCGTGGCGTTCAGGAGGCGCTCGCCACGCGACTGGGCCGCGGGCAACGGCCGCGAGCCGCGCCGAACGTCTCCGAGCCGTCGGTGTCGGAGCTGCTCGACGTGGACCGCGAATACCGCGAGAAGGCGGCCGCACGACGACTCCGCCGGATCGCCCCGCGCCGCTTCAATCCCCGGCGCAAGGCGTGGCTGCCGATTCTGCACACGCAGCGCGGCGACCGCCATTACACGGCGCTCTACTCCAACACCGCGCAAGCGCACCGGCTCGGCAAGACGAGCGATTGGGTCGTGCTGTACTACGATGGCGCGGCCGGGGAGCGCCAATGCACCGTGGTCACGGAGACGCGCGGTGCGCTGGACGGCCAGCGCGTCGTGCGAGGGCGCGAGGCTGAGTGCCTCGCGCTCGCGGCCTCAGCGCGCGCGCGCGAGGTCGAGCACGTGAATCTCCATCGCGCCCAGCGTCGCGAGCGGGGCGTAACCCTGGATGCGCCCATTGCCCGCGACGCGCAGCGGTCGCCCACCGGGGCCACCTAACAAGCTGGCCGGCGCGTAGCGGCCGGCTGGAACGGCACGGTCAGGCGACGTGACAGTGACGCCAGCGATCGGGGTCGCGCCGAGGTTGGCGACGACGAGGACGACGCGGTTCCCGGACCGCCGCAGGTACGCAGCGACCGCCTCGCTGCTCGCCATGAGCGGCACGAGCTCCCCAGAGCCCAACGGCTCGTTCGCGCCGCGGAGGTGGATGAGCCGCCGGTGCAGGTTGAGCAGCGATGATGGATCTTCCTGCTGCACCTCGACGTTCGCCGTCATCGAATCGGGCTGAAGCGGCTCCCACGCGGCGCCTCGCGTGAACCCGGCCGCCGGCCCACGAGTCCAATGCATGGGAGTACGCAGCCGCGGGTCCGGCTTGTCGCCCGTCATGCCGATCTCCTCGCCGTAGTAGACGAACGGCAATCCGGGGAGGGTGAGCAGCAGCGTCACGGCCATCTTGTTGCGCGCTATGTCCCCCTTGAGCTCGGTCAGCGTTCTCGTCTGATCGTGGTTGCGCAGAAAAGGCGACCACCGCTCGGCGGGCACCGCGCGCTGCAATCGCAGGTAAGGCTCGAACAACCGTTTCGCCGATCCGGTGCGCACCGCCTCCAGCAGCGCATCGGAGGCCGCGAACGCAAAGTGTGAATCGAGTTGGTCGGGATAGTAGGGAAGCATCGAGCCCACGCTGTCCCACACCTCACCCACCGTGTACGCGTTGGGCGCCACGCGGCGGATGTGCGCCGCATATTCCCGCAGGAGGGCGTGCGTGCCGGGCGTGCCGGAGAGCTTGTTGCCCTCTTCCACCAGGTAGGGAATGGCATCGAGTCGAAATCCGTCGACGCCCATCTCCTGGAGCCAGAACGTCGCGACCTTCTTCGCTTCCTCGCGCGCCGGCGCGTGATCGTAGTTCAGGTCCGGCATGCCGTGCCAGAAGATCCCGTAGTAGTACTCATCGCGAACCGGCGACTTGTGCCAGACGTCCTGCCCCCACGGGCCCTTGATGTCGGGCTTCGTCGCCGACCAGCGGAACCAGTCGCGGTAGGGTGAGCCGGGATTGAGGAGCGCGTCCTTGAAGTAGGGGTGCTCGTTCGACGCGTGGTTCAACACCATGTCGACGAGCACGCGAATGCCGCGGCGGTGGGCTTGCGTCACCAGCCGCTTGAAGTCCTCGTTCGTCCCATACTCCGGATTGACGCGATAGTAGTTCTTCACGTCGTATCCGTGATAGCTCGGCGACGCGGCCACCGGCATCAGCCAGATGCAGCCGGCGCCGAGATCGCGACTCATGTCGCGCGTGCCGTCGTTGATGTAGTCGAGCTTCTCGATCAGCCCGTTGATGTCGCCGATCCCGTCGCCATCGCTATCGTAGAAGGAGCGGATGAAGATCTCGTAGCACACCGTGCCGCGCTTCCAGTCGGCATCGCGAGGTGAGCTGGCAACCTGCGCTCCGCAGGGAGCCGCGGCGAAAGCGACAGCGGCGACAAGGGCCGCGAGGCCAGATCGAGGCATGGGATTCCTCACAGGTACGATCGCCCGTCGGCATCGAACAGATGCAGGCGCTCGGTTCGGATTCGAAGTGTAATGGCATCGCCCACGGTGACGGCTGTGTCATTCGGCAGCGCCGCCATCAGGCGATGCGGTCCGGCGTCGAAGTGAACGTGCGTGATGCCCCCGAGCCGCTCAACCAGAGCGACGCGACCGGCCACGGTGGAGGTCTCGCGATCGGACGGGGACGGGATCAGCAGGTCCTCCGGCCGCACCCCGAGGGTAACCATCGGCGACGCGACGGACGCCACGCGCTCGCGCGGCACTGGGAGGCGCAGGCCTTCGGTGACGAACGCGGCCGCACTGTCTTCGTAGTGAATGCGACCTTCCACGAAGTTCATGCGCGGTGTCCCGATGAACCCCGCGACGAAGCGATTGGCGGGCGCCCGGTAGATGTCGATCGGGCGCCCGAGCTGTTGGATGCGCCCATCGGCGAGCACGACGATCCGGTCGCCGAGCGTCATCGCTTCCACCTGATCGTGCGTGACGTATATCGTCGTCGTCCCCAGCCGGCGCTGAAAGCTTCCGATCTCGATGCGCATCTGCGCGCGGAGGCCGGCGTCGAGATTCGACAGCGGCTCGTCGAACAGAAACACCTTCGGCTCGCGCACCATCGCGCGTCCCATCGCGACACGCTGGCGCTGCCCGCCCGAGAGCTGCTTCGGCTTGCGGTCGAGCAGCGACTCGAGGCCGAGGACTCCGCTGGCCCAGGCGACGCGCCGATCGATCTCTGGGCGTGGCGT
>DATBIU010000146.1:0-14698 GCA_036556765.1 Gemmatimonadaceae bacterium | reverse complement strand
GATCGAGTCGAACTCATGCCCCGCACGCATGGCGTGGCGAACCCGCTCGGCGGCGTCATCATCGTGCTCGCGCGCGGGCCCGCGCGAGCCACCGTCCTGTCCGACGACGACGGTGGTGATCCCTTGGCGCACGACCGACTCGGCGCGAGGGTCGTCGAAGAGCGTGCCGTCGGCGTGAGAGTGAATGTCGACGAAACCGGGGGCGACGGCGAGGCCGCGCGCGTCGATCTCCTCGCTGCCGCGGCCGGTGAGCGCGCGCCCCACGGCGACGATGCGTCCGTTGAGAATCGCGACGTCCCCCTCGAAGGGTACGCCACCCGACCCGTCGACGATGGTGCCGTGGCGCAGCACGAGATCCCATCGCGTGCGGCCGGGCAGCCCGGCACCGCCGCCGCATCCGAGCGCCGCCAGCGCGGCACCCGCTGTGGTGAGGAAGTCGCGCCGACGCATCGGCGGCGCGGTCACGGCGCCGCGCCGACGAGCAGGGGCGAGACCTCCTCACTCACCTCGAGCGCGTCCTCGTGATACGAGAGCCATCCCGTGGTATCCTCGACGACGAGCTCGACCTCAGTGCCCAGCGGGAGGGTGAGGTTCGGCACCTCGTGTCCGGCAGGGAAATCCATGAGAACGGGCACGTTCAGGTCGGCGACGAGATCGAGCAGAAAATCCTCGAACTCATCCTCCTCCGAGCGGTCGATCGAGAGCTGGCCGAAGACGATGCCGCGGACGTGACGCAGCAGCCCCGCCGCGCGCAGGTGGACGAGCCGCTCGTCGGTGACCGACATCGGGTCGCGGGTCTCCTCGAGGAAGAGGATCGCGTCGCGCGTGTCGACTTCGTAGGGCGTTCCGATCGTCTGCTGCACGAGCGACAGGTTCCCGCCGATGAGGCGGCCGACGGCGCGGCCGGGGCGCATCGCGCGCGCCATGCCGCGGCCGATGCGAGAGGACGGCCGAGAGGTCGTGAGCGCCTGCAGCAGCCCCGCCATCGTGGGGTCGCGTGTGCTCGGGATGAGGTCGTCCACGGTGGGACCGTGAAAGACGCGGAGCCCGGCGCGGCGCATGAGCCAGAGGTGGAGCGCCGTGATGTCGGAGTAACCGACGAAGGGCTTGGGATTCCGGCGAAAGACTTCCGGATCGAGATGCGGAAGCATTCGCACGGCGCCGTAGCCGCCGGTGCCCCCGATGACGGCCTTCACCCGCGGGTCGAGCCACATGCCGGTGAAGTTCTCGGCGCGACGCTCGTCCTCGCGCCGCTGAAATCGGCGGATCTCGTTGATCTCCGGATCGAGGATCACCGGGTATCCCGCGCGCTCGAGCGCCTTGATGCCGCGCATGAGCCACCCTTCGCGCGGGGAGTACGATGGGGCGACAACGCCGATCGCGTCTCCCTTTTGAAGAGCGGGCGGGCGGACGAGCGGAGGCAAGCCGTCGGAGACTTCGGATGTCATGGGGAGGAGGGGCGGGTACATCGGGCCCTTGAATGTACCCGGGCGGGGGCGCCGGAGGGAGCACGTCAAAATGCCCGAACAGAGGCCGTCCGACCGGGGTTAATGGCCTCTTGGGGCGGTTAACTCGTCCAGGGCCTCCAGAGGGGCTGGACACCGCGGCGAGGGGCGAGGGGGGCGCCTAACGATTCCGGTGGGATTCGATGGCTCGGTCGGCGTCCTGCGCCCGATTCCCGGTTCGTCGCGCAACGCGCCCTGACAGCGTATCACAGAGGGCACCGAGACATCCACAGGGACTCACAGAGGAACGTGTAACGGCAAGTGCTTTTGCTTTGGAAGCCTCCGCAGTTGCAGCTCCTCTGCGAGTCTCTGTGCTACGTCTCTGGGTCCCCTGTGATACGCTGTCACGGCTCGTTGCGGCGATTGAACGGGACTCCGGACCCTCGGAACTCCGCGACCGCCATCACAATCCCCGCCGTGCCTCGAATCCCTGTGGGAACCTCCCCCGCCGGGCTAGATTCCGAGCATGTCGTCGTCCGAGACCTACTTTCGCAAAGGATTCGGCCTCAAATCGGCCGTTCAGGGCCTCCTCGACGCCGACTATTCCGGTGGGCTGGTCGACCTCCTCCGTGAACGAGACTACTCACTCAGCATTCGCGATGTCACCGTCCGACTCGCTCGCGAGTTCGGCTTCTGCTACGGGGTCGAGCGCGCGGTCGAGTACGCGTATCAAGCCCGCGCCAAACACCCCGACCGCCGCATCTTCCTCGTCGGCGAGATCATCCACAATCCGCACGTCAACGCGAAGCTCCGCTCGATGGGGATCACCATCCTCCAGCCGGAGGGGGGCGCGTTCGACTACTCACAGCTCACGCCGCGCGACGTCGTCATCCTGCCGGCGTTCGGCGTCACCATCCGTGACTTCGAGACGTTGCGCGCGATTGGATGTGTCGTCGCCGACACGACGTGTGGCTCGGTGCTCAACGTCTGGAAGCGCGTGGAGGGCTACGCCAAGGACGGCTTTACCGCGCTCATCCACGGCAAGTACTACCACGAGGAGACGCGCGCGACCGCCTCACAGGCGACCAAGTTCCCCGATGGTCAATATCTCATCGTGCGGGACATGGAAGAGGCGCGCCTGGTGTGCGACTACATCGAGGGGACGCGGGATGGCGACGACCTGATGGCGCAGCTGGGAAAGGGCGCCGGACCGGGCTTCGATCCGGTGCGGCATCTGGCCCGCATCGGCGTCGCGAACCAGACGACGATGCTGGCGCGCGAATCGCTCGCGATCGCCCAAGCGGTGGGCGATGCGATGGCGCGGGCGCACGGGGAGGCTCATCGCGCGGAGCACTTCCGATCTTTCGACACCATCTGCTCGGCCACGCAGGAGCGGCAGGACGCGGTGGAGGAGCTGCTGCGCGAGCCACTCGACGCGATGCTGGTCATTGGCGGCTACAACTCGAGCAACACCATCTCGCTCGCCGCGATCTGCGCGACGAGAGTACCGACGTACCACGTGGAGGACGCGACGTGCATCGACCCGGAGCGCGGGACGGTACGGCATTGGGACGCCACGCGAAAAGCGGAGGTGGAGACGGCGGATTGGCTGGCGCCCTCGGGGGCGCTCCGCGTGGGGATCACCGCCGGTGCGAGCACGCCAAACAACAAGATCGGCGACGCGGTCGCGCGGGTTCTGGCGACGCGGGGTATCGCGCGAGAGGACGTCGCGTGAGGAGCGGGCGATGAGTCGCGCGAACGTGGCGACGCCTCCCGGCATCGTCGAGCTGAGCTCCGAGAATGCGCGCGTGGCATTCGTTCCCGCCATGGGGGGACGGATCATCGCGCTCGACCTCGGCGGCCGGCAGTGGCTGACCGATGGCGACCGCGGCGGCATCACCGAGTGCTTTCCCACGGTGTCGGCGTGTACGGTCTCGTCGGGAATCCCATCGCTCGGAGGGCAGACCCTTCCGGCGGGAGGAGAGATCGCGGGACGCGCTCCGTCGTTCACGATGGAGACGCACGATCCCGATGAGGGCGCCGCCGCGCTTCGCGCGGTGACGGAGTGGACGGGCGAGCGGGCGCCATGGCGCTATGCGCGCGAGCTGCGGGTGATTCCGGACGCCGTCCTCATGCGCTACGCGCTGACCAACGAGGGCACGGAGAAGCTGCCATTCATCTGGGCCGCCCGCGCCTCGCTTCCACTCGGCGAAGGGACGACGGTGGAGCTTCCCGATAGCTCGCGCACGCGGATCGGCGCGCAGCAGGGCATCGACCTGCTCGGCGTGAGTGCGGAGCACCGGTGGCCCAGGCTTCGCAGCGCGAAGGCGATCGTCGACTTCTCGAAGCCCGACGCGGTCGCGCGGAAGTTCTCGTGCACGCTGTTCGTCGATCTCGCGTCGGGTCGCGCGTCGGTGACGGAAGGTCCGCACCGGCTTCACGTGGAGTTCGACGCGTCGCGACTTCCGCACTTCGAGGTGAGCGTCGACCGGCGCGGCTGGGCTCCGTTCGGCGGCGGCGCGAACGCCTCGTCGCTGGTGATCGCCCCGCGCATGGGCGTCCCCGATTCCCTCAGTGAGGCGTTAGGCGCGTGGAACGGCGCGCAGTGGGTTGCGCCCGGGGAAACGCGCGAGTGGGAAGTGGTTTATCGAGGAGAGAGACTCAAGTAGGGATGGGCGATTGCGGACTGCGGATCGCGGATTGATGTAAGACCGTAGGCGAAGCAGAGCTCCGAGACCCATTCGGAACCCTGCTTTTCTTACGGTCTTACAACAATCCGCAATCCGCAATCCGCAATCGACTCTACTCCACGATGCTCCCGAAGGGCTTGATCTGCTCCTCGATGACGCGCTTGTCTCCCGCGATGACGATCGTCATCGTGTCGTCCTTCAGGTACTCGCGCGCGATGCGCTGTACGTCGGCGGGCGTCACCGCGTAGATCTTTCGCACGAGGTCGCGCAGGTAGCCCTCGCCTAGGCCGTGCAGTCCGGTGAACTGCAGCTGGTTGATGATGCCGTTCCGCGACGAGTTCTGAAGGACGAAGATCCCGGCCAGATACTTCTGGATCGACTCGAGCTCCCCCGCCGACGGCGGCTCGGACTGCAGCCGGTCGATCTCGAAGAAGATCTCCTTCAGCGATGCCCCGGTCACGTTGGTCGTGACGTCGGCGATCTCGGCCCAGTACGCGTTCTTGAAGAACGGGTTGATCGTACTGAACGGGGAATAGGTGTAGCCCTTCTGCTCACGGATGTTGCTGGTGATGCGCGAGCCGAACGAGCCCCCGAGGATCGCGTCGGTGACGCGGAGCGCGACGTAATCCGGATGCGATGGGTCGACGACGGGCAGGCCGAGGTAGATCGTGCTCTGCACGGCACCCGGGCGATCCACGACATGAATTGCGCGCGCCGTCCTGGGTGCGGGCGCATTGAACACCGGGGCCGATCCCGGCTGCCAGTCGGCCAGGCTCTCGCGGATGGCGGCTTCCATCGCGGCGGCGTCGAAGCGCCCGACGACGTAGAAGTGCGCCCGGCGGGCGCCGTAGTTCGCGGCGTGAAAGGCCTTCACCTGATCGACGGTGTAGCTCTGCACCTGCGATTCGGTGGGGAACATCCGCCCGTACGGGTGACCGGGATAGAGCACCGAGAGGAACTTCTCGTTCGCGAGCTGCTGCTGCTGGCTCTTGGCGACGGTGATCTGACGCAACCGATTCGCCTTGAGTCGCGCGAGCTCGGTGTCGGGGAACTTCGGATTGCGCGCGATGTCGGCGACGAGACGCACCATGCTCGGGCCGAACTCCGAGAGCACGTCGGCGCCGATGGAGCTCTCGTTCATCCCGACGTTGAATGCGACCGCCCCACCGTACTGCGCCGCTTCCTCGGCGATCCTCTGCGCGCTACGGGTGGTGGTTCCCTCGAGCATGAGGTCGCGGGTGAGGTCAGCGAGCCACGTCGTTTCCGCGGTCTCATCGACGTTCCCGCTCTGGATCACGAGCCGGACGGCGACCTTCGGCGTGATGCCGTACGGGGCCATCGTGACGTCGAGGCCGTTCGGCAGGGAGAACGTGCGAACCGCCGCGAGGGCAAAGTCCTTTGGCGCACCCGGCGTGGGCGGCGTCTCCCGCGGCGCCTGGGCGAGCGCGGGCGCCGCGGCCAGCGCGAGCGTCGTCAGGGCGAAGAGTGGCGTGAGCCGCTTCATGGTGTGGGCTTCCTTGGCTCGATGGTGAGAATGGTGCGGTTGGTGGGCCGCAGGTATTCCTGCGCGGTTCGCATGATCAGGTCGGGCGTGACCTTCTCGAACTCGGCCTCGAGACGGTTGATGCGCGCGGGATCGGAATCGAACAGCGCGAACACGGCCAGCAAGTCGGCGCGACCGAAGCCTCCGAGGGCCTCGAGGTAGGAGTAGAAATTGGAGCGGACCTTGGTGCGGGCGCGCTCGACCGTCGCCGCGTCCACCGGCTTCGTGCGCAGCTCCTCGATGACTCCATCGATCGAGGCGAGGATGGAATCGGCCGGCTTGTCGGCGTCGTGAATGAGCGACGTCGTCATGAGCATCGGGCCGTCGTAGTTGAACATGTTACCGAGCCCGAAGTTGATACCGCCGTTCACGCCACCGGTGTAGCCGCGACGCTGCACGAGCTCCTGCCACAGACGGCTGTCGCGCCCCTGAAGCAGGATCTGCTCGATGAGTCCCATCGCGTAGTACTCCGGGGTGTTGCGCGGTGGCATGTGATAGGCGAACCCGAGCGCGGGGCGCTGGGCGAGGCGATCCTCCTTGCTCTGTCGCTTCTCGGCGGTCTGGCGCGGTTCGGCGATGTTGGGCTTGGCGGCGAGCTCCACGCGCGGAATGCCGGCGAAGTACTTCTGGATCCACGCCTTCGTCTGCGCGGGGTCGTAGTCGCCGACCACGACCAGCACGGCATTGTTCGGCGCGTAGTACTGCTTGAAGAAGCTCTGGACGTCGGCCAGGGTGGCCGCGTCGAGATGCTCGAGATCGCCGTAGAAGTTGTGCGCGTTGTACCAGTTGGTGTTCGCGATCTGCGGCATGTCCAGCCAGGGGAAGCCCCCGTACGGCTGGTTGAGCACGTTCACCCTGACCTCGTTCTTCACCACGCCCTGCTGGTTGGTGAGATTCTCCTGCGTGATCGCCAACCCGCGCATGCGATCGGCCTCGGCCCACAGCATCGTCTCGAGCGTGTGCGAGGGAACGACCTCGAAGTAGTTCGTGTAGTCGAAGCGCGTCGAACCGTTGAGCACACCGCCGTTCGACTGCACGAGCTTGATGAACTCCATCTTGCCGAGGTTGTTCGAGCCCTGGAACATCATGTGCTCGAACAGGTGCGCGAAGCCGGTGCGATCGCGCGGCTCGATGCGGAAGCCGATGTTGTAGTAGACGGCGACGGCAGCCACCGGCGACGTGGCATCACGCGACAGCACGACCTTGAGGCCATTCGGCAGCGTGTCGTAGTCCACCGGGATGGAGAAGCGCGCCGCGGGGGCCGCCGCCGCTCGCGCCGGGGTGGGCGCGCTCGCCGGCGCGCTCGTGCCGCCGCTGGCACATGCGGCGACAGCAAAGGCGACCGCCAGCGGCGCGAGAAGACGTGGAATTGCCATTGGGGCTCCAAGCTTGGAAGGAGAACGAGGAACGAGGACTGAGGAGGCGCCGAGGAAGGACAAACGGACCGGCGGGGAAGGATGTATAATCCACTTCCTCGGTCCTCGTTCCCTGTTCCTCGTTCCTCAGTCGGCCCTTGACGATACGACGATGCCACACGTAGCCAAGACCTCTTACATCATACTTACATCGCTGGGCGCTCTGGCGTCGACCGCTGCGGCGCAGCAAGCGCCGCGCGCCCTCACGTTCGAGGATTTCGCCGCCGTGCGGCACGTGTCCGATCCGCAGATTTCGCCCGATGGGCGCTGGATCCTGTACGCGCTGCGGACGACCGACGTCGAGGCGAATCGTCGAGTGACCCATACGATGCTCGCGCCCGTGGCTGGAGCGGGAGGCGCGCGACGTTTCCCGAACGACACGACGCGCGCGACCGAAGCACGGTGGTCGCCGGACGGATCGCGCGTCGCGTACGTCGCCGGGGGACAGCTCTGGGTGGCGGACGCGCGCGGGGGCAGCGCGCGTCGAGTCACCGATCTGGTGGGTGGCGCGAGCGGCCTCGTGTGGGCCCCGACGGGGACGCACCTCGCCTTCGTCTCGACGGTGACGCCGGGGTGCGCGGACGACGCGTGCAATCGGGCGGCGGAGAAGGCACGGGAACAGAGCAAGGTGAAGGCATACGTCGCGGACCGTCTGCTGTATCGCCACTGGACGGCGTGGGATACGGGGACACGGTCACACCTGTTCGTCGTCAACGTCGACGGCACCGGGCTCCGGGACCTCACCGCCGGCGCGCGCTACGACGTGCCGGTGCCGCCGTTCGGCGGAAGCGAGCAGTACGCGTGGTCTCCGGACGGTCGCGAGCTCGCGTACACGGCGAAGGAAGCGACACGCGACGAGGCCTGGTCCACCGACGTGAACGTGTACGTCGTGCCGATTACCGGCGGTGCTCCCCGCGTGATCACGGCGGCGAATACCGGTGCGGATCAGAATCCCGTCTATCCGCCGAGTGCGCCGATGATCGCCTACGTCTCGCAGGAGCGTGCCGGCTTCGAGTCCGATCGCTGGCGGCTGATGTTCCGGCACCGCAACACCGGTCGGATTCTCGAGGCGCCACTCACCTGGGATCGGAGCGTGGAGAGCTACTTCTTCTCCGCCACCAACCCCTGGCTGTTCGTGGTTACGCAGGATCACGGGCGCGAGAAGCTGTTCCGGTTCCGGATGGACGGCATGGGCGCTCAGCGACCGGAGCTGCTCATCGGTGAGGGCAACAACACGCAGTTCACGCTGGCGAGAAACGCGAACACCATCGCGTGGGTACGCGATGCCGCCCATCGCCCACACGAGATATTCGTCGCGACGGTAACCGATCGCGGGGTCACCGGAGCTCGTCAGCTGACGCACCACAACGATTCGCTCGTGGCTCGGCTGCAGCTTCGGCCGCTGGAGGAGATGTGGTCGCGCGGCGCGCTCGGCGACAGCGTGCACAGCTTCGTGCTCCGCCCGCCGCAGTGGGAGGCGGGGAAGAAGTTCCCGACACTGTTGTTGATCCATGGCGGCCCGCAGGGAGCCTGGCTCGACACGTGGCATTCCCGCTGGAACTACCAGATGCTGGCGGCGCCGGGCTACGGCCTGGTGATCGTGAACCCGCGCGGCTCGACCGGGTACGGGCAGGCGTTCCTCGATTCGGTCACGAAGAACTGGGGCGACGAGGTGTACGCGGACCTCATGCAGGCGCTCGATGCCGCTCTCGCGCGCAACGCGTGGATGGACTCGACACGACTCGGCGCCACCGGTGGCTCGTACGGCGGCTACATGACGAACTGGATTGCCGGCCACACCGATCGTTTCGACGCGCTGGTGACGCACGCGGGTGTATTCAATCTCGAGGCGATGTACGGCGCGACCGAGGAGCTGTGGTTCACCGAATGGGAGTTCGGAGGTCCGTGGTGGGATTCAACGGCGATGGCGACACAGTACCGTCGCTACTCGCCGCACCTGTTCGTGAAGAACTTCCAGACACCGATGCTCGTGATTCATGGCGAGCTCGACTACCGCGTGCCGTACACGGAGGGCCTGTCGCTGTTTACCGCGCTTCAGCGCCAGGGTGTGCCGAGCCGTCTGCTCGTGTTCCCCGATGAGGGTCACTGGATTCTCAAGCCGCAGAATCAGCGACTGTGGTGGAGCGAGGTGCAGGGGTGGTTCGGGAGGTACTTGAAGGGAGGGGCAGTGCCTTGACGGCAGGGGTTGAGGGGATCGAGGGATCGGGGGGCGGAATGCGCCGCGGCGGAGCCGCGGCGTTCAGCTAATGAGCGCTGCTGGCTGCGAAGCAGCCGCCGCGCATTCCGCCCCTTGGATCCCGCGACCCCGCGACCCCTCGATCCCCCGTCGGGGTGATTCACATCACGACGCGCTCCACCCCCACCCGGCACGCTTTCTGCCGCCCTCGTCAGGCATCCAGGAGGAGCGATGTCGGTGCGTTGCAGCGAGTTGCGAAGGGCGAGGGTGATGAGTCTGGCGGCGATGGCGGTAGTCATGCTCGGCTGTCGGGGGGCCGAGGGGACCGAAGAGGCTCGGGGCCACATCGTGATCGAGCGCGTGAGCGATCCGCTGCGGGTCGTCGACGTCGACGTCGGCCGGGCCATTGGGCCGGACAATCGAGTGATCGAGCCGGCCGATGAGTTCCGGATCAACGATACGATCTACGCGTCGATCGTCATGGTCGGCAGCGCGAACGAAACGACCGTCAAGGCACGGTGGACCGAGGCGTCCGGACAGCTCGTTGACGAAACCGTGAGGACGGTGACGCCGCTTGGAGAGACGGTCGCGGAATTCCACCTCGTGAAGCCCGCGGGCTGGCCAAAGGGCAAATACCGCGTCGAGATCCTCCTCGACGGCGCGACCGTCGGTCGCCAGGACTTCGAGGTTTCCTAGCTGGGCTCGGGCGGCATCCGCGCGAACGGACGACGCGGATGCCCTCATGGCGCGTGTCGCGTATTGAATCCTTCGCCGCGCCGGCACATCATGCGGTGGACATTCTCGCGAGGACCGCACGTGCTCCCCACTCGTTCCATCGTTGCCCTGGTCGCGCTCACGACCGCCGCGACACTCGCCGCCCAGGCGCCGTCGCCCTCCTCGGGACAGCGCTACAACCGATTGCTGATCCGCAACGCGATGGTCATCGACGGGACCGGGAATCCCGCGCGCGGCCCGATGGACATTCTCATCGAAGGGTCGACCATCGTTCGCGTCGCCCCGGCGAGGGCGCCTGACGAGTTCGGAACCGGGCGTCGGGACAGCGCGCGCGCGCCGAACGCCGACCGGGTGATCGACGCGAGCGGGATGTACGTGATGCCGGGCATCGTCGACCTGCACGGGCACATCCACTTCTCGCGCAACCGGCAGGCAATGCCGAAGGACTACGTCTACAAGCTCTGGCTCGGCCACGGCATCACGACGATTCGCGAGCCAGGCTCGGGCGAGGGGACGGATACGACCGTCGCCCATGCTCGCCTGTCGGCCGAGAATCGCATCGCCGCGCCGACGATCGTTCCGTACGTCACGGTGAGTGGTGAGACGCCGGCGGCTGCCCGCGAGGCTGTTCGTCGCGCGAAGGCGAAGGGCGGCGTCGGGCTCAAGGTGTTCATCAACCGCCCCGACGTGTGGGAGGCGATCGCCGAGGAGGCCAAGGCACTCGGGCTGCCGATCGCGACCGATCTCAAGATTCAGGAGCTGGACGCGGTGGGTGCCGCGCGTCTCGGCGTGCGCACGCTCGAGCACTGGTACGGCGTGCCCGATGCCGCGATCCCCGGACCGCAGCACTTTCCCGTCGACTACAGCTACGACGACGAGCTCGACCGGTTCCGCTGGGCGGGAGACCTCTGGCGGCAAGCGGACTCGGCGCGACTCTCGGCCGTGCTCGACACGATGCTCGCGCATAACGTGACGTGGGACCCGACGTTCGCCGTCTACGAAGCCAACCGCGATCTGGCACGGGCGCGCACCCTTCCCTGGTTCCCCGAGTACGCGCTCCCGAACGTGCTGGCGTTCTTCGAGCCCGATCCGCATCGGCACGGGTCGTATCACTTCGACTGGACGACGACCGATGAGATCATGTGGCGCAACAACTACCGAATCTGGATGCGCTGGGTACGCGAGTACGCGGCGCGTGGGGGGAACGTCACGGTCGGGTCGGACGCCGGGTTCATCTATCACCTCTACGGCTTCGCGACCGTGCGCGAGATGGAGCTGCAGCAGGAGGCTGGCTTCCATCCACTCGAGGTGATTCAGCACGCGACCTCGAACGGCGCGAAGGCGCTGGGCCTGCCGACGACCGGGGTCATCCGGCAGGGGTTCGAGGCCGATCTGGCGATCGTCGACGGGAATCCGCTGCACAATCTCAAGGTTCTCTACGGGACGGGCGTCGAGACAGTAGAGAATGGACGCACGGTTCGCCGCGGCGGTGTGCGGTGGACGATCAAGGACGGCATCGTCTTCGACGCGCCGCAACTGCTCGCGGATGTCCGGGAGATGGTGCGTCGGGCGAAGGAAACGACCACTGTCGCGCCCTGAACCTCTTCCTGAGCCACCCATGGCAGACTCATCGAGCAAGGTCGAGAAGGACTGGCGGAAGGAGCTGACGCCGGAGCAGTACCACGTGCTGCGCGAGAAAGGAACCGAGCGGGCCTTCACCGGCGCCTACGTCAACACCAAGGAGCCGGGCAGGTATCTCTGTGCCGGCTGCGGCACGGAGCTGTTCTCGTCGGAGACGAAGTACGATTCGGGGAGTGGGTGGCCGAGCTTCTGGGCGCCCATTTCCGAGAGCAACGTGGCCACCGAGGAGGATCGCAGCTTCGGGATGCGGCGCGTGGAGGTGCACTGCGCGAAATGCGGCGGGCATCTCGGGCACATCTTCGACGATGGGCCCAATCCGACGGGGATGCGCTACTGCATCAACTCGGCGTCGCTGAAGATGGAGAAGGGCTGATCATTCTCCGTACGATCCTCCTGCTCGCGTGCTCGAACGTCTTCATGACGTTCGCCTGGTACGCGCATCTCAGGAACATGAGCGCGAAACCCTGGTGGATTGCGGCTCTCGCGAGCTGGGGGATCGCGCTCTTCGAGTACCTGTTGCAGGTCCCGGCGAATCGGATCGGCTACGAGGTGATGAGCCTTTCGCAGCTCAAGATCCTCCAGGAGGTTCTCACGCTCACGGTGTTCGTCCCGTTCGCGGTGCTGTACATGCGAGAACCCGTCAAGCTCGATTACCTCTGGGCCGGTCTGTGCATCCTCGGCGCCGTGTACTTCATCTTCAGGTCGTGAGCGTGTGAGACGGATTGCGCTGCTCGTCGCAGTGGTGACCGTGACGGCCGCGTCGGTGTCGTCCGGTCCGGCGCCGCGCGACGCGCTACCGCTGGTCGTGCCGGAGAGCGTGGGCATGTCGACGGCACGATTGCGCCACATCGATCGCGCGCTCCTCGAGGGGTTGGCGGCGGGCGGCTATCCGGGGATCGTGGCGGTGGTGGGGCGGCGAGAAGGCGTCGTGTGGCGACGGGGCTTCGGCCGCACGACGTGGTCGATGCTCAGCCCGCCGGTGACACCGCTCGAGACGGTGTACGACGTCGCGTCGCTGACGAAAGTCGCCGCCACCACGATGGCGGCCATGATCCTCTGGGACGAGGGGCGGTTGCAGCTCGAGGCGCCGGTGTCTCGATACCTCCCGGCCTTCCGCGGTGAGGGGCGCGATCGGGTGATCGTGGAGCATCTGCTGACCCATCGCTCGGGGCTCCCGGCGGCGCCGGCGTTAGGCGGCGCGAGCACTCCGGAGGCGGCGCGTCGGGCGCTGCTCACCACGCCGGTAACGCGCGAGCCGGGCGTCCGCGGCACGTACTCGGACGCCGGGCCGGCGATCCTCGCCCTCGTCGTCGAAGCGATCGCCCGAGAGCCGCTGGACCGGTTCGTCGATCGCCGCGTCTTCCGGCCGCTCGGCATGCGACACACCGCGTTCCGGCCATCGCCGTCGCTCGCCGACCACATTGCTCCCACCTCGCTGGCGCTTCTGCCAGGAGTCGTGCACGACGGCAATGCGCGGCGGCTCGGTGGTGTCGCGGGGCATGCGGGGCTCTTCTCGACCGGCGACGACCTGGCGAGACTCGCCCTCGCGCTGCTCAACGGGGGCGCGGCCGGGCGGGTGCGCATCGTGAGCGACAGCGCCGTCGATCGATTCGTGCGGCGCAGCGCCGGGTGGCGTGCCCTGGGGTGGGACACCTGCGCGGGAGGCGCGAGTTGCGGCCAGCGCATGGGGCCGCGTGCGTTCGGGCACACCGGCTTCACCGGCACGTCGATGTGGATCGATCCCGAGCGCGAGCTGTTCGTGATCGTGCTGACGAACCAGGTGCTGCCGCGCGACCCCGCGGTGCCGATCGCCATCCTGGCCGACGTGCGGGCCGACGTCGCCGATGTCGCCGTCGGGGCAATGGCTGCCGGTGACGACGACAGACCGTTGGTGCTTCGGGCCGACCGGCAGATAGGGTGGAAAGGAATGAGGAATGAAGACTGAGGAGTGAGGAAATCGATGAATCGCTGGTGACTCCCTCTCCTCAGTGCTCATTCCTCATTCGACTTTAGATCATGGGTCGATCGGCGGCGGGTTGTTCGCCAGCCCGATTCCGAAACCGGCGTACTTGCCATCCGGCGTGACCACGATGCGGAACAGCACGGTGCTCGGCGCAAGCTCGAACTCGGCGGTGCGCCAGTACTGGTAGGCGCCGTTGCGGCGCACCACCTTCTCCTCGATGACCTTGAGCTCGTTGCCGCCGCGGATCGCGAGGTCCTCGACGAATCGCGACAGCTGCATCCGCGCCGTGTCCGCGTTCTGCCCGGGCGCGGCGTTCATGACGACGCTGTCGATCTGGTTGGAGAGAATCCAGTTGGCCAGCTTGCGGCCGGCGACCACCAGATCGGTGGTCGGTGGCGGGGGCATAGGCGGCTTCGCCGCGCTCGAGGCCTGTGAGGGCGTTTGGGCTGCCGCACCCGCGGTGAGGATGAAGAGCATCGCGGCAACGATCGGGAAACGGAGGGACATGATTCCTCGGAGATGGGGGGCGAAGGCCCGTACGGCATCACGGGAGGACGGGTTTCGAGGCCATCCGGAAGTTCAGGCGCGCGAGAGCCACGGACAGCGTGAAACTGCCGAAGGCCCCCGACCCGGGAGTCATTCGGGTCATTCGGGCCATTCGGAGGTTCAGGCTGTCCGTGGCCCGCGACCGAGATCTCTCCGGAAATGCCGGAGAACCCGCAAAGAGGGATGAGGACTGAGGAGTGAGGAACTCGATCGACCAAGCCGCGTCAATGATTCCCTCACTCCTCAGCGCTCCTTCCTCATTCGGAGCCCCAAATGCCTGAGCTCCCCGACATCCTCGCGTACCTCGAGGCGCTCCGGCCGCGCGTCGTCGGCCAGCCCATCGAACGTGCGCGTGCGCTCAGCCCGTTTGTGGTTCGAACGGTCGAGCCGCAGTTCTCCGAGGTGGAAGGAAAACGCGTGCGGGATCTCGACCGGCTTGGCAAACGCATCGTCTTCGTCCTCGACAATGGCCTGTATCTGGTCGTGCACCTCATGATCGCCGGTCGGCTGCGTTGGCGCGGCC
>DATBIU010000145.1:0-2295 GCA_036556765.1 Gemmatimonadaceae bacterium | reverse complement strand
CGCATGCTGCAGCTGCGTCGCGAAGAGGTGGCCCTCCATGTGATGCACGGCGACGAGCGCGCGCCCGCTCGCGTACGCGAGCGATTTGCCGTAGCTGACGCCGACGAGGAGCGCGCCCACCAGTCCCGGCGCGTACGTCACCGCGATCGCGTCCAGGTCGGCGAGCGCGACGCCGGCTTCATCGAGCGCGCGGCTCACCACCGGCACGATACTCGTGAGGTGCGCGCGCGACGCGATCTCGGGCACCACGCCGCCGAACACCTTGTGCACGTCCTGGGAGAGGATGACGAGCGATCGCTCCGCGACATCGTCCCCCGTTCCCTCGACGACAGCCGCCGAGGTCTCGTCGCAGGAGGTCTCGATGCCGAGGATGCGCGTCACGGACGACGGCGGCTCCCCGTCGACGCCGCGGCGGCTGGTGGCTCCGCCTCGGCCAGCGGTACACGCACACGCACGAAGGCGGGACTCACGCGAACCCGCAGCCCGGCCGTGTCGAGTGCCACCGTCATCGGCGCCGTGTCGCGCACGACGAGGTCGATGCTCGCCGTCACGACGGTATCGATGGCGCGAACCGCGCGACGCTCGCCGATGAGCTGTACGCGCGTGGGCTCCACCTGTACCGGACCGGTCAGGCGAAAGCCGGAATCGGCGCGCACCCGCAGCGCGGACTGCACCGGCACGAACCGCTTCGTCTGCACGTCGAAGTAGAGGCGGAGGCTCCGGGGCTGCACATCACGGACGATGCCCGCGACGCCCGGCGGCAGCTCGACGTTGTTCACCTCGAGCATGATCGCCAGGGAATCGGGAACGTCGCTCCCCAGCCGCTGCGAGATGGTCGGCGGCGTGTCCCACAGCTTCATCAGGTCGCGACCGCGGCCCACCACGAGCGCACGTACCTCCGGCGTACGGCCCCGCAGCGTGACCGAGGTGTCGACGCCGATCTCCACGCGGACGGGCACCACCATCTCCGTGGGCCGCTCGCCGCTCACGACGAGCCACACCACGAACGCGAAGAAGATCGCGACCAGCTTGAGCGGCAGATGCTCGGTCAACGCCGCCGTCACGCGCCGCCGCCAGGGAGTCGGCGCCATCTAGCTCTGCTCGGCGAGCAGCTGCCTGATGAGGGCGCGATTCCCCTCGGAGTTCCAGTCGGTGGCGCCGATCACGATCTTGCGAATCACGCCATCACGGCCGATGACGAACGTCTCCGGATAGCCCATCACCTGATACACGCGCGTGATGGCCCCCTCGGGATCGTGCAGCACCTCGAAGGTAAGGCCGAGCTCCTTCACGAAGTCGCGGATGGCGTGCTCGGTCTGGGCCTGATCGATACTCACGGCGACGACTCTGAGGTCGGTGTCCTTGAACTCGCGGTGCAACGCCTCGATCGTCGGCATCTCGACGATGCAGGGGGTACACCAGGTCGCCCAGATGTTGAGCAACACGACCTTCCCGCGATAGTCCTCGAGCGTGCGCCGCGCCGCCGGCGCGTCGAGCGTGCTCGCCGCGAAGGTGGGCGCTTCACTCCCGAGCGAGACGGGAAAGAGCTCGTCGCGCATCGCCTGCGCGGCGGCGAACGCACCGCCGCCGAGCACGAGCGCGATGGCGCCGGCCCAGGCCCACTGCTCGCGCACCGTCATGCCGCCACCGCGCACTTCGCGCGCAACGCCCGCAGCTCCGCGCGCGGGTCCTTCGCCTTGAAGATGGCGTTGCCGGCGACGAACGTGTCCGCGCCCGCGTGCCACACCTGCGCGATCGTCTCCCGGTTGATGCCGCCATCCACCTCGAGCGCGGCGCGACTGTCGACCTCGTCGAGCATCTTGCGCGCGCGGCGGATCTTGTCGACCGATGCGGGGATGAAGCGCTGCCCCCCGAAGCCGGGATTCACCGACATGATGAGCAGGAGATCGAGGTCCCCAGCCACTTCGTACACCGCCTCGATCGGCGTCGAGGGGTTCAGCGACGCGCCGGCCAGGCAGCCCAGCTCCTTGATGCGCATCAGCTGGCGATGCAGATGCGGCGACACCTCGGGATGAATCGTCAGCACCGACGCGCCGGCGGCGGCGAAGTCCTCGAGGTATTTCTCGGGCTCCACCACCATCAGGTGCACATCGAGCGGGAGATCGGTGAGCTTCTTCACCGTCTCTATTACCTTTGCTCCGAAGGTAAGGTTCGGCACGAAGCGGCCGTCCATGACGTCGATGTGGATCCAGTCGGCCCCCGCTTCGCTGACCATCGCGATCTCCTCGCCGAGCCGCGCGAAGTCGGCGCTGAGAATCGATGGCGCGATCCTCA
>DATBIU010000144.1:0-5822 GCA_036556765.1 Gemmatimonadaceae bacterium | reverse complement strand
GGCGCGATTCCGATGCCGGTGTCGCTCACGCGGATCATCACGCGGTTCGCCGCGTGCTCGCGCACCGCCACACGAACTTCTCCTCGCGGCGTGTACTTCACCGCGTTTCCGCCCAGGTTCACGAGAATCTGGCGCAGCTTGTCCGGATCGGTCCGCACCACCACCGGCGCCGCGGGCACGTCCACCTCGAACGCGAGGTGGGCCGAGTGCGCGAGCGGCTCGACGACCGCCGCCATCTCGCGCACCACCTCGCGCACGTCGACGTCCTCCGGATGAACCTCCTCGCGCCCCGCCTCCAGCCGCGCGAAGCCGAGCAGCTCGTCGAGGAGATAGAGCAAGTGTCCGGCGGCGGTACGGATCCGCTGCAGCCGCTCGCGCGCCGCCTCCGGCAGGGGCTCGGGAATGCCCATCCCCATCAGCTCCGCGTACCCCATGATGGCGTTGAGCGGCGTTCGCAGATCGTGGGAGACGACGGCGAGGAAATCGGCCTTGGTCTGGTTCGCCCGGCGTGCCTCTTCGTACAGCAGCGCATTGTCCACCGCCAGCGCCGCGCGCGCGCCGACGTCCTCCGCCAGCGCCAGGTCCTCGGCGTTGAAGCGCCGGCGTGGATCCGAGGACATCAACGCGATCGCGCCGAGTACGCGGTCGCGCGCGATCATCGGGATGACGATGAGCGACGTCATCCCCAGCTCGGTCACGGTCCGTTCATGCCCCTCGTCGACGCTCATCGACGCACGAAGCTCGGGGCTCAGCGTGGAGGCCAGGATCGGCGTCCGCGTGCGGATCACGGCGAGCACGGGGTGGGAGCTTTTCGGCGGGATGACGACACCTCGCAGCGCGCCGACGAGTGGCGCTCTTGCCGGCTCGCAGTGCGCCGTCTCCAGCCGTCTCACCGCGCCATCCGCCTCGACCGCATACACCTCCGCCCAATCGGCGAAGCCGGTGACGCACACGCGTGCGAGCGCCGCGAGCGTCGCGTGGTAGTTCAGCGATGAGGTGAGCGCCGCTCCCGACTCGGACAGAAAGCGAAATCGCTTCGCCGACGCTTCCGCCGCCGTACGCGCCGCCTGCTCCCGGATGAGGTCGCGCGCGCCCTGCTCGGCGCGCTTGCGCTCGGTGACGTCGCGCAGGGAGGCGATGTACGCCGTGCGACCCTCCCACTCCGACTCCACCACGCGCATCTCGGCCACGCGTGGAGCGCCGTCGGTGAGAAGGTCGAGCTCGGTGGTTTCCCCTCTCACCAGCGGAAAGCCGAACGCCGTGCCGATCAGCTCGGCGCGCAGGCCGCCGAACAGCGCGCTCGCCATATCGTTGGCAAAGCGGATCAGTCCTTGTCCGTCGACGACGACGATCGCGTCGGCATTTCGCTCGATCACGTCGCGGAAGCGCGCCTCGCTCCGCTCGAGCGCGCGACTGCGGCGATCCAGCTCCTGCTGGAGGCGCTGCAACGGATCGACTTCGCCGGCAGGGGACCGCGTCAGGCTTGCGTCGTCATCCCGGTTCTCGCGCGGACGCTCCACGGACACGGCCTCGGTCGTTGCGTCAGGGGGAGCGGCGCCGCTCGCTCCCCCGGCGCCGTTCTCCGTCGGAGACCACCGCATCCGCTCGGTGGTCCCCCCGCTCCGCCTCGAACTGGCTCCAGATCCGCTCGACGTCGGCGGGCGACACGTGCACGGGCGTGCCGGCGAGAATGCCGGTGACGTTCCGGAACGGACGGCCGAGGTGCATCCCCTTCTTGTCGATCGTGAACTCGCGAATGCCCTTGTCGTGCAGCGAGCCGCGCATCTTGAGGACGGTGATGCCGCGCTTCATCTCGCCGAACATCTCCACGTAGCGGAGCAGGACGATCGAATCGGTGAGCGTCGAGATGTGCCCCTCGGTGATCGACGTCCCGCCCATCAGCGACGGCGTCGTCGACGTGAACAGCCCGGTGATCTCCTGGTGCTTGATGAACGAGGTGAAGCCGATCACGAACTCGCGGAACGCGCGGATCGTCCCCACCCGCTCCAGGGCCGACAGGCTGTCGAGCGCCACGCGGTTCGGCTTGAACTCGGCGACCGTGCGCTGGATGGCGAGCAGCCAGTCCTCGAGGCCAAGGACTTCCGGGTAGTCACAGACCACGCGCAGCAGCCCCTCGCGCTCGAGCCGCTCGAAATCGACCCCCCACCCGATCGCGTTGCGGAAGAGCTGGTCCCGACTCTCCTCGAACGCGAGCAGCAGACACCGCTCTCCCACCGCCGCGCCGCCATTCAAGAACTGCGTGACGGTGAGCGTCTTGCCGGTGCCGGTCGCTCCCGACACCAGAATCACCGAGTCCCGGAAGAAGCCGCCCCCGCACATCTTGTCCAGCTCCGCGCTGCCTGACGACACGCGAATGTCCGACGACTTCTGCTTGAGCTGCATCGCCGACAGCGGGATGACCACCAGCCCATCATCGGGGACGATCGTGAACGGGAACTCGCCCTTCTGATGGTCGGTGCCGCGGAACTTGAGGATCTCGATCGTGCGACGCCGGTTCTCGTCCTCCAGCACGTTCCGCAACACCATCACGTTGTCGGCGATGAACTCCTCGACGCCGAACCGCGCCACCGGCCCGTAGTCGTCGGTGCGCTCGGCGGTCAGCAGCGCGGTCACGCCCATCGCCTTGAGCGCCGACGCGATGCGAAACAGCTCGCGTCGCACCACCGACTGATCCGAGAACTGCGAGAACACCGCCCCCAGCGAGTCCACCGACACGCGCGTGGCGCCGATGCGCTTCACCGCGTGCTCCACCCGCGCGAGCAGCGCGCCGAGATCGAACGCCCCGCTCTCGACCGTCTCGACGTGCGGATCGGGGGACGCGTCGACGAACGCGAACTTCCCGTCGCGCTCCCAGCGCTCCAGGTCCCATCCGAAGCTCCGCATGTTCGTCCGAATGTCGCCAGCCGATTCCTCGAACGTGACGAACACGCCACGCTCGTCGGTGTCGCGAATACCGGCGGCCAGGAACTGCATCGCGAACACCGTCTTGCCACTGCCGGCGGTGCCGGAGAGCAGCGTGGTGCGATGGCGCGGCAAGCCCCCTTTCGCGATGATGTCGAAGCTGGCGATCCCGGTGGGCAGCTTCTGAACGGCTGGCTCGATGGCTTGCGCGGTCATGGATGTTCCGGACGGTCGGTGGCGGGCAGCTCGGGACGGACCTCGAGGCCCAGGAGGACTTTCTCCTTGTCGGACAGATCGCCGATCACGCGACGCAACGGCGGTGGCAGCTGCTTGATGAGCGTCGGGGTCGCGAGAATCTTCTCGCGCTCCGCCACCTCCGGATTCTCCAGCACGTCGATGATCTCGAGATCGTACTGCCCGCGCAGATCCTGCTCGCAGATGCGGCGCAGGTTGGCGATCGCCACCTGTGCCCGGGGGCTCGTTCCGGTGACGTAGAGTCGCAGCACGTAGGTCGCCAGCGTTCCTCCTTGCGGCGTTGGGTCGTTCACAGCGGGGACCTCCGGCATGCTCGCCGGAAACGCATCTTTTAGACCAGTCACGGTGCGATGCCACACGGGGCACGGACCTTGTATTAGCGGCGTGATCAGCGAACGAAACGACCACGCCGCCGATGCAACGGATGAGGACGGAGCAGCGATCCGGGACCGACCGCCGGCAAAGCCGGCGCTCCGAACAGACCAGCCTGCGCACGATCGTCGAGCGAATAGCCGACGGCATCGTCATCGTCGGCCTGGACGGGATCATCCGCTTCACCAACCCGGCCGCCCAGCGCCTCTTCGGCCGCTCCGCCGCCGAGCTGCAGGGCAACCATCTCGGGTTTCCCATCGCCCCCGACGACAGCTCCGAGATCGAGATCGTTCGCCCGGACGGCATCGCGGTGAGCGCCGAGCTTCGCGCGGCTCCGCTCGAGTGGGACGACACGCCGGCTCACCTCGCGTCCTTGCGCGACGTCACCGACCGCAAGCGAGCCGCCGAGCGCGCGCAGGAGCTCGAGGAGGAGCGCCTCGCCCGCGCCGAGGCCGAGGCGGCGAATCGGACAAAATCCGAGTTCCTGGCGATGATGAGCCACGAGCTCCGCACCCCCCTCAATGCCGTCATCGGGTACGCCGAGCTGCTCCACCTCGGCATTCCCGGCGCGCTCACCGAGGAGCAGCGGGCCCACGTCGCGCGCATCCTCGCCAGCGCGCGGCACCTGCTCGTTCTCGTGAACGAGGTGCTCGACCTGGCCCGCATCGATGCCGGCCGCCTCGCCGTCGAGCACAGCAACGCGCGCTCGGACCACGCCGTCGATGCGGCGGTCGCCGTCGTCCAACCCATGGCCGAAGCCCGCGGCGTCTCGATCGAGGCGACGAGCGCCGACGGCGCCGCGAGCTGCGCGCTGTACGAGGGGGACGAAAGCCGCGTTCAGCAGATTCTCGTGAACCTGCTCAGCAACGCGGTGAAGTTCACCGAGCCCGGCGGGCGCGTCGGCGTGCAATGTGGCGTGTCGAGCGAGCCCCCCGCCGACGTTCGGCTCCGCGGGAGCGGCCCGTGGGTCTTCATCAGGGTCGAGGACAACGGGATCGGCATCCCATCGGACCGGCTCGCCGCGATCTTCGATCCCTTCGTGCAGGTCGACACCAGCCATACGCGGCCGAAGGACGGCTCCGGGCTGGGCCTAACGATCGCCCGGCGCCTGGCCCGCCTGATGAACGGCGACCTGAGCGTCCGAAGCGACATCGGGCAGGGCTCGACGTTCACGCTCTGGCTGCCGGCCGCCACAGGCTCGCCGGGGTCGGCAGGGCGTCCCGACGGATCGATGCGCGACGACAACCGGCTCCATGGCGTCGCCGACGTGGGCGAGGTGCTGCTCCGCGAGCTCGGAAGCGTCACCTCGGCCTTCGTCGGCCGCCTGCGCGCCGACGAGATCATCCCCTCCGCGTCCACGCTGCGATTCTCACAGCTCGCCGACCACGCCGCGACCTACCTCGCCGACCTCGCCGCGCTCCTGATCGCCGCCGAGGAGTCGCGTGGCCGGCCGACCAGCGTGGCGAGCGACGCGTCGGAGATTCAGCGCCTGGTGGCCGAGCGGCACGGCGCCGGTCGGGCGCGGCTGGGATGGTCGCGTGAAACCGTCGCGCGCGAGTGGCGCATCCTCCGCGAGGAGGTGGAGTCCGCCATCCACCGCCACGCATCGTCCATCCCGGAAGTCGGTCTCGCCGAGGCGCTGGCGCTGATCGCGCGCTTCATCGATCAGGCGGCGGACGTCAGCATGCGAGCGCTCGCGCGCGCGTCGCGCGAGACTGGTGCGGCGGTGCGCACTCAGCCATACTCCTCCGCCAATGAGTGACGCACCCGAGTGTACCGTTGGCAGCCTGCTGGCGATCCGTCTCCGCGAAGCCAGCAACCAGATCGCCAGTCGCTGGCTCGACCGCATCGCCGCCCGCGTCTCGCTGACCCCGGACGTCATCTTCCCCACCGACGACCTGCTCGACCACGTCCCGCTGCTGATCGAAGGGGTCGCCAGCTATCTCGAGTCCACCGGGACCCACATCGACGACGACGTCCCCGTGGTCGCGAAGGCGCGCGAGCTGGGGGCGATGCGCCACACGCAGGGGTTCGACGTCTATCAGATCCTCAAGGAGCACCAGCTCCTCGGCGCGATCATCCTCTCGTATCTCGAGGAGGCCGTCGACGAGATCGACGTGTCGTGCACGCGCCGCGAGCTGGTGTCGTGCTTCCGCCGCGCCGAGGAGGCGATCGAGATCGTTCGTCAGGCGACGACGAATCACTTTCTCCAGCTCTCGGCGGCCCGGGTGCGCGAGCGCGAGGACCGGCTGCGCCGGTTCAACCGCATGGTG
>DATBIU010000143.1:0-13097 GCA_036556765.1 Gemmatimonadaceae bacterium | reverse complement strand
TTCACACCCGGCGAACACGACGAGCGCATCGGGAGCGCCGGCGGGTTCAAGGTGTGGAAGACGCGCTACGCGACGATTGGCGTTCTGATCTGCTGGGATCAGTGGTATCCGGAAGCGGCGCGCATCACGGCATTAATGGGCGCGCAGATTCTCCTCTATCCAACGGCGATTGGATGGCACCCGAAGGAGAAGGACGAGTGGGGCAAGTCACAGGCGGACGCGTGGCGCACCATTCAGCGGGCACACGCGATCGCGAACGGCATCTACGTGGCGGCGGCGAATCGCGTTGGGCACGAGCCGGAGCCGGGCACCGATGGCATCGACTTTTTTGGCCACTCGTTCGTGAGCGATCCGTTCGGGCGTCTCATCGCCGAGGCGGGCATCGAGCCAACGATCCTGATCGCGAAGTGCGACCCGGCGCTGATCGAGTACACGCGGCGCAACTGGCCCTTTCTGCGCGATCGAAGAATCGACGCGTACGGGCCGATCCTGCAGCGGTACATCGGATGAAGGGAACACCCGAAGACGTCAGGAATCGGACGTCAGGGCTCAGGTATCAGTGACGGCGCGTACGGCGGTGTCGTTGCTGACGTCCGATCCCTGACGTCCGATCCCTGACGTCTTCGGGTGCGACCCTGCCCCCATGTCTGCCCAACCGCGCCGACGCTGGCCCGCCGAATGGGAGCCCCACGCCGCGACCTGGCTCGGCTGGCCCCACCACCGCCCCGACTGGCCGGGCAAGTTCGAGCCCATCCCGTGGGTGTACGCCGAGATCGTGCGTGCGCTCCACGCCTACGAGCGCGTCGAGATTCTCTGCCACACCGATGAGGTATGCGAGGAGGCCATCGGCGCGCTGCGCTCCCACGGCGTTAGGCTCGACCGATGCCGGCTGCACGTGGTGCCCAGCGATCGCGTGTGGCTCCGTGATTCGGGACCAACGATGGTGTGGCGTGCGGATGGACAGGTCGAGGCCATCTGCTGGCGCTTCAATGCGTGGGCCAAGTACGAGAACCATCTCGCCGATGCGCTCGTGGCGCCCGCCGTCGCGCGCCTCGCCGAGCTTCCGGCGGTCGAGGCCGCGCGGCCTGATGGCGGCGGCCGCCTGGTGCTCGAAGGAGGGGCGATCGACACCAATGGCGCCGGCGTCCTTCTGACGACGGAGGAATGCCTCCTGTCGTCCATTCAGGAACGCAACCCCGGCCTCGACCGTGACGGGTACGAGCGCGCGTTCGCCGAGTACCTCGGCATCACCACCACCATCTGGCTTGGCGAAGGGTGTGTCGGCGATGACACGCACGGTCACGTCGATGACATCGCCAGGTTCGTCGACCGCAACACGATCGTGCTCGCCTTCGAGCCGGACCCCACCGATGACAACCACCAGCGGTCGGTCGACAATCGCGAGCGACTCGAGCACGCGGCATCGACGGTGAAGGGCGGGCTGCGGATCGTCGAGCTTCCCTACCCGCGCCCCGTCATCATGGACGGAGAGCGACTGCCGGCGAGCTACGCCAACTTCTACATCGCCAACGGCGTCGTCCTCGTCCCCACCTTCAACGACCGCAACGATCGCATCGCGCTCAACATCCTCGCCGAGTGTTTTCCGAGCCGCGAGGTCGTCGGCATCCACGCCGTCGACCTCGTGTGGGGACTCGGCACCCTCCACTGCCTCACTCAGCAACAGCCGCGGGCACGTCGATGAGGAACGAGCAGTGAGGAGTGATGAACGTCACCATTCCTCACTTCTCCGTCCTCATTCCGACCGTGTTCTGGGAGGATCATTCGAGTTCCCAGGCATTCGGCACTCCCTTTGCTTTGGCGGGAGATTGAACACGAACGGAGTGGAACGTGCGAGCTGCGGCCCAGGAGGCCCGAGGATCGACTGACGCCACGCGCCTCACGCGCGGCGTCGCCGAGATCGCACGCCCATTCGCAGTGCCGCGGTTGTTGCGCGAGCGCGCCGTGGCACACCGGGAGGACGGCCCGGATACCTTCTTCAACGCGGAGCAGCACGCGCTGATCGCGCGCAACGGGGAGCGGTATTACCGCACCATGGTGCGTGGCGGCCCGGCGTCGTGGAACGTCCGCGACACCCACGTGGTCGAGACACGCGAGCGCCTCACGGCGTTTCATGGGCCCTCGGCGAGAGCGATCGTGTGGGAGCACCACACCGGAATCCCGGACTTCCTTCTCCCGTTCGCCGAGCGGGGGGCGCACCCGGTGATGGACGACTTGCGCGAGCCACGAGGGCATCGCGCGATCGGCGTCGTTTATCACCCAGCGCTCGAGCAGTACGGGAACTACGTTCCGACCATCCTGCCCGGGCGCTACGACGCCTTCATGTTCTTCGACGGGGCGCGAGCGGTGGCGCCGCTCCACATGCCAGCGCGTGTGGATGCCGACCTGCCCGAGACGTATCCGTCCGGAGTGTGAAGGTGCCGGCGACGGAAGCGCCGGCAGGAGGGTTCGGTGTCACATACGGTCTTCTTCGTCTCCGCGCTGCTTGCGCTGAGCACGACGAGCGCGAGTGCACAGGTCGTGCGCGGGACGGTGCTGGATTCGTTGACGGGCGCGCCGGTGCGGGATGCGCTGGTGGTTCTTCTCGGGGATGACGGTGCGCCGCGCGGGCGCGCCCTGTCGCTCGACGCCGGGGGATACGCCCTCGCCGCGCCCGCGCCCGGGCGATACTCCCTGCGCACGAAGCGCATCGGCTATCGCGCGATCGAGTCGGGTGCGTTCGACATCGCCGCCGGCGAGGTGCGCGTGCACGACATCCTCGCGCCCACGATCCGCGTGAGCCTGCCGTCGGTGACGGTGCACGCGCAGCGCCATTGTCTCGTGCGCCCGGGCGATGGGGTGCCCGCGTTCCAGTTATGGGAGGAGGTGCGCACGGCGCTCTATCAGACCGCGCTCGCGCAGCGCGGTGATCTTTTCCAGACGACCGCGCGGCGATGGGCTCGTGAGCTCGACACCCTCGCGCACCGGGTGCACAGCGATTCGAGCTGGCTGTTGACCGGCATGGCTCAGAGTCCGTTCACGGCCGTGTCGGCCGAGCATCTGGACCGCACTGGATTCGTCGAGCGAAAGGGCGCGAACACGTGGTACTACTACGCGCCCGACGCGGACGTGCTGCTGTCGGAGACGTTTCTGCGCCGCCACTGCTTCCGGGTGACCACGGGTGAGGGCGGCCTCATCGGGCTCGCGTTCGAGCCCGCGAAGAAGCGCACCGTCGCCGATGTGAAAGGGGTCCTCTGGCTGGACTCGGCGACCGCCGAGCTTCGGCATCTCGAGTTCACGTACACAAAGCTCCCGTGGGGCGTCGCTCCCTCTCGGGTAGGGGGCCGCGTGGAGTTCGAGCAGCTCGCGTCTGGCCTGTGGATCGTCCGCCGGTGGTTCGTGCGCGCGCCGAGGATGGGCGTGGAGCGCACCTTCTTCCGCTACGGGGGATCGACGCACTTCCGGAGCCGTGAGCGGTTGGTCTCGATCATCGAGCATGGCGGGGAGGTGCTGGACACGCGCCCGCTGCTCCGGTTCTCGATGCGGTAGCAGGGGTGCGGGCATGACGGGGCGAGGAGAGGCGTGCGCCTTCTCCTCGCCCCGTCACCCTGGCACGCCCTGATCCCTGACTCCCGATTCCTGACCCCTCCGCGCCAGCAGCTGCACCACTTCCTCGTCCGTCGTCTGCGTGAAATCCTGATACCACGCGCCGACGCCGAAGAAGCGGTCCGGGGTGGCGACGCACACGACATCGTCCGCCTGACGAGTAACCGCCTGCATCCCCTCGAGTGAGCACACGGGCGCCGCGAAGACGAGTCGTCGCGGTCGCTGGAGGCGCAACGCCGTGAGCGATGCCAGCGCCGTCACCCCGGTGGCCAGCCCGTCGTCGACCAGCACCACCGCTCGCCCCTCGATTCGCGGAGGCGGACGGTCACCTCGAAAACGGCGAAGCCGGCGTTCGAGCTCCGTCGTTTCCTTGCGCGTCACCTCCTCGATGTAGGCGTCGCTCACCCCGAGCATGCGAATCGTCTCGGCGTCCAGAAAGCGTGTGCCCCCGGGCGCGACGGCGCCGATGCCAAGCTCCTCGTGTCCCGGCGCGCCGAGCTTGCGCGCGATGAAGAGATCGAGCGGCGCATCGATCACCCGCGCCACCTCGTACCCGACCGGCACACCACCGCGCGGGATCGCGAGCACGAGCGGATCTTCATCGCGAATCCGCGGCAGCCGGCGCGCGAGATCCGATCCCAATCGGCGCCCCGCGTCCGTTCGATCGAAGAAGAGCATTACTCGCGCGGCCCGAGGTACTTCGTGAACCACGACGTGGCCAGCTGCGACACGACGTCGAGCGTCCCCGGCTCCTCGAACAAATGCGACGCACCGGGGACGATGTCGAGCTTCTTCGCGCACCGCAGTTGCGCGAACGCATCCTCGTTCAGCGGGATGACCGGCACGTCCCGACTGCCGACGATGAGGAGCGTGGGGGCCTTCACCTTCGCGAGGTGCTCGCCCGCGAGATCGGGGCGCCCGCCCCGCGACACGACCGCATGGACGTGGCCGGGCATCTCCGCCGCCGCCACCAGCGCCGCAGCGGCGCCAGTGCTCGCGCCAAAATACCCGATGCCCATCGAGCGTGTGTCCGCGGAGCTGGCCAGCCACGATGTGGCGGCCTCCAGTCGCTTGGCGAGAAAGCCGATATCGAATCGAAGGCGACCGGTGGCGGCATCGGCTCGTTCCTCCTCCTCGCTCAGCAGATCGATGAGGAGCGTGGCGAACCCCGCATCCTGGAGCGATCGCGCCACGGCGTTGTTTCGCGAGCTCAGGCGGCCGCTCCCGCTTCCATGCGCGAACAGGACGACGCCCCGCGCCTCCTGCGGAATGCCGAGGAGACCTCGCAGCGTCACGGACTCGCTCGTGACCACGACCTCGCGCCCACTCAACACGGCAGCCATGTCTCCGTCCTCGTGCTGTTCATCGAACAGGCGCCGCAAGTGGGGTGCCGTCAGCGGGGGACAGGCGCCTCCGCCGCACGTTGCAGGATCGGCAATCGCGCGAGCGCCGTGTCCACCAGCGCTCGGATGAGGACGCTGTCGGTGGGAAGCAAGTGGCCGGTACGAAGCCAGATGAGCGTTTTGGGATCGCGAGCGGCCGCGTAGAGCGACTCCACCGCACGCCGCGGCATCTGCGGATCGTCGATCCCGTTGATCATCAGGACCGGCCTCGGCGCGATCAGTGCGACGTGCCGCTCCGGCTCGAACTCGCGGAACGCGCGCGTCGCCAGCCACGCCGCCGGACGTCGCAGCCACCGCGGGCGGAGGTCGATGTTCGCCGCCATCACCGTCGCGAAGTCGCCCGCGCCGTAAATCAGTCCCACGTCGCGGAAACGCGCGTCCATCGCCGCCGCGATCGTCGCGAACGGGACGGCAAAGGACGTCGCGACGATTCCCACGCGCGATGCGTCCACGTCGTCCCGCGACGACAGCCACTCACCCGCGAGCGAGAAGGACGCCGGGATCAAGCGCGCGGCCTTGCGAACGTCGCCGCCGTTCATCACGAGGTCCTTCACACCGGCGTCGTATGGGATCGCCTCGGGGTAGTCGATCGACAGCACGACAATGTCCCCGAAGTCGAGCGGGAGGTACTCGATCGCCCTGCTGTTGAGCTCGCGGCCATCGTTGAGCAGGATCGCGGGCATGCGCGCCGCGGACCGAGGGCGCAGCAGGCTGCCGGTCACCTCCAGGCCCGTGGAGCTGCGAAGCCGTACGCGTTGCATGTCGTATCGACCGCGCGATCCGGTGGTCGTGGTCTCCGCCGCGACGAGTTGACCGCGCAGCCGCACGTAGTCGTCGTACTGGCGCGCGGCATCGGCGCGGTCGCACGCGGCGATCGCGAGCACACCGAGCCACGCGACACGATGCCTCGCTGTCACGGTCACCATACGCCGCTCCGCGATCGGTCCAAGGCGTATTCTTTGCATACTCAGCGCCGCGCCGCCAGGAGAACGACGTGAAGATCCTGCTGTTGTCCGATGAACGCATCCGTCTCGAGGGAAACGCCGGCCCGCTCACGATCGAAGCCGACCGCCCCGACGCGCAGTACTCGCCGTTCCACATGCTCGCCAGCGCGCTGGCGACCTGTGTGCTGTCGGTGCTGGCCTCGTGGGCGGAACACGCGAGCCTCGATGCGTCGTCGCTGGCGCTCGAGGTCGAATGGCGGTTCGCCGAAAAGCCGCACCGCGTTGGCGCCATCGACCTGACGATCATCTGGCCGCAGCTGCCGCCCGAGCGGCGCGCCGCGGCGGAGCGGGCCGCGCACCTGTGCGCGATTCACAACACGCTCGCCCACGCGCCCACCATCACGACGGAGATCGCGTGACCACGACGAGCGCCCAACGATTCCCGGTCGTGCACTTCGTCTTCGCGGGACAATCGAGCGACTGCGGCGGTGAAGGCCGGCCGTGGACGCTCGTCTACGACGGCAATTGCAAGGTATGTGGCCGCCTCGTGCGTCTCCTCGAGCGATGGGACCGCCGCCAGCAAATCGAGATCATTCCGTCCCAGAACACGTGCGTCCTGGCGAGATTCCCGTGGATTCCCGCCGAGGCGTACGCCGAGGCCGTTCAGCTCATCGGCCCCGGCGGCAAGACAACGCAGGGCGCCGAGGCCATTGAGGACCTCCTTGGCATCTTGCCGAGTGGATGGGTGATCGGCTGGGTGTTCAAGCTGCCGTTCGTCGGCTGGCTGGCTGACAAGTTCTATCGGTGGTTCGCGCGCAACCGCTATCGCTTCGGCTGTGGCGAGCACTGCCAGTACCGCCCACAGCGACTCGACTACGGCGACGCGCGCTGAGCTTCCTGGGCCCGATGCCCCGCCATCACTAGTGCATCGGCCCACTCTTCCACCAGCTCGGCCTCCTTTCCCTCCAACACCTCATCGGAGTCCTCGACGCCGCCAGGCGCGTGACCAGCCGCATCGATCACGCGCTGCACCACGGCCCGCCAGGTTGCATCCTTCAGCAGGTCGCCGATTACCGCCAGCATCAAAGCGTCGACGAGTGAACCGGCGCGGTCGAAGGTCTGAATCTCGAACCGCACGACACCCCCGGCGCGGTCCTCGGCGATGAACCGGATCGCGGCGGCGAGCGGATGCCCCTCCACGGTGACGAGCGTCATCCACCGCTCCGCCACCTCGAGCACGCGCACCTGAACGTTGCCGCGAAGCGGGAGTCCGAGGGTGAGCGTCTCGCCCTCGTCAGGCACGCAGGGCGTGCCGCGCTCGGCGCCCACCTGCACGGTGGCCTCGGGGAGGAAGTGGCCGAACTGGGTGCGGAACAGCTCGAACAGTGCCGTCGCGGAGACGGAGCAGTCCGCGATGTCGGCCCAGTATCGCCGGCGATGCAGTCGCCCGGTGCCCTCCGAGGGGGCCTGCTCCGGCAACGTGTCGGCGAGGTAGCGCAAGCCATCATCGAGCGGCGTCGGTGAGATCTTGAACGTCGTCACCAGCGCGTTCGTCTCTCCGGGAGAGATCACGTTCTCCTCGACGAGCATCTCGAGCTGATCGACGTTCACCGGTAGATCCACTCCAAACGCGCCGGCGACGCGGGTGCCCGCTTCCGCCAGCCACAACGGGAGCGGGACGCGGAGGGGCGATTTCTCCGTGATCCGACTGAGCCGGTCGAGCAGGTCGTTCATCGACGTCCGCTCGCCGCCCGCCAGCTCGAGCGCGCAGCGTGAAAGATCCGCGCGCTCCACCGCGAGCGCGATGGCCTCGCCCAGGTCGGAGGCGGCGATCGGCTGAAACGGGTGGTCGCCGCCGCCGATGACCGGAATCACCGGCAGCGTGCGCACCAGCTTCAGCAGGAGCGAGATGACATCGTCGCCAGGACCATAGACGTTCCCCGGTCGGAGAATGAGCCAGGATCCCCGGAACTGCCTCACGAGCGCTTCCGCACGCCGCTTGGAGCGGTGGTAGTCCGAAGTGCCGCGGTCGGCGCCCAGCGACGACAGGTACACGAACCGTCCGATGCCCGCGTGCTCCGCCTCGCGCAGGAGATGGCGCGTGCCCTCGACATTGACGCGCTCGAACGTAGTCTCCGGCGGCTCCTCGGCGACGATGCCCGCGATGTGGACGACCGCGTCGCAGCCCTCCATGGCGCCGCGCACCGAGTCGGGATCATCGACGGCGCCGGGTCGTGGCTCCACGCCGCGCGGCCAGCGCTCCACGTCGCGCGCGGCATTCCGGCTGAACAGGCGCACCTCGTGCCCATGAGCGACCAGCGAGCGCACCGCGGCCGTGCCGACGACCCCCGTCCCTCCGGTGACCAGAATCCGCATCGTCTCGTTCACGCCACCGCCGCGCGCAGCGATCTCGTGCGCTCGCCTTCCGCCCAGCGGTCCCTCGCGTCACAGGAATCGCAGTTGCCGCACGCCCACTCGGCCTCCACGGCCTCGCCGAAGTATTCGAGGATGTAGCGCGTGCGGCACTCGGTGGTCTGGCAATAGCGAATGATGGCGCGAAGCTTGGCCTGATCCATCGCGCGTCGCTCCTCGTAATCGTGCAGATCGTCGCTGAGGTTCACCGAGGTCAGCTGACTGCCGAGGCGTTCCCAGCTCCCCCCGCGGTGCTCGCGGACGAGCCCGTGGCGCTTGAGCAGCGCGAGGACGATGCGGCCTTTCCGCGCGGGAACATCGGCCTGTTTCGCGAGGTCGGTCAGCGCCACGGGCGTGGCGAGCGGGTGCTGCTCGAGACAGATGGCGACCCGCGCCGCCTCCTCGATCTCCGGGTACTTGCCGCCGAGGAAGTACGATTGCACGCGGCGATCCTCCACGCGGTAGAGCAGCGAGCAGGTCGCCGGGTCTCCGTCGCGGCCGGCACGGCCGGCTTCCTGGTAGTACGCCTCGATGGACCCGGGAAAGTGGTAGTGCAGCACGAAGCGAATGTCCTGCTTGTCGATCCCGAGGCCGAACGCGTTGGTGGCGATCATGACGTCGAGGTCGCCGTCCATGAATCGCTCCTGCGTCTTCTTGCGCTCCGCCGGCGCCATCTTGCCGTGATAGAGTCCCACCGGGTGATCGTGGCGCAGCCGTTCGTAGAGTCGCTCGGCCTCGCGAATGGTCGCGGTGTAGATCACGCCGTCGCCCTGGCGCTCGCGCAGCGCTCGCTCCACCTCGTCGTCCTTGACCGCGGCATTCACCGTCCGCCGGATCTCGAAGCGCAGATTGGGCCGCGCGAAGCCGGTGATCGTGAGGTGTGGGTCGTTCATCTCGAGCTGGCGCGCGATGTCCCGCCGCACTTCGGCGGTGGCGGTCGCGGTGAGCGCGAGGATGGGAGGACGGCCGAGTCGGCGCGCCACCGAGCCTAACGTGAGATAGTCGGGGCGAAAGTCGTGTCCCCACTGCGAAACGCAGTGGGCCTCGTCGACGACGAAGAGGCTCACGCGGCGCTCCAGCAGGTGATCGAAGAACTCGCGGTCCTTGAAGCGCTCGGGGGTGAGGTAGAGGATGGCCCCCTCCCCGTCGCTCATGCGCTCGCGGAGGTCGCGCGCCTGCGTGTCCGTGAGGTGCGAGTGCATCGCGATGACATCGACGCCGTGGGCGTAGAGCTTGTCCTGCTGGTCTTTCATCAGCGCGATGAGCGGACTCACCACGACGGTGAGCCCGTCGAGCATCAGCGCGGGCAGCTGGTAGATGAGCGATTTTCCGCTCCCGGTCGGCATGACGACGATCGCGTCGCGCCCCGAGAGGAGGGCGCGCATCGGGTCCCACTGCCCGGGCTGGAAATCGGCGTGACCAAACTGCTCGCGCATGAGGGACTGGGCGCGAGCCTCGAGCTGTCGCTGCGGCATGCCGGGGATAGTGGCAGGATCGAGGCCAGAACCACTGGGATCAAGGGATCGAGGGATCGAGGGCGCCGGTCGCGATCTCGCGCGCGGGGGAACCCGCGCCGAGACCCGATTCGCGCCCTCGATCCCCCGACCCCTCGATCCCTCGATCCCCTATCTTCCGGCCAGCTCCTCCACCACCCAGCCGGCGCCGTATACCCGGCGCAGCGCCTCCGTGATGCCGCTCGAGTGGACGCTCACCGAGCGTGCGACCTCGTCGGTGAACACGAACCGATTCGGCAGCGCCTCGATGTTGCTGTCGAAGATCACGCCCACGACCTCGGCGTTCCGATTGATCACCGGGCTGCCGGAGTTCCCGCCAATGATGTCGTTCGTCGACACGAAGTTGAGGGGCGCCGCGAGGTCGACGCTGTCGGCCCGGGTGAGCCAGCGCGCCGGAAGGTGGAAGGGCGGCTTGCCGGCGAACTCCGCCGAGCGGCCGTACAACCCGTAGAAGCTGGTGCGGTACGGGGCGACGGTCCCGTTGTACGGGTAGCCCTTCACCACACCGTCCGAGATGCGGAGGGTGAAGGTCGCATCCGGCGGGAGCGACGTACCGTACGCGGCGAAGATCGCCTGTCCGAGCTTCTCGGCTTCCGCCGCAATGAGCGCGTTCAGCCGCCGGGCGCGTGTGGAGAGGATGCGTTGGAGCGGGTCGATCTTTCGCGCGGCGACGATCAGCGGATCGTTCGACGCGGCCACGGCGCGCGCTCCGCCGTCGAGGAGTGCCTTGCGAGCGGCCGCATCGGTCAGCGTGGTGCCGCCGATCAGCGCGCGCGCGGCGGCGTCCGGGGTTCGTCCGGCGAGGACGGCCTGTAAATAGGGATCGTTCGCCGGCAGCGCCCGCTTCGCCGCGGCGAGCTGAGCGGCCAGAAGACGCGTCTCGACCTCGGTGTCGATCGGTGCCGGCGTGGTCAGCTGCCGCTTCATCCGCTCGATCGCTTGCCCGCGATACTCCGGCAACCGCGCGGTGTCCGGGAGCGCCGACTGCGCGGGGATGCGGACGAGCTGCCCCGCCATCGCGAGCAGCTGCGAGCCCGCGAAGGAGCGATATCGAGAGGCCTTGTCGAACGATGCCAGCTCACGCTGCGCGGCCGCGATCGCGTCCCATGCGCCGCCATAGCGCGCGCGCAACTGCGGATCCTTCGCGATGCGGGCGCGAAACTCGCGCTCGAAGGCGCGCTTCTTGGTCATCAGATCGGCATCGATGAGCCCCGAGCGATATCCGGTGACCGCCTTCTCGGAGTTCGAGAGGGAGAAGATCATGTTGTCGTAGCGACGGGCGCGCTCCGGGTCGTCCTTCGTCACGGCGCGCAGCACCTCGAGCTGGCGCGCGTACGCGGCCAGGTTCTCCGGATACACGACATCGCGCAGATACTCCATCTGGGCCATCGTCAGCAGGCGACCGGTGCTGCCCGGGTTCCCGGTGACGAAGACGAGCTCGCCTTCGAGTGCTCCCTGGGAGCTCCATCGGAGGTAGTTGCGGGCCGCGAGCGGCTGCCCGTTCTCGTAGATGCGCAGCAGCGCGATGTCCAGACAGTAGCGCGGGAAGGTGAAGTTGTCGGGATCGCCACCGAAGAACGCGACGCCCTCCTCGGGGGCCATCACGAGACGAACGTCGTCATAGCGCTTGTACCGGTAGAGCGAGTACATCCCACCCTGATACAGGGTGACGACCTGGCAGTGGAGCCCCGTACTTTGCTGGCAGGCGGTCTGGATCGAGTCGATCACCCGGGCTCGTCGCTCGGCCTGCGCCGTGGCCGTCGCCGCGCGACTCGCCGAGCGGATACGGGTGGTGACATCTTCAATGGACTGGAGCTGGTCGACGTAGAGTCCCTCACACCGGCGCTCGCCGGATTGCGACGACGCCACGAACCCCACCTCGTTGTAGTTGGTGTCACGGGGCGACGCCGAGGCGATGCAGGATCGCGCGCAGTGGTGATTGGTCAGGACCAGGCCGCGCGACGAGACGATCGACGACGAGCAGTTGGGCAGCCGAACCGAAGCGAGGCGAATGTTATCGAGCCATCCCTGGTCGGGGGCGAAATCATACGTCGCCTTCCAGTATTCGAGCGGCGGCGCGTCGAACGTCCACATCGTGCCGAACTCCTTCCGGTAGCCGGCGGCGGTGGGGGCGACGACCTGGGCGGCCAGCGGACCGGCAACGAAGAGAGCGACAAGAACGGTGCGGATGATCATGGCGGCGGTCGGTGTAGGCCTGCGGCGCGGCGAGTGGTCAGCCGGCCGCCTGAATTTGAACGTCGAGTTCTGAATTGTGACGCGGGACATCGCTGCCGTCCACCCTTGCCTCTGGCCCGAAGTGTGTAAGAGAGCGGTGCAATGACCCAGCCGACCCCCAGCTCGGAGCGCCGCTCCGACCCTCGAAGCCGGTTCGATCTCACGCGCGACCTGTTGTACACCACGCTCCGCGCCATCGGGCGGCACGCGAGCAGCTTCTACACGGCGCTCGGCATCTACCTCATTGGCGGGGCGACGATCGCCATCGCCTGTACGGCGCTGTTCGTCGAGCTCGCCTCGCATGTGAAGAGCGGTGCCACGCAGACGTTCGACGAGGCCGTGATGCGCTGGATGGGCGCGCATCGCATCGACTGGATCGAGCGGTCGCTGCTCGAGATCACCGCCCTCGGCACGGGCCTCGTGGTGATGATGATCGTTCTGGTCTCGGCCCTGTTTCTGATCGCCACGCAACACCGCTTCTCGGCGTTTCTCCTGCTCGTCGCGTCGGCCGGCGGCATCGTGTTGAATGCCGTGCTGAAGTCCAGCTTCGACCGGCCCCGGCCGCAGCTGTTCGAGTGGCTCACCGCGCCCTCGAGCAGCTCGTTCCCCTCAGGGCATGCGATGAGCTCGGCGATCGTGTACTTCACCGTCGCGTATCTCATCGCGCGGCTCGAAAAGCGCCGATGGATGCGAGCGCTGACGATCATCGCATCGCTCCTGATCGTGCTGCTCATCTCGGTCAGCCGCCTCTACCTCGGGGTGCACTATCCGTCGGATGTGCTGGCGGGGATGGTCATTGGCCTCGCGTGGGCCGGGTTCTGCCTCGCGGGTCTCGAGGCGGTGCGGGTCTTCGGGTTGCGCTTCCGTCCGCGCGTGCTCGAGCAGGAGGAGGACCTTTCGAAGCTGGAGCGCGCGTCGAAGGGCTTCGAGCAGTGACGCCACCGGATACGCGCCGGCAATGGTTTCGGCGGCGCGGAGACCTTCTG
>DATBIU010000142.1:0-3554 GCA_036556765.1 Gemmatimonadaceae bacterium | reverse complement strand
GGAGCGGCGCTCGCGTTCGGTGACGACGAGCGCGATGATCATCGCGATGTCGCTGAGCGACGTGAGGACCGGCATGCGGTGCAGCCCCAGAACGCCCAGCACCCTGGCTTCGCGCTCCGCGACGAACACGCGTGAGCCGTCGCGCGCGAGGAGGCGGGCGAGGCGGGCGCGCACGCCGTCGGGCTGCGAGGGATAGCCGAGCTCGCCCAGCAACGCGGCGATGACGGCGGCGTCCTCGATGATAGCGTCGCGGAGCGCAATGGGAGAGCTCGAGATCATGCGGTACGACCCTCCTACCTCAACTGCATTCGATGCAGGAACGCTCGCTCGTCAGGCGTCAGCGCGCCGGCGCCTTCCGCGGTCACCTTGGCGCGGAGGCGGTCCAGCTCCTCGAGGGTGAGGGCGTGGAGGCCGTCGCGCTTGATCGCATCGAAGTCCGGAGCGGCGGTGCTCACGATCGCCGGGCGTCGCCCGAACGTCGCATCCTCGACGCGCTTCCTGAACTGGCGCCGGTCGGAACGCGCGTCGAGCCAGCGCAGATACAGGTACGCGGCGGCGTACCCGCCGAGATGGGCCCAATGCGCGATCTTCCCGCCGAAGCTGCCGGTGCCCCCCCACAGGGAATAGAGGGTCGTCAACAGCACGAGCACGCGCGCCTCGACGGGGATCACTCCCCAAATGAAGATGCGATCGTGCGGCCAGAACATCGCGAACGCGAGGAAGACGCCGAAGGTCGCTCCCGATGCGCCGACGATCGCCGCCATTGGCGTCAGGAACGAGAGCGCCGCGCCGCCCAGCCCGCTCAGCATGTAGAGCACGATGAACCGCTGGCTGCCGAGGCGCTGCTCCACCCGGGGCCCGAAAAAGAACAGGGCCAGCATATTGAAGAACAGATGCCACAGCCCGGCGTGCACGAACATGTACGTGATGGGCGTCCACGGCTGCTGCAGCACGTAGCGCGGCCGCAGCGCGAGGAACATCCAAAGGTCCGGCACCGCCGCGCCTAACGCAAACAGCGCGACGTTGGCGGCCAGCAGGCGCGCGACCCACGGCGTCATGCCACCGATGTCAGCGGCTCCCGGTCGGTGGAAGCGACGCGGCGGCGCTCGGCGAGCGCTCGGCGAGCAGCTTCGTGGTGAATCGCTGGCCTTCGGAAATCCGCTCCACCTCGACGGCGATCGAATCGACGCCGGCCTCCAGCCGCGCGAGCCGCTCCTCGATCTTCCCCAGCGCCGGTGACGCGACCGCGTCGCGCCGCTCGAATCGCCGCGCGATCACCCGCACGAGCGGCAGCCCGAGCACCGTGATCACGATGGCCGGCAGCAGCATTTCCATCGTTCGAAGAAAGACGATCTCGAGCGGCATCACGGGCTCCGAAGCGCGGGGCGGGGGGTGCGGGCGTAGCGTACATCGGGTACGCGCGGGATGCAACGCCGAGTGCTGGAAAAGAAAGTTCATCGCGGGATTGCGGGATTGCCTGAGGCTGGCCGCGGTTCCCAAGCGGCCACGGACGGCCAAACGGCCGACCGACGCGAATGACGACACGAACCACGCGAATGGTGTGTCGTACGCGTTGCGCTCGGCGCCCTGCGAACACGAACGTGTCGTTGTGCTTGCGCGAGAGGAACTCTCGCGGCGCCAGGAGCGATTCGGGCCATTCGCGTTGTCATACGGGTCCGTTCGCACTTCGGCTGTCCGTGGCCCGGCATCCGGAGCATCCCGGAGATCCGTGCAGCGCCAATATGGCGCGGAGAATTTCCGCCACACCTGCGTCCGGCTAGATTGTGCCGGACATGAGCTGGAACGAATTTCTCGCGTACCGGTGGCTCGGAAATCCCGTCGAGCGGTGGCTGCTCGCGGCGGCCGTCATCATCGTCGCCACCACGGTGCTGTGGGCGCTGAAGCAGCTCGCGATCCGGCGCCTCTCGAAGCTCATCTCGCGCACGCGGACCGACTTCGACGACCTCCTCGTCGATCTCCTCGGCCGGACGCGCGTGGTGCTGATCTTCTTCGCCGCCCTCTCGCCCGCCACGTCGATCCTCGCGTTTCGCGCGGACCTCCACAACGCCCTGCGCATCGTCTCCGTCATCGCCCTGCTTCTGCAGATCGCGATCTGGGGGAGCGCGTTCATCGACTTCTGGATGGAGCGCTACGGACGGCGCGGGAGCGGTGGGGCGGGGGCGACCGCCCTGTCGACGCTGGCCGTCATCGCGCGGCTCGTCCTCGGCGTCCTGCTCATTCTCTTCCTGCTCGACAACCTCGGCGTCGACGTCACCGCGCTCATCGCCGGTCTCGGGATCGGGGGCATCATCGTCGCGCTCGCGCTTCAGAACATGGTGGCAGACATGCTCGGAGCGCTCACCATCCTGGTGGAGAAGCCGTTCGTCGTCGGCAACTTCATCGACGCCCAGGGGATGATGGGGACGGTCGAGGCGGTGGGTTTGCGCGCGACGCGCATTCGAACCCTCAGCGGGGACGAGCTGATCTTTCCGAACAGGAAGCTGTTGGAGGGAACGATTCGCAACTACACGCGGATGGCCGAGCGCCGCATCGATTTCCGGCTCGGCGTGACGTACGGGACGCCTCCGGCCAAGCTGGAGCGCATCCCGGTGATCGCGCGCGAGGCGGTCGCCCAGCACCCCCTGGTGCGGTTCGACCGCGCCCACTTCCGCACGCTCCGCGACTGGTCGCTGGAATTCGACGTCATCTACTTCATCGCGTCGCCGGACTTTGCCGTCTACGCCGACATCCAGCAGCAGATCAACCTCGAGCTCATGCGTCGCTTCGCCGCCGAGGGGATCGAGTTCGCGTTCCCAACGCAGGTGGTGGAGGTGAAGCCATCAGGAATGAGGGCTGAGGAGTGAGGAAACTCACGGGATGAGCAGCCACTCGATTGGTTCCTCACCTTCAGTCCTCATTCGTTCTCCAATTCCACCTTCAGCTCGATCGGAATCGCGGGGTCGAGCGAATCGCGAACCGAGCAGTACTTGTTGACCGCCAGCTCCACCGCCCGCTCGGCGTGGACCCGCTCGATCCCGGCGCCGGTAATGCGGAACGTCAGCACGATCCGACGCAGCTTGCGCGGAACGCAGTCGTCCGCGCGTTCACCGACGACGTCGATCTCCAGCGATTGCACCGGTGTGCGCCGCTTTGCCAGAATGCCGACGACGTCGATCGAGGAGCACGCCGCGAGCGCGGTGAGGAGCACATCGACGGGGCTTTGCGCCACCTTCCCATGCCCGTCGATGCGCAGCGTCGGACCGCCCGGGCGGCCACTCTCGAACTCCTCATCGCCCCGCCACCGAACGACGACGCGGTTGGGCGGCCGCGTCCTGGGGGGCGCGGCCGCGCTTCCCCCTTTTCCATCGGCGGTCATTTCTCGATCGGCGCTCTCACCGAATTGCCCCACTCCGTCCACGAGCCATCATAGTTGCGCACGTGGTCGTAGCCGAGGAGGTACGACAGGACGAACCAGGTGTGCGACGAGCGCTCTCCGATGCGGCAATACGCGACGACGTCATCGGATTTCTTGAGCCCGGCGTCGCGCTCGTAGA
>DATBIU010000141.1:0-3625 GCA_036556765.1 Gemmatimonadaceae bacterium | reverse complement strand
GCAGTCGACTCGCGACCGCGTCGTTGGGATCCTGACCAAGGGCGACGTCCAGATGATCATCCTCGACACCCCGGGCCTGCTCGAACCGCGCTATGCGCTGCAGCGCTCCATGCGCGCCACATCGCTCCAGGCGCTCGAGGACGCGGACGTCATCGTCCATCTCGTGGACGCGCGCGATGGCACCCCACAGCCCCTCGCCGAGGCGGCCGAGCTCGCACGTCCCCCGCGCGCACCGATCATCACCGCGGTGAACAAGGTCGATGCCTTGGCGGGGCCGGCGCGCGACGCCCTGCGACGCGATGTCCCGAACGCCATCCAGCTCTCCGCGCTCACCGGCGAGGGTGTCGATGCACTCGTTCGCGACATCACCCCTCATCTTCCGGAAAGCCCCTTTCTCTACCCCGACGATGAGATCGGCACACAATCGCTTCGTTTCTTCGCCAGCGAGCTCGTGCGCGAGAGCGCGCTCGAGCAGCTCGACGATGAGGTCCCGTACAGCGTGGCGTGCGGGATCGAGGAGTTTCGCGAGGACCGATCGCCGGTGTACATTCGAGCGGTCATCTACGTGGAGCGCGAGAGCCAGAAGGGCATTCTCGTGGGCCACCAGGGCGCCCGTATTCGCGAGCTCGGGCGTGCGTCGCGGCTCAAGATCGAGCGTCTCGTCGGCAAGCCGGTGTTCCTCGACCTCTGGGTCAAGGTGCTCCCCAACTGGCGTCGCAACGTCCAGTCGCTGCGGCGGCTCGGCTACCCGCTTCCGGAGGAGAGAAGTCGATGAGCCTGTCCCCGCAGCTGCTCCGCATTCTCGTCTGCCCCAAGTGCAAGGGTGAGCTCGAGTACCGCGAGGCGGAGCCGAGCCTGCTCTGTCATTCGTGCCGGCTTCGGTACGCCGTGCGTGATGACATACCCGTCATGCTCATCGATGAGGCGACGCCAATCTAGCTGGCGGGTCGCCATCGCGGTGGCGTCGCTCGCGGGCACCGCGGGCGCGCAGCCGTCTGGTCTGACGACCGAGGGTGCCCCCTTCCTGCTGCTGCCGGTCGGTGCGCGCGCGGTGGGCATGGGACAGGCCGTCGTCGCCGATCAATCGGGAACGGAAGCGATCTGGTGGAATGCCGCGGGTGTCGCGCGCTCCGAGCGACGGGAAGTCGCGGTCCATCACTACGAGACGATCATCGGAACCGGTGATGCCGTCTCGATTCTCATTCCGTCATCGCTCCTCGGCGTATTCGCTGTTTCGCTGTACGCGCTCGACTATGGAGACTTCCCGGTCACCGACTCCCTCGGCAACCAGATCGGCTCGTTGCTCACGCGTAATGTGGCGTACGCCGCGACGTACGCGACGCCGATCGGCGGTCGCATCAACGCGGGTATCACGTTCAAGATCGTCCAGCTGCGGCTCGACTGCACGACCGGGTGTCCGTCGCTGTCGGGCACCACGAGCGCGCTGGACTTCGGCGCGCAGTACGATCTCGGTTTCCTGGCGCCGGTGTCGGTCGGCATCGCGGTGCGCAACGTGGGCGCTCCGCTGCAGGTGAACGACAGCCCGCAGGCCGATCCGTTGCCGACACGCATTCAGATCGGAGTGCTCTATCGTGTGCCCGGGATGGAGCGCTACGCGCCGGAGACGGTGCTCCAGCTCACGGGCGATGTCGTCGACCGCCTGAACATGGAATCGCCGGCGCCGCGCGTTGGGGCCGAGCTGAGCTGGCGACGACGCGCACACCTGCGTGGCGGCTATGTCTTCGAGTCTGCACGCAGCGCGGAGGCCGCAGGTCCGTCGATGGGGCTCGGCCTGGCCACCAATAACCTGCGTCTCGACATCGCCACGATCTTCGAAGGCTTCTCGACCGACGCGGGCAAGCGGCCCACGTACGTGTCGCTCCGCTACCTGTTCTGACGTGCGCGCCCTCGTGCTGGGCGCGCTCATCCTCGCGGGCTCGTCCGCACTCGCGCAGGAACGGGACGGCGGATTCCCCCCCGCCACGCCGCTGGTCATTCCTCCCGCAGCGCGCTTGACGCGAGTGGAAGCGGCCGCGCTGCCCCGTGCTCAGCGGCCGCAATGGTGGGCGCCGCTGGCCTCGGCCGCGGCGCCGGGGAGCGGACAGGCGGCTCTCGGTCAGAAGCGATGGCTGCCGTACATCGCACTCGAGGTGTGGGCGTGGCTCCAGTACATCGACGTCAGACGTGAGGGCGGCCGGCGTCGACGCGAATACCAGACCTTGGCCAGGGATGTCGCCCGTTCGCGGTATCCCGGACCATACCCCGTAGGCGATTTCGAGTACTACGAGCACATGCTCAAGAACTCCGAAAGCGGCGAGTTCGACGTATTGCCCGGCGGGGACGTCAATCCGGAGACGGACACGACCACGTACAACGGGCGTCGGTGGCTCGATGCGAGGCGCCTCTTCTGGGAAGACCCGAACGTCGCGCCCGCCGCAGGATCGACCCCGTACGTCAGCGCGCTCCAGTTTTATCGCGAGAACGCGATTCCGACGGAGTACCGCTGGTCATGGCGCCTCTCGCGGGCCGAATACGACGTGTTTCGTCGCACCATCGTGCGCAGCAACATGGCGTACAAGCGGTCGGTGGAATACCTCGGGGTGATCATCGCCAACCATGCGCTCAGCTCGGTTGATGCGTTCGTCACGCTGCGCCTGCGCACGCGCGACGGGATGCCGGGGTACCTGCGACTGGAAGGAGAGTTGCCCCTGTCGTCGATCCTCCCACGCCACTAGGGGTTACGCGTCACGCGCGTAGGTCGTCTCTCAAAGAATCACGCAGCGGTGTTCGCTTTGACTTGGCGAGAGGCGAGCGGTAAGTTGGCCCGAGAAGACACGAGGACCACCTAGCGTGGCCCAACCCCCGGCAATCTTTTACGCGAGCGATGAGCGCGCGCTTCCCTCGGCGGTGCGCTCGTGGCTGGAGGCACGTTCGTATCCACTGCTCGTGGTGAATCAGCCGGACGAGCTCATGGGCATTGCGCTACGTGGGCGGCCCCGCATGGTGATCTTCGATGCGATCTCCGCCCTCGACCGTGCGGCTGACGCGTGCCGCCGCCTCAAGGCGGACTCGTTCACTGGTGTGATCCCCTCCGTCATCCTCGTTCGCGACGACATCACGCTGCTCCAGCATGCATTCGCTGTGGGCGCCGACGAAGTGTTGAGTGCGACGACGTCGCCACCGGAGATGGCCGCGCGTCTGGACGCGCTCATCCGTCGGGCCGACCGGGATCTGTACGTCCACCCATCGACTCGCCTCCCGGGACCGCCCGGCATCGAAGCCGAGATCGCTCGGCGCCTGACGATGCCCGATGTCTTCGCCGTCTGCTACGCAGACCTCGATCACTTCAAGGAGTACAACGATCGCTACAGCTACTTCGATGGCGATCGCGTCATCCGCATCCTGGCCAAGATCCTTCACGACGTGGTGAAGGGCATCTGCGGCGAGGAGGGGTTCGTCGGCCACATCGGGGGCGACGATTTCATCTTCATCGTTCCCGCGACGGCGATCGGCGAGACCTGCCAGGAGATCGTGGCGATCTTCGATGCGCTGGTGCCGTTCCAGTACTCCGAGCAGGATCGGCGCGCAGGGTATTATTTTGGGAAGGATCGGCGGGGCCAGCTTC
>DATBIU010000140.1:0-2608 GCA_036556765.1 Gemmatimonadaceae bacterium | reverse complement strand
AGATGAAGCCGGACACCGTACAATCCGCGGTCGACGAGATCATGCGCTTGCCACAGGGCACGCGCTTTTTTGTCGCCTTCCCCCTGCGCCTGTCGAGTGAGGTCACGCACGATCTCGTCGCCGAGAATCTGCGCGCGCAGGGCTTTCTGCGCGTGTCGGTGAAGGGCGAGATCGTCCACCTCGACGATGTCGCGTCGCGCGGGATCGACCTCACGAAGGTGCGCGATCTTCTCGTCGTGGTGGACCGTCTCACGGTATCGCCCGACGCGCCGCGGCGGCTCTCGGACGCGGTCGACACGTGCTTTCGAGAGGGCGACGGCGAGTGCGTGGTGGCGGTGACGGCGGGTGTCGAGGGGTCGCGGGATCGCGGGTTCGAGGGCGGCCGGGCGGGGATCTCGACCGATCGCCCTCGATCCCCCGACCCCGCGACCTCTCAATCCCTTCTAAAGTTCTCCTCCCGCTTCGAGTGCGCGTACGACGGCACGCGTGCGCCGACCCCCACGCCGCAGCTGTTCTCCTTCAATAGCCCCCGCGGCGCGTGCCCCACCTGCAACGGGTTTGGCGCGACGCTCGAGTACGACGAGGGCTTGATCATCCCCTACCCCGATCGCTCGCTGCGCGAGGGGGCGATTCAGCCGTGGACGATGCCGCGCTACGAGAACAAGCGGCGGGCGCTGGCCGAGTTCGCGAAACGGTGGCGGATTCCGATGGATCGTCCATGGCGGGAGCTGCGCGATGACCAGAGGGAGGAGCTGCTGCACGCGAAGGCGCGCGGATACAAGGGGATCTTCCCCTTCCTCCGGGATCTCGAGGAGAAGCGCTACAAGCAGTACATCCGCGTGTTCCTGCGACAGTATCAATCCGCGCGCGAGTGCCCCTCCTGCCGGGGCGCGAAGCTGCAGCCGGAGGCGCTTCGCGTGCGGATCGCCGGGCGGTCGATCGCCGAGGTCTCGGAGCTGCCGGTGGAGCGGCTGCTTCCCTGGCTCGAGAACCTCGAGCTCACGCCGTTCGAGCGGGAGGTGGCGGAGAACGTCCTCAACGAAGCGCTCTGCCGCGTGCGCTTTCTCGACGATGTGGGCCTTGGCTACCTGAGCCTGCATCGCGCCACGCGAACGTTGTCCGGCGGCGAGGCGCAGCGCATCGGGCTGGCGAACTCGCTGGGCTCACACCTGGTCGACACGCTCTATGTGCTCGATGAGCCGTCGATCGGGCTGCATCCCCGGGATCTCGATCGGCTGCTACGACTGCTCGAGCGCCTGCGCGATGAGGGGAACACGGTGCTCGTCGTCGAGCACGATCTGGAGGCGATTCGCCGCGCAAACTGGATGGTCGAGCTGGGCCCGGGGAGCGGAGAAAACGGCGGACAGGTCGTGTTCGCCGGCCCAATGGCGCGTGCACACGAGTCGCCCCTCACCGGCGCCTACCTGGCCGGCACGAAGACGATTCCCCTCCCCGAGGAGCGGCGCCGCGTGGGGCCGCGCTGGATCACGCTCACCGGCGCGCGGGAGCACAACCTCACCGGGGTGGACGTGCGCATCCCGTTAGGCGCGATGACCGTCGTCACCGGCGTGTCCGGATCGGGGAAGAGCACGCTCGTGCACGACGTGCTGTATCGCGCCCTCGAGCAGCGCATCCATGGCGAGCACACGGCGAAGCAGCACCTCGGCGAGACCGTCGGTGCGTACGACGACGTGACGGGATGGGAATCGCTCGAGGACATCGTGCTCGTCGATCAGTCCCCGATCGGCCGCTCGCCGCGATCGAATCCGGTGACGTACGTGAAGGCGTTCGACGAGGTCCGCCGCATCTTCGCCGACGCCCCGCTCGCGCGGCAGCGCGGATACACCGCCGGAACGTTCAGCTTCAACGTCGCCGGGGGACGGTGCGAGCGATGCGAAGGGGCAGGTCACCTCGAGATCGAGATGGTGTTCATGGCCGACGTCTTCGTCCCATGTGACGAATGCGGCGGCAGGCGCTTCAAGCCCGACGTGCTCGAGGTGCGCGTGAACGGCCGCACCATTCACGACGTCCTCGCCTTGACCGTGGATCAGGCGATTCGCGCGTTCCCTCGCGAGGAGAAGCTCGGCCAGTCGCTGTGGCAGCTTCAGCAGGTGGGGCTCGGCTACCTTCGCCTGGGGCAGCCCGCGCCGACCCTGTCCGGCGGTGAAGCGCAGCGGATCAAGATCGCGCGCGAGCTCGCGCTGGCCGGTCGCGCCAGCGGGCGCAAGATGTACGTGATGGACGAGCCGACGACCGGGCTGCATCTGGAGGACATTCGGCGGCTGGCGCGCGTGTTCGATCGGCTGCTCGATCACGGGCACACGCTGGTCATCATCGAGCACAATCTGGACGTCATCAAGCTCGCGGACTGGATCATCGACCTCGGTCCCGAAGGAGGCGATCGCGGTGGGCGCGTGGTGGCCGTGGGAACACCGGAGGAGATCGCGCGAGCGGGCGAGTCGCACACCGGGCGGTGGTTGGCGCCGCTGCTCGGCGTCGGAACGCGCTCTGGCGCGCGCACGGAAGCGTACGCGGCGCGAGAGGAGCGTCGCCCCGCGTAGAGCGCGTCGTTTCGGTTGACTTGCCTCTCCGAGCGGCCTAATTTTCG
>DATBIU010000139.1:0-4123 GCA_036556765.1 Gemmatimonadaceae bacterium | reverse complement strand
GGATGCGGCGGATGCAGCAAATCAGGCGGATCGCTGCTGGCGCACCAGGCTCTCCTCGCGCAATCCAAAAACAGCTGCTTTTGTTCCTGTAGAGCAGGTTCAACGCGCCGGGAGCACATCCGGCATCTTCCGCTGCATCCGCCGCATCCGCGTTCCCCCCTTTGAACTTGGATGCTCGGTCGAAGTCTCGCGTGACACGGACCCCGGCGCTACCTTGGCGCCCGTGCACACGGCGATCCCGCCCTCTCTTCAGGCGCCCTTTCGCGCGCTGGCCGTAACGATGGTGCCCGACGCCGCCTCCCTCGACGAAGGCGGGTGGCGCACGATGGACGCATCGATCGCCGACGCGCTGGCGAAGCGGCCTCCCGCCGTGCGGCGCCAGCTCGCGCTGTTCGTGCGCATCCTCGATACACTCCCGCTCTTCCGCTGGGGCCGGCGGTTCCACGCGCTGGGGGCCTCCCGCCGGGCGCGCTTTCTCGATGCCATGCAGTACTCGCCCCTCCCGCTCCTGCGACGCGGCGTCTGGGGCCTGCGCACGCTCGTCTTCCTCGGCTACTACGCGCGCGCCGACGTGCAGACGACACTCGGCTACCGCGCCACCAGTCGCGGATGGATGGCGCGCCGATGATCTGCCTCGACGCTGACGTCGTCATCGTCGGCTCGGGCGCGGGAGGCGGAACCGTCGCCCGCGCGCTCGCTCCGCTCGCTCGTGACGGCATGCGCGTGCTGCTGCTGGAACAGGGACCGCGCCTGGAGGACCACGAGTTCACCGGCCGCGAGATCGAGATGGCCGACGCACTGTACGAGGATGGTGGCGGCTTCCTCACCGCCGACGGCACCATGACGCTCGCGTTCGGCCGCGCCTATGGCGGATCGACCGTCGTCTACACCGGCACCTCGCTCGTCGCCCCGGAGCGGGTCATCCGCAGCTGGGACGTTCCCGGGCTCACGCACGACGACATCGCGCGCCGCTCGCGGGTGGTGATGGACGAGAACGGGGTGCACCTCCTCGGGGACGGTGAGCTCAACGACAACAACCGGCTGTTCGTCACCGGATGCGCGCGGCTCGGCCTGCACGCCGAGCAGTTTCCGCTCAACCTGCGCGGCTGTGTGGGGTCGTCGTTATGCAACCTGGGGTGCCCCAACCTGGCGAAGCAGGGAACGCACCGCGTGCAGCTCCCGGCGGCCGAGCAGCAGGGGGTCGAGGTCGTCACCCGCGCCGAGGTCGTGCGGGTGGCCGAGCGCGCTGTCGTCGTCCGCGTGCGCGAGAAGCGCCCGGGCGAAAAGGGACGTCCCTCTGAGTGGCGGCCGGGGGAGTATCACATCGACGCGGGTACGGTCGTGCTGTGCGGTGGATCCATCGGGACGAGCGCGCTCCTCCTTCGCTCCGGATTGCGGGATCGCCTTCCGACGCTCGGCCGCGGGTTCACCTGCCATCCAGCGCACATTCTCGTCGCCGAGCACGACCGGGTGATCACGAACGACGTCGGCCACCCCAAGAGCTACTTCCTCGACCGCGCGGCCGACGAGGGCTACGTCCTCGAGACGTGCATGTACTTCCCGTTCGTGACCGCCAAGAACCTCACCGGCTTCGGGGAGCCCCATGCGCGACTGATGCGGGCGTTTCCCCGTCTCCAGATGATCCTCGTCCTGGCCGTCGACCACGCGACGGACGGCAACCACATTGCGGTCGACCGCCACGGACGTCCGGTCGTGCACTACAAGTTCGCGCGGGGGACGATCGCGTCGCTCGTCCGTGCGACACGGACGTCCGCGCGCATCTTCTTCGCCGCCGGCGCGCGACGCGTGCACGCCCCATCGGCGCGGCCGCCCCTCATCGAGCGCGAGGACGCGAGCCGCGTCGACGAGCTGGTGAGCGAGCGGCACTTTCTTCCCGGCACCATCTCCGTGTCGGCGGCGCACCTGATGGGCGGGTGCGCGATGGGGCGCAGCGCGCGCGATTCCGTCACCGACTCCTGGGGACGCGTGCACGGCATCCCGTGGCTTCGCATCGCCGACTCGAGTCTTTTCCCCGATGCGCTCGAGATCAACCCGTACGTGACGGTGATGGCGCTCGCCGATCGGGTGGCCGAGGGCATTCGAGAGGAAGTGGGGACGCTCGTGACGGCGGCGCATGGCTGAGATCGGCGGCCGGCTCGTGGTGCGGGCGCTCGAGGACGAAGGGATCGAGCTCGCGTTCGGCATTCCCGGCACCCACAACATCGAGCTGTACGACGCGCTTGCGCAGTCGAAGCGCGTCCGCACGATCCTCGTCACCGACGAGCAGAGCGCATCCTTCATGGCCGATGGCGCGTGGCGCGCCTCGGGGCGTATGGCCTGTGTCAACGTCGTGCCCGGTGCGGGGCTCACCCACGCCATGTCCGGGATCGCCGAGGCGTTCATGGATACCGTGCCGATGCTGGTGCTGGGGTGCGGAATCAGACGCGACACGGGGCGTGCGTTCCAGCTGCACGACGTCGACCAGGCGGCGATGATCGCCCCGGTGACGAAAGCACAGCTCCGGCCGGCCACCGCGCGCGAGCTGTACGCCACGATCCGCACGGCCTGCGAGATCGCGCGGTCGGGCGCTCCCGGCCCGGTGTTCGTCGAGGTGCCGGCCGAGCTGTACCTGTTGTCGCACGACGTGCGCGATGAGGCCCCGTTCGCACCCGTTAGGCCGATCGATGAGGCCGACGCACGGGAAGCGGCCGCGCTGCTCAACGACAGCAAGCGGCCCCTGGTGTACCTCGGGCTCGGCGCGGCCAACGCGAAAGTCGTGGAGCTGATCGAGCGGCTGGAGGCCCCGGTATCCACGACCTATCAGGGAAAGGGCGTCGCGCCCGAGACGCACCCGCTATTCCTCTGGCCGGGCTTCGGCGACGCGGCACCCGCGTTCGTCCGCGAGATCGCACGCGAGTGCGACGCGACCCTCGCGATCGGATGCCGCTTTGGAGAGGTGGCGACGGCGAGCTATGGGATCGAGCCGCCGGGGCCGCTCATTCACGTCGACATCGACCCCAACGTGCTCGGTCGCAATCACAGGACGGCCGTCGCGGTCCAGAGTGACGCGGCCCGGTTCGTCGATGCGCTCCTGCCCCTGCTTCAGCCCCGTCCTCGCGACGAGAAGCTGCGCGGGCGCATCCGCCGAGGACACGACACCGTGCGCCAGGAGTGGTTGGGCTCGGGGGACACGAGCCGCGTTCCGCCGTTCGCGCTGCTCGATGCGCTCCAGCGTACCTTCGGCGACGAGACGATCTTCACCACCGACAGCGGCAACGGGACGTTCATCGCGATGGAGATGCTGCGACTCAGCGCACCGGGTCGGTTTCTCGGTCCGATCGACTACTCGTGCATGGGGTACGCGGTACCGGCCGCGATCGGCGCCAAGCTGGCGCGTCCGGCAGCACCCGTGGTCGCGCTCGCCGGCGACGGCGCCTTTCTCATGACGGGACTCGAGCTGCTCACCGCGGCGACGCATCGCGCAGCCATTGTGGTCGTCGTGCTCCGGGACCGCGAGCTGGCGCAGATCGCACAGTTCCAGCACACAGCAATGAACAGAAAGACCGCCAGCATCATCGGCGAGTACGATGTCGACGCGATCTGTCGCGGGGTGGGCGTCGACTGCCTTCAGCTGCGAAATTCGGCGGAGATTCGGTCCGTCCTCGCGCGCGCACGGGAGATCACGCAGGAGGGACGCCCGGTCGCGATCGACTGCGCGATCGACTACTCGCGCAAGACGTTCTTCACCGCGGGCGTCGTAAAGACGAACTTCGGGCGCCTGCCCTGGCGGGATCGGCTGCGGTACGCGGGGCGCGCGATTCTGAGGCGAGTGACGGGATAGCGCAAAGGTGGTCGAGGGTGTCCAGGTGGTCGAGGTGATCGAGGGAACGTCGCCTCGCCGACCCACCTCGATCACCTGGATCACCTGGATCACCTCGACATCCTCGACTACCTCTGCGCTATTTCCGCTCCAGCCACTTTCTTCAGCTTCTTCGCCAGCCACGCGTTCTGCCGATTGAGGGGAACGACGAACGCCTCGCCGGGGAATGGCAGCGAGCTCGCGAGCTGGTCCACCAGCGGGTCCCGCTCTCCCTTCGCGATCGGGATTCCAATCTCCCGCACG
>DATBIU010000138.1:0-2585 GCA_036556765.1 Gemmatimonadaceae bacterium | reverse complement strand
ACCACGAGGCGCATGTCCTCGTTATCGTCCACGAACAGCAGGTAACTCACGATTGACGCTGCGCTTAGGGCGCGATAAGGTTCACCGGCGCGGACGCCCGTGTCAACGGTACGCGATCGTGCATCCCCCGAGAGCGATCCGACCCATGCGCCGACTTCTCGCCGCGCTATTCCTCCTCGTTCCCTTCGCCTGCCGCGGGGGCGAGTCCGCTCCGCAGCGCCGCACGCTGATCGACTCGAGGGACACCTACGACCCTCGCACCCTCGATCCGGCACTCGCGACTGACGTGCCCAGCGGTCGCGCGGTGGCATATGTCTTCGACGGCCTCACGCGCTTCACCCCTGACGCGCGGCTCGAGCCGGCGCTCGCCGAGCGCTGGGACGTATCCGCTGATGGGAAAGTATACACCTTCCACTTGCGCCGCGGCGTGCGCTTTCACGACGGAACGCCCTTCGTGGCGCGCCATGTCGCCCAGAGCTTTCACCGCGTGCTCGATCCCGCCACGAAGAGCACCGGCCCCTGGGTGCTCTATCCGGTCGCCGGCGCGCGCGACTTCGCCGACCGCAAGGCGACGTCCATTCGCGGGATCGAGGCGCCGGACGACTCGACCGTCCGCATCACACTCGATCAGCCGCTGGCGATCTTCCTGAAGCTCCTCGCGATGCCGGTGGCGTCGATCGTCCCCGACTCGGTGGGTCCCGACTTCCGCGAGCACCCGGTGGGCACCGGGCCGTGGAAATTCGTCGAATGGCGGCACGACGATTATCTCCTGTTCGCGAAGAACGCCGAGTACTTCGACGGTGCACCCCGGACCGACTCGCTGCGCGCGCGCATCATCCGGGAGCCGAGCACGGCGGTCGCCGAGTTCGAGGTGGGAAACGTCGACCTGCTCTACGTGCCCGAGGCAGAGACACGACGCTGGGAGCAAACCGACGAGCGGAACGCGATGCTCTCCGCCGCGCCCGCGCTGCGCCTCTGGTACATCGGCATCAACACGACGCGCGGACCGCTGAAGGACGTCCGCGTGCGTCAGGCGATCAACCACGCGATCGACGTCGGCGTCATCCTCGATCGCCTCGTCGGGGGCCGCGGCCGGCACGCGGCCGGCGTGATCCCGCCCGTACTCGACGGTGCGGACACCACGCGTCGCCCGTATGCGCACGATGTCGATCGCGCACGGCAGCTGTTGACGCAGGCCGGGTTTCCCAACGGCATCGACATCGATCTCTGGCATTCGGACAACGAGAGCTTCTCGCGCGTGGCCCAGTCGATCCAGAGCTATCTCGGCGAGGCGGGCATTCGTGCGCGGCTGGTGCAGCGGGAGGCGGCGGCGATGCGGGCGGCGGCGCGCAACGGCGAGACCGACATGGTGCTGAAGGACTGGTACGCGGACTATCCGGACGCCGAGAATTTCCTGTACCCGTTGCTGCACACCGCGAATCGCGGGATTGGCGGGAACGTGTCGTTCTACTCGAATCCCGTGTTCGACCGCCTGGTGGACTCATCGCGCGTCGAGCTCGACAGCGCGCGGCGCGCGGAGCTGTATCGTCGCGCCGACTCGATCGCCTTCGCCGATGCGCCGATGGGCTTCCTGTTCTTCTATAACGAGCTGTACGCGGTACAGCCGTGGGTGAGGGGCTTCCAGGTACCCGTGATCTTCAACGGGCAGCGGTGGGTTCAGGCGGAGCTTCGGTGAACGAGGGGTCAGGACCCCATGCTCTCCTTCATCGCACGCCGGCTGCTCCTCGCGATCCCCACCCTCTTCGGCGTCCTCGTCGTCGTCTTTCTCCTGCTGTACATCGCCCCCGGCGATCCCGTGATGGAGATGGTGGGCGAGCGCGCCGACGCCGAGACGATCGCGCGCCTTCGCGCGGAGCTGCGGCTCGACGATCCGGTTCCCGTACAATTCGCGCATTACGCCGGCGGCGTGCTCACCGGTGACCTCGGCACCTCGTACATCACCGGGCGGCCGATCACGCGCGACATCCTCGAGCGATTCCCGAAGACCCTTCAGCTCGCCACGGCGGCGATGCTGCTCGCGGCGTCGCTCGGCATCACCATTGGGGTGCTCAGCGCCCGGCGCCCGGGGAGCGCCTTCGACCGACTGGCGATGGCCGGCGCGTACCTCGGCATCTCGTTCCCGGTCTACTGGGTGGGGCTGATCCTCATCCTCGTCTTCGCCGTCACCCTCCGCTGGCTGCCGCCGTCGGGATTCGGCCGCGTGGAATACCTGATCCTCCCCGCCTTGGCGTTAGGCACGCGCTCGATCGCGTTCCTCGCGCGCATGACTCGCTCGGCGATGCTGGAGGTGCTCGGGAGCGACTTCGTGCGCACCGCGCGCGCGAAAGGCCTGCGCGAACGCGTGGTGCTGGCCCGCCACGCGCTCCGCAACGCGCTCATCCCGATCATCACCGTGCTCGGCCTCGACTTCGGCTACTACCTGACGGGCAGCATCCTGACCGAGACGATCTTCTCCTGGCCGGGCATCGGCCGCTACGTGGTGAACGCGATCGCGCGCCGCGACCTCCCGGCCATCCAGGGGAGCGTGCTGTTCCTGAGCGTAGTTTTCGTGCTGGTGAACCTGG
>DATBIU010000137.1:0-11113 GCA_036556765.1 Gemmatimonadaceae bacterium | reverse complement strand
GCGGTGGCCGATACCACGTGCGCTCGACGCGCTCGACCTGGTCGATGGATGCCTCGGTGCTCGAAGGCGCGCTGCGCTCGGTGGTGGCGGAGGAGGCCGACACGATCGCGATGGCATCGGACACGCTTCGTAACGGCGTGGGACGTGGCTGCGTCGACGTACGCGGTGCCTCGTCCCTGTCCGTCGTGGGCGGATGGCTCTCGAGCCGTACGAGCGCGACGGCCGATTCCGGCATGGCGGCGATCACCGTCGATGGGCCAGGCGCGACTCTCACCGTTCGCGGCACGCGATTCTCGGGTGCGAACGAAACCGCTGTCGCGTTCACTGGCGGGTCGCTCACCGTGCAGAACGCATCCCTCTCGGGAGCAGGCGCGCGCACCGTGCCGGCGATGCGCTGGCCGGCCGCGATCGCGGCCACGGCCACCTCGGCCGAGGTGACGGGATCGATCATCGTCGAGTACGGTGCGCTCGATGGCGCCTCGTTGCGCGCGGCATCCGTTCGCTTCGAGGGGAATCGGGTGTGGCGGCAGCGGCGCGGCCTCGAGGTCGCGGCGTGGGGAACCGCGACCGTGGCCAACAACGACTTCGCGGACCATGCGGTGGCCGCGCTGGTAAACGCGGAGCCGCCGCCACTCTCCGCGCAGTCGAACTGGTGGGGCGACGGTCGCGGGCCCCGTCGCGCGGCCGCGCCCGACGCCGTGGGTGACAGCGTCATCGGCAACGTGACCCCCGGCACCGTGTCCGCGGTACCGTTCTTCCCCGGGGCGGTGGGCTCGGAAGACTCGCTGCGCATCGTCCGCGGGAACAACCAGGCCGGGGTGCGAGGAACGACGCTGCCCCTGCGCCTCACGGTGCGCGTGATGGACCCGCAAGGGCGCCCCGTGAGCGGGGTGACGGTTCGCTTCCGGATCGCCACCGGCAGCGGAAGTGTCGAGGGATCGTCCTCTGTCGACCGCGTGTCGAATGCCAGCGGCCTGGCCGAGGTTCAAATGACGTTAGGCAGCTCGGCCGGTACGACGACCGTCGAAGCCTCGTTCGGGAACGGGGTGAGGAAACGGACCGTCACCTTCACCGTGACCAGCCTATGAGCGAATGTCAGCGGTGCGGCGCGGCGATCGCGCCGGGGTCACGGTTCTGCCCCAGCTGCGGACGCCAGGTACTTGACCCCGGCGCCTCCACGCTCCTTGTCGGCGCCACGGACGATGCCTTGCTGGCCGAGGTGCGCCACGCGCTCTCCGGTGAGTACGACCTCGATCGGGAGGTGGGGCGTGGCGCGATGGCCGTCGTCTACCGCGCGACCGAATCGGGACTCGGCCGCCGCGTCGCGCTCAAGGTGCTCCCGCCCGAGATGACGATGAGCCGCGAGCTGACCGAGCGCTTCAAGCGCGAGGCGCGGCTCGCGGCGTCACTCGAGCATCCCAACATCATCCCGGTGTACCGGGAAGGGCAGGCGGGGCGGTTCCTGTTCATGGCGATGAAGTTCATCGAGGGGCGCTCCCTGGAGGACATCATCGAATCGCAGGGCCCACTCCCCGTTCCGGTCGTGCTCCAGGTGCTGCGCGCCGCGACGAGCGCGCTCGCGTACGCGCACGAGCGCGGCATCGTTCACCGTGACGTCAAGAGCGCCAACATCCTCGTCGACCGCGATGGGCGGGTGGTCGTCACGGACTTCGGCATCGCGCGGGCCGCCGAGGATGCCAGCCTGACGTCGACCGGGACGATGGTCGGCACGCCGTACTTCATGAGCCCCGAGCAATGCGCGGCGCGCCGCATCGGACCGCAGAGCGACCAGTACTCGTTAGGGGTCGTCGCCTTCCAGATGCTCACCGGCAGCGTGCCCTTCCAGGCCGAAACGCTCCCCGGAATCATGCATCATCACTTCTACACCCAGGTGCCCGACCTCGGAGACGCCCGACTCGATGTGCCGGTCGCATTGCGCGAGCTGATCGATCGGGCGCTGGCCAAGAAGCCCGAGAATCGCTTCGCCTCCACGCAGGCGATGCTGGCGGCGGTCGACGCGGTGCCCTTCTCCGATGAGAGTCAGCAGCAGGGGCTCGCGCACCTGCGCGATCTCGCGCGTGGCGCGCCGATCCCGGTCGTCGGAATCTCGGCGCTTCCGGCGCTCGCCAGCGCGATACGACTCACCCCGCAGCACGCGCATGCCGTGCCGCCCCCAGCGCCGGCGTGGTCGCGCTGGGCGCTCGTGCTCATCGTCGCCATCGTGCTCGCGGCGGGTGGGGCCGCAGCGGCCCTGCTGCGACGCGATGCCGCGCCCGTGCCGGTTCCCGCCGCGATCGTCGTGGCGCCGCCCATGTCGCCGCCGGCGGTTGAGGAGAAGGCGTCGCCTCCGCCGCGAACGGCGGACTCGGTGTCGCGTGCGCCGGAGAGCAAGCCCGTTGGCCACCTCCGCGTTCGCGTATTCCCCGCCGATGCGGAGATCCGCGTTGACGGTCGCCTGTTGGGACAGGGAGTGGTGCTCGATTCCGCCGTGCGCGCGGGTGCGCGCCGCCTGCGCATCTCGGCGCCCGGCTACCGGACGTTCGACACGACGGTCACCGTCGTCGCCGATGAGATCACCGCGCTGCCGCGCGTCACCTTGCCGACACAGGACCCGCACTGATGAGACGCGCTCTGGTGATGCTGGCGGCGGTGTGTGCGCTCACGCGCCCGCTCGCGGCGCAGCGCACTCCCGGTGAGGTGTTGACCCGCGGGGTGATCCTCTACGAGGAGTTGCAGCTCGAGCGGGCTGTCACGTTGCTGCGCGAGGTCGTGTCGCCGAGCAATGCGGCGACCGAGACGGAGCGCGCGCAGGCGATGAAATACCTCGGGGCGGCGTTCGCGCTGCTGGGACAGCGTGACTCCGCGATCGCGCACTTTCGACGGACGCTCGAGCGCGACCCGTTCGTGGATCTCGACCCCGCGGTGTTCACCGCCCAGGAGCGGCAACTGTTCGCGATCGCGCGTCAGCGGACGTTCGTGGTCGGCGTGAGAGCGCTGTCGGATACGGCGTTCGTGCCGGGGCACGGCGGCGTGTCGCTGCGCTTCGTCACCACGCAGCGGGCTCGCGTGCAGGCCGTCGTGAAGCGCGCCGGGGAAGGGGCCCCGGTCGCGGAATTCCGCTGGACCGCCGAAGGCGCCTCCGCATCCCCGTGGGATGGGCTCGACCAGAAGGGTCAACGGCTGCCCTCCGGCCGCTATCAGCTGGACGTCACGGCCACCGCGACGACCGACTCCGCGAGCGACACGCTCCTGTTGCGATTCGACGTCGCATACGATCACGAAGCCCTCGAGGACTCGCTCGTCTTCGATGCCAGCTCGCTGCTGCCCGAGCGGCGACCGCCTTCGATCGCGCGCTCGCGCCTCGCCTCGGGGCTCGCCGTGGCCGCATTCGCCGTGGCGGTGCCGAGCGTGATCGGAAGCGGGGAGCTGGGCGGCACGAGGAAGCACGCGCTCGTGATGGCGAGCGTGAGTGCCTCGGGCGGCATCGCGACATTCCTGTTTCTGCGGCGCGGCTCGGGGATCCCGGGCAACGTGCTCGAGAATGCACGGCGGCGCGAAGAGCACGTGCGTCTCAACCGCGAGATACGGGAGCGGAACGCCGCCCGACTCGCCGCCGGACGAATGATCATCACTCCCGTCAGCGGAGAGTCCCGGTGACCGTGCGCCGATGGGTATGGCTCGCCGCGAGCCTCGTGTGCGTTGCGTCGCTTCGCGCGCAGCTTCCGGTGACGACCGGCCTTTCGATGTCGCTCGCGGAGCACCGCGTGACGGCAGGGGCCGGGCTCGAGCGATCCTCAGGCACGATGTTCGGCCTGTCGGCCACGACGGTTCTGCCCTGGCAGGCACTCGAGGCCCGCGCCGCGCTCCGCGCCGGCTCGTTAGGGGCTAACGAGCAGTCCGCCTTCGATCGCGACGTCGGGGAGGCGAGCCTGGTCCTCAGTCTTCCCGTGAGTGGCTGGATCGCCCTGGAGAGCGGCGTCGTCGTGCGGCGGTACGAATCCTCACTCGCGGCACAGCGCTGGGTGTGGGGGGAAGTGGGCCTTCAGGGCCGTCACGTGATGCTCGATGACGCGCTGCGACTCTCGGCGGGGCTGTCGATCATGCCGTGGGTGAGTGTGAGCGGTGTCTCGCGACCGGCTCTCGCCGTGGCTGCGCACAGCGCGCTGGAGTACACGGCGGGTCGTCTGACGGCCACCATCCGCTACGGCCTGGAGCGCTTCGACTTCCCGGCGCGAAACCAGGTGCGACGGCTGGAGGAGCTGTCGTCGCTCGAGCTCGGGGTGGCCTGGAAGATTCGGTGAGGCTGTCGCGGTAGCGGCCCGTAGGCCAACTTTCCCGGATGGCGACCGTCTCTCGCGCCGTCCACGAGCCCCCAGTGACCGGCGCGCCGTCTCCCGCACCCTCCCCGTCCAGCTCGCAGCGTGAGGCCATCGAGGCTGCCCCCGGCCCGCTGCTGGTGCTCGCGGGGCCGGGCGCGGGCAAGACGTTCTGCCTCATCGAGAGAATTCGCTTTCTCATCGAGCAAGGCGACATCTCGCCGGCCCGCATCTGCGCCTTCACGTTCACCAACAAGGCCGCCGATGAGATCGCGCACCGCCTCGAGCGGACGTTAGGCGACCAGGGGGGCTCGGTGCGGTCGGGCACCATCCACGCCTTCTGCGCCGAGCTGCTCCGCGAGTATGCCGGTCGCGTGGGGCTGCCGCCCGGATTCGGGATCGCCGATGAGGACTACCAGCTCAGCGTCCTCCGTCGCCTCGAGGGGCCCAAGCCATGGCATCGCGGGCTGCTCACCCAGTTCAGCGCCAACCGCTTTCGCGGAGCTCCGCTCGCGCGCCACGAGCATTACGGCATCCTCGAGCGCTACGAGCGGTACCTGCGTCAGCGGAAGATGGTGGACTTCGACATGCTCGTGCTGAAGGCCGCCGAGCTGCTCGAGCGCACGGCGGAGGCGAGTGCGGTTCGGGCGCGGTGGGATGTCGTCCTCGTCGATGAGTTCCAGGATCTGAATCCGGTGCAGTATCGCGTCATTCGCGAGCTGGCGCGCGTGCATCAGCACCTGTTCGCGGTGGGCGACCACGAACAGTCGATCTACTCCTTCGCCGGCGCCGATCCGGCCGTCTTCAGGCGACTGCTCAACGACTTCGGCGTGGCGCGCAAGATTCGCCTCGACGAGAACCGCCGCTGCCCGCGCGAGGTGTTCGACCTGGCGCGGCGGCTCGTGTCGATGAACCCACAGATGTTCGACGACCTGCCGCCGCCACAGGCGTATCGCCGGTCACCCTTCCCGCCACTCGCCCTGTCGTTCCCCACCGACGAGGCCGAGCGCGACTGGCTCGTGCGCGACATTCGACGTGACCACGATGAATGCGGGCACGACTGGGGAGAGATCGCCGTGCTCTATCGCACGAACGAGATGGGCGAGGCACTCGAGATCGCGTTTCTCAATGCGGGCATCCCCTGCCGGCTCGCACGCGGTCGCGCGCTGGCCGAGGATCCGGTCGTCGGCTACGTCATCGCTGCCCTGCGCGTGATCGCGTCCCCGAACGATCCCGTTCACCGGGATGCGTTCTTCGAGGCGGTGCTGTCGCGGGTGTTGTTCGACCAGGCGCGCGTGGGCGCCGAAGAAGCGAAGCAGGAGCTGCTGCCCCGGCTGTTTCACATCGCCGCCCAGGTGTCCCGCGCGGGCGAGGAGGGACGTCAGGTGCACCGCGCCCTGTCGCAGTGGCGGAACCTTCAGGCGATCGGGTGCCGGCACAGCGCGCTCGCCCCGTTGATCAACGATCTTCTGTCCCAACGTGTCGGGCATCGCCGGTCGGTGCTCGAGGACCGCCACGATGAGCTCAGCGACCCCGTGGATACCCCCGAGGTCGTCGCACTCGCCGAGCGGCTGCGCGACGCCCGCACGCGGCGAGCCGCGATCTGCCTCCCGGTTGCCGGTGGCGTCGCAATCCCGCTCAGGGCGATGCTCCTCGGCATCGGCTTCGGGGAGGTGCACGTCGGCAACGTCCTGGTGCCGCGATCGGAGCGCATCTCCCCTAACGACTGCAAGACGCTCGGCCTTCCGCTCGGGCTGTTCAAGGCGGCGCAGCTGCTGGAGAGCGCCGACTTCGGGCAGCCATTCCTCGACTTCACCGCCATCGACCTGGAAGCGACGAGCGAAGATCCGGAAACGGCGGAGATCGTCGAGATCGCCGCGGTGAAGGTGCGTGGAGGACAGCCGTGCGACGTATTCACGGCGCTGGTGAAACCGCGCGGGCCCATTCCGGCGAAGTCGACCGAGATTCACGGCATCCGGGACGCCGACGTGGAGGGTGCGTCGCGGTTCGAGGACGTGTGGGCGCACTTTCGCCGCTTCTGCGGAAGCGACGTCGTCACGGCGCATAACGGCTACGAGTACGACTTTCGCATTCTGAAGCGCGTGGTTCGCGAGATGGGCGCCCGGTTCGACCTCTGCACCTACGACACGCTCCCGCTCGCGTGCGACCTGTATTCCACCAGCCACACCCTCCTCAACCTGGCGCGCACCTTCGGAATCGATCCTGGACGCTCGCACCGCGCGCTCGACGACGCCCGCGCGTTGGCGCACGTCGTCGTGAAGCTCGATGAGGCCAAGCGCGTTCGCGCGCGAAAGAGCGCGTTGCTGCAGCTCCTTGGCCACCTCGGCGTCGCGCTCGCCCTGTGCGATGAGAAAACACTCTGCCCGGAAGCAGTGATGTTCCGGGACTTCGCTCGGCCATTCGCGCTCGGCCGGTACAGCGGCAGCCTGGAGTTCTACGAGAGCGAGGCAGTCGGCAACGAGGCCGTACCGAGCGTGGACGAGGTGATCGAGGCGTTAGGTGGCCAGCGGCTCATGATGAAGATCCGCGCCGACAAGACGGCCGAGGAGCTGTATCCGGCGGCGCTGCCGCGGCTGCGGCGCCTCATCGACGGCATTTCCGCCCCGTCACTTCAGGCGCAGATCTTCGCGTTTCTCGAGTCCGTCGTGCTCTCGAAGTACGACGGGCACGAGCCGGAGCGCGGGCGCGTGAACCTGCTGACGCTACACGCCACGAAGGGGCTGGAGTTCTCGCGCGTGTACATCGTGGGCTCGGAGGACGCGCACTTGCCAGGCCGCACGGCGAGCCGGGAGGCTACGGCGGAGGAAGTAGAGGAGGCGCGGCGCCTGCTCTACGTCGGGATGACGCGCGTGAAGGAGCGCATCGTGCTGACGCACGTACAGTCGCGCGCCGGACGCCCCGGTGGCGGGCACCGCTTTCTCGACGAGATGGGACTCGTGCCGAAAGCGATGGCATGACGTGGCGCGTGGCGGTGGGCGCCGATGCGGTGACGGCCGAGCACGATTCGGCGAATTCGCCGGTGGTGTTCATCTGCGCGCACGGGGCCGGTGGGAACATGAGCGACCGCGGCGTGCTGTCGGTATCGCGCGTGTTGCGAGAGCGGGGCGTGGACGTCGTGCGCTTCAACTTTCCGTACAAGGAAAAGCGCAGCGGCCGGCCGGACCCGATGCCGGTGTTGAAGACGACGATCGAGGGGGTGGTCGCGCACGTTCGTGAAGTGCTTCGTCCCGAGACCCTCATCCTCGGCGGCCGCTCGATGGGAGGACGTGCGGCATCGATGCTGGCGGCCGATGGCTTCGCGTGCGACGGGCTGCTGTTGCTCGCGTATCCGTTGCATCCGGCGGGGAAGCCCGATCAGCTGCGCGATGCACACCTGCCAAAAATCCACGTTCCGGTGCTGTGCCTCAACGGGACCCGTGATGCGCTCTGCCGGCGCGACCTCATGGAGGCGGTTCTCGGGCGCGTGGGGCCGAGCTGGACGATGCACTGGCTCGAAGGGGCCGACCACAGCTTTCACGTGCTCAAGTCATCGGGGAGAACGGACGCCGAGGTGATGGCGGAGATCGGCGACGCGAGCCGGAGCTGGCTCGAGCGCATCGCTCGCGTCGCGCGCTAGGGCGACCGCGGCGACGACCGGTCCCGCCGATACCAGCGTGCGGCTTCGGAGGTCGATGCGCAGGTTGAGGCCATCGAGGGTGCGCGCGCCAACCAGGATGAGGTCGCCCCGCTCCGCGAACACGACGAGGTCCGGTGCGGCTGTTCCGGAGACGGCGATGTTGGCGAAGCCGACCGCACGCTCGATCTGTCGTCCGTCGGCGGTGACGAACTCGACGCGGCGTTCCGGCACCAGGCCGATCGACTCCAGCACCGGCTGCGGGATCCAGCTGTACTCGCTGCCGGTGTCGACGATGACGTCAGCGAGCTCGACCGCGGTGTCGCGGCGAGCCGGGTGCTCGATGTTGACGGTGGTGCGCACGAGGCCCATTGGGTCGAGCATACCCGCTTTATTGTGCGGATCATCATCACGCGCATCCGCTCGCCATCATTTCACATCGCACGCGAACGGGCGGAGTACACAGCGCCGCGCGTCAACCGCGATCGCCGGGGAGGAGCTCCTCTAACGCGAGCCGGGTCTTCGGAGCGAGCAGTCGCTCATCGAAATAGCGGCTGACGATCTCGAGCGCTGCATCGACCGTCGTGACGTTCAGATACCGAAGGAGGTAGCGCACATCGTCCAGGTCGCGAAACTCCTCGCCGAGCCGCATCGCCACACACTTCATCGCGAGCAAATACTCGGGACGCGCAGTGAATACGCGCAGGTGAGACAGCTCGAGATAATGATCGAACTCCCCACGAGGGCTCAGGTACCCCTTCACCGCATCGTTGAGCCATCTCTCCGGTACTCCTTCCTTCGCGGCGACGCGCGCGGCTGCCTCCCGAAGGAGCTTCGTCGGCCTGAAGTAGGCGTCCACATCCCGTGTGGCGGCGCGCGCGTCGAAGACGAGACACATCACGGCGCCGCCGACGAGATAGATCTCGCCTTCGGCCTGCGTCTTCGCCAACTCGGCGTTCAGTGCATCGAAGAGTCGCCTGATGTCCGCTCGTGTGAGCCCGGATGCCTCAGCCATGCCAGTCTCGCATCAGACGCGCGCTCCCACCGACGCGTCGACGAAGAGGTTTCTCCGCTTGAATGCAACCGGCGACGCGCGAAGGAGATGGAAGCGCAAGGCGTTCATCGGAGTGGCGAACCAGGGAGCGCGCAACGGTGCGACCTCGCGCGTCCAGGGCGGCGCCGAAATGCCCTTGAGGTGCGAACCCTGCTCCACCATCGCGGCGACGTAGTTCGCGAGGAATGGCGAGAGCCCGCCGACGTCGGCTGTCTCGACGGCGCCACGAAACTCCGACGGCGCGAGCGTGGCGAGAAAGTCGTTCAGCTCGGCGAGCACATAGCGGTGGTCTTCGGCGCGTCGGAGCGCGCCAAGCAACTCGGCGAATGTGAGGCGGACATCCGGGATGGCGCGGGCGAGGACGTACGTCGATACGTCCTGGCCGGCGGCGGCAGCGGCCTGTTTGAGCATCGCCTTCTGGCGTGCCGTCACCCGGATCTGAAGATGCTCGGATTTGGAGCTCATCGTCTTTCCAACGGTGCACTCGCAAGGGCTACTTGTCAATACATAGGTAATGACAGCCGAGCGCCACGAACCGCACATGCGAAAGGGTGCATGGCGGCAATGCCATACACCCTCGACGCGCCTTTCCCGCCTCGACAGCGCTGAGACTACGCCGCGCAGGCCTTCACGAAGGCGCTCACCGCCGTCGGCCCCGAGCCGCCGCCCGCGTCCTCATCATGCTTGAAGAACACGTACGCCTCGCTCCACGTCTGGTCGGCCACGCATCGTGCCCAGTCGCCTAACGCTCCATCGTCGTAGTCGGGTCGGTGGAGCCGGAGATACCCCCACGTGGCCGTCGCGTGAATCGGACACTTGAAGTCCGCCTGCTCGGCGACGCACATGGCCACGTCGTGCTCCCGCATCGCAGCGAAGACATCCTCGTCGAACCAGCTCTCGTGCCGGAACTCGATCGTGAACTTGCGGTCCGAGGGCAGCAGGCCAAGGAATCCGCGCAGGCGCGCCGTGTCCTTCTGCATGTTCGGCGGCAGCTGGAACAGAATCGGGCCCAACCGGCTCCCGAGCGTGGCGGTATTCCGCAGGAGAAAATCGACCGTGTCCGCGCACTCCGGCTTGAGCCGCGCAAAATGCGTGATGCGCTGGCTCGCCTTGATCGCGAACGTGAAGTGCTCGGGCACCTGCGCCGCCCACTCGCGTAACACGCTCTCCTTCGGCAGCCGGTAGAACGTGTTGTTGATCTCGACGGTCGGAAACCTGGACGCGTAATAGCCGAGCCAGTCGTCGCTCTTCAGGTCCTCGGGGTAGAACGAGCCCTTCCACTCCTTGAAGGCGTATCCGCTCGTCCCCGCGAGCAGCCTCATGACACCATGCGCCCCGCTTTGGCCTCTTCGTCGGGCTTCGTCTTGGCGAGGCTCGCCTTGAGCGCTTCCATGAGATCGAGGATCTTACCGCTCGAATCCGGCTGGACGTCGGACGTGATGTCCTGCCCATCGACCTTGCGCTGGATCGCCTCGAGCACGCGCTCGCGCACCGTGTCCTTGTACTTCTGCGGCTCGAAGGATTCGTTGACGAGCTGCTCGATGAGCTGCTTGGCGAGCGCCAGCTCCGCCGGCTTCACCTCACCGGCCGGAATCGTCACCTCGGCGGGACTCCGCACCTCGTCCGCATACTTGAGCTGCTCCATCGCGAGGACGCCGTTGAGCGGACGCAGGAGGACGAGGCTCTGGCCGCCACGCGCGGCATACTGACCGAGCGCGGCACGACCGGTCTCACGAAGGGCCTCGCACAGCAGGCGATACGCGCGATCCCCTCCCTTATCGGGGCCCAGATAATACACTTTGTCGACGTACTCCCGGTCCACCTTGTCGAGCGGGACGAACTCGACGACCTCGATCATCCCCGTCGCCTTCTCGTCCAGCGCCTTCAGCTCCTCGGCCGTGAAGACCACGTACTGGTCCTTCGCGAACTCGTATCCCTTGACGGTCTCGTCACGTCCGACGATCTCGTTGTCCTTCGGACAGGTGTACTGCTGCTTGAGCCGCGTGTTGCACTTCTTGTGAAGCATGTTGAACGACACGCTGCTCTTCGATTCCGAGGACGAGTACAGGTTGACCGGAACCGAGACGAGGCCGAACGAGATCGTAGCGG
>DATBIU010000136.1:0-23546 GCA_036556765.1 Gemmatimonadaceae bacterium | reverse complement strand
CCCGAGACGCCGCCGAGCATGAAGGCGTTCTCATCGTGAACCTCCCCCCGAACGTGCCGCTGGCGCCAGGGATCGAATTCCGTCGGTGCCACGCGATCGCGAAGCGATGGGTCGGGGCGATACATCGTCGAGGTCATGCCTAACGGCCCGAACACGTGCCGCGCGAGGTAGGCGTCGAGCGGCTCGCCGCTCACCCGCTCGACGACCTTCCCGAGCAGGATCGCGCCGAGATCGCTGTACACCATGCGGGCCCCCGGCACCGTGTCGAGCGGCGTGGCGAGCACGATCGCGATCGCCGTGTCGGGCGCGGCGGCTTCCTTGTAGAGCGGTCGCCACGACGGCAAGCCCGAGGAATGCGTCAGCAGGTGGCGAATGGTCACCCGGTCCTTGCCCTCGCCGGTGAACTCGGGCAGATACCGGGCGACTGGCGCATCGAGCTCCACCCGGTCCTGCTCGACCAGCTGCATCATCGCCGTGGTCATGCCGACGACCTTCGTCAGCGACGCCAGGTCCCACAGGGTACGCGCGTCGGGCGCGGGGGCCGTGGGCGCCCAGTCGATCCTTCCGACCGCATACGACGTCAGCGCCCCATCGCGCGTGCCCACGACGCCGATCGCGCCCGGAAACGCGCTGTCGGCGAGCGCGCGATCGAGCACGCTGGCCACCGAGTCGCGCACGACGCGACCTGGCCCGGCCGGCTCAGGCACGACCGCTGGCCGCGGCGGAGTGGCGCAGGCGCAGAGCAGCGCGAGCAAAAGGGGCGCGGCGCCGCCACGCGGCGCCGTCACGGCGCTGCCTCACGACGCAAGCCATCGCCCTCCACGAAGAACCCGGGCAGTGAGATTGGCGCCCTGCCGGTGATCGGCGCCATTCCGGCGATCGCCCGAGCGGCCGCCCGCTCCAGTGACGCGTCGATGCCGTAGGTCACGACGTAGCTCCCGATCCGAGGAAATTGCGCGATGACGTATGGATTCCCGTTGGCGACCACGATCACCCGCTCCCGCGTCGCGAGCGTGTCGATCCACGACGAAACAGTCGGCGACACGGCGAACCGCCCAGCGCCTTCAATGGTCCGGACGTGCGTCGTGATGACGATACGATCCGCGCCACGGATACGCGCGGCGATGGAGTCGAGCTCCGCCGCCGACGTCGCCGGATCGATGCGAGCCACCGTCGTCTGCGGCGCCAACGCCCGCAGCTCGGCGGCGAACGCACGGCCGGCCGTCACATCGAGCTCGGGCGCGTAGGTCACGACCGCGAGCCGCCCGTCGCGCGGGGCAGGCACCAGCGCGGCGCTGTCGCGCAACAGCGTAACGGCGCGCGCGGCAATGTCGCGCGCCACCGCCCAATGCGCTGGCGCGCCCACGATGTGCCGCAGCGAATCCAGCGGAACGAGCGGGTGCCGGGCGGCCCGGGTGCGAGCCTTGAGCTCCAGAATGCGACGCACCGACCGCTCGATGCGCGCCGGCGTGATGCTGCCCTGTTCCACGGCCGCGGTCACGGCGTCGATCGTCTTCCGGACGTCAGCGGGGGAGAGCAGAATGTCGGCGCCGGCCTGCACGGCGAGCACGGCCGCTTGCTCCGGCGTGTAGCCCTTTCCCACCGCCTGCATGCGCAGCGCGTCGGTGACGGTGAGTCCGCGAAACCCCAGCGAATCGCGCAGCAGCTCGGTCATGATGCGAGGCTCGAGCGTCGCCGGGCTGCTGTCGATGCCCACGGCGGGGAGCGCGATGTGCGCGGTCATGACGCCCACCACCCCCGCGGCGATCGAGGCCCGAAAGGGAACGAGCTCCACCGCTGCGAGCCGCGCCGCGTCCGAGCGCACGACGGGGAGCGCCAGGTGGGAATCCGTGTCGGTATCCCCATGCCCCGGAAAATGCTTGGCGGTGGCGGCGACGCCCTCCGACTGCAGTCCGCGCACGAAGGCCGCCGCCAACTCGGCGACCCGCTGCGGATTCTCGCCGAACGACCGCGTATTGATGACGGGGTTCGCCGGATTGTTGTTGACGTCGACCGTGGGCGCGAACGCGATGTGGATTCCCACCGCGCGCGCCTCTCGTCCGATGATCCTGCCCGCCTCGGTGGCATCGGTGACGTCGCCAGTGGCTGCGATCGCCATGTTGCTGGGGAACACGGTGGCGCTCCCCGCGCTCATCAGCGTCGGCACGAACGTGCCGCCGACCAGACGCCCCAGTCCGGGCTCGAGATCCGAGGCGACGAGGAGCGGCACGCTCGCGATGCGTTGAAGCGAGTTGACCTTCGACGCCACCTCGATCGGCGAGCCGAGGGACATGATGACGCCGCCGATGCGATCGTCCGAGACGGCCCGACGAACCTCGGCGAAGGTGCTATCGTCGACGTGAGCGTAGTCGCCGAGCACCCATACCATCACCATCTGGGCGACGCGCTCGCGCGGGGTCATGCGCGCGAGAGTTCGTTCCACCCATGCGCGATCGCGCGAAGGAAGCGGCGTCGACCACGACAGGGGATGCGCGCCGGCGGCGGGGCCCGGGCCCGCGGTCGGTGGCGCACCGGCCCCGGCGCACCCGATGAGGAGCGCGACCGCGGCAGCCACGAGGCACGGTCTGCATGATGAAAGGTGGCGCAGTGCTGGCATGACCGCCGTCGCGAAACGGGTGGCGGGTTCGGGACCCCTGAGGGAGTGCGGCGGTGAATCTATGGAGGCGCGGCGTGGCGCGGAATGCGCGCTGGCGCATCGGCCAGGGAGCGAGCACGGTATTTGTATAGGGCTGTGTGGCTGCACCCCATGCCCGACCGAGACGGTTCCCGCCGGACGGGCCCGCGAACCATCAAGGAGGCAATCATGAAGGCGCTCTTCGCCGCGTTGCTTTTCGCTTCGACGCTGTCGATCACCGCCTGCGGCCAGCGCCAGGTGGAGGTCTCCACCGGCGCGCAGCCGCAGAGTGACGTTGCCATTCATCTCACGAACAACACCAGCAGCCAGCTCAACGTGTACGTGGTGCACGGCGGGCAACGGATTTTCGTCGGTCAGGTGAGCAGCAACAGCACGCAGAATCTCCCCGTCGCCAACGTTCCGTCGGGCTCGGTAGTGACGCTGGAGGCGTCGACGGTGAGCACCACGCCGCGGACGTACTCGCGCGCCGATGTCACGCTGAGCGGCACATACGCGTGGCAGGTACCCTGATCGCGGGTTGCTCGCCCGAGAGGGGGAAGCTAGGTTAACGGGCTGGAGAGCGATCCTCTCCAGCCCGTTGTGCCATCGTCACTTGTGACGTGCTCCTCACGCGCCGCCGCGCTCCGCGGCGGCTCGCTCTCGACCCTCCCGCGCGCTTCGACAGCGGCGCGCCGCACTCAAGGAGATCGCGTTCGTGCAGGCTTCCTCTCGCGCCGGCAATCGTCCCGCTCCGCGGCCCGCGACCGGCCGCCTCGGCGTGCTCACGCCAGGCCTCGGCGCGGTCGCCACCACGTTCATCGCCGGGGTCGAGAGCATCCGCCGCGGCCTGTCCAAGCCGATCGGCTCGCTCACGCAGATGGCGACCATTCGCCTTGGGAAGCGCACCGACAAGCGCTCGCCCTTCATCAAGGAGTTCGTTCCACTCGCCCGCCTCGATGATCTCGTGTTCGGCGGATGGGATCCGATCCCGGACGATGCGCTCACCGCCGCTCGCAAGGCGGGCGTGCTGCAGGAAAAGGATCTCGAGCCGATCGCCGATTTCCTCGCTGCCATCAAGCCCATGCCGGCGGTGTTCGACCAGAAGTACGTCTCCCGGCTCTCCGGCACCAACGTCAAGAAGGGGAAGTCGAAGCGTGACCTCGCCGAGCAGCTTCGCCAGGACATTCGGGACTTCAAGGCAAAGCACAAGCTGGATCGGCTCGTGATGGTGTGGTGTGCCTCCACCGAGGTGTACATCAAGGCGGGGCCCCAGCATGCGACCATCGAGCAGTTCGAGAAGGCCATGGACCGGAACGACGAGGCGATTGCTCCCTCGATGCTGTACGCATGGGCGGCGATCATGGAAGGGGTGCCGTTCGCGAATGGGGCGCCGAATCTCACCGTCGATACGCCGGCGCTCCTCCAGCTGGCGATTGCGCGCGGTGTGCCGATCTGCGGCAAGGACTTCAAGACGGGGCAGACCTGGATGAAGACCGTCATCGCCCCCGGACTCAAGGCGCGCATGCTCGGCCTCGAGGGATGGTACTCGACCAACATCCTGGGGAATCGCTATGGCGAGGTGCTCGACGATCCGGCGTCGTTCAAGACGAAGGAGGAGTCGAAGCTCAGCGTGCTGCACACCATCCTGCAGCCGGAGCTCTATCCGGATCTGTACAACGGCTTCTCGCACGTCGTGCGCATCAACTATTACCCGCCGCGCGGCGACAACAAGGAAGGCTGGGACAACATCGATATCGTCGGGTGGATGGGGTACCCGATGCAGATCAAGGTCAACTTCCTCTGTCGGGATTCGATCCTCGCGGCGCCGATCGTGCTCGACCTGGCATTGTTCATGGATTTCGCGCAGCGCGCCGGCATGAAGGGGATCCAAGAGTGGCTGTCGTTCTACTTCAAGAGCCCCATGGCGGCGCAGGGGCTGCAACCCGAGCACGACCTGTTCATTCAGCAGACGAAGCTCAAGAACACGCTCAGGCATCTCATGGGCGAGGACCAGATCACGCACCTTGGCCTGGAGTACTATCCCTCGTGAGGCATTTCCGGCGATTCGTGCTCACCGCGGTGGCGCTGGCCGCGGTCGCGTGTCGGCCCGAGCCCCAACAGTTCGCGCTGCGGCTCGACACGGACAGCTACTCATTCCGCGTCACGGCAGACCCGCTGCCTCCGCGCGCGCGCGAGCAGACGAAGTACACGGTCGTGGTCAGTGACCGCGAGACCAAGCAGCCGATCGAGGGAGGCGAGGGGCGCATCTTCGCGAGCAACGCCGGCCCCGACGATCCGGACCGGCGCACGGTATGGGATGGGCTGGCTGCCGCGGAGCAGGTGGGGACCTACACCGCCAACATGAGCTTCGTCACCGCCGGCAACTGGGCGATGGCGCTCGAGTTCCGGAGGGACTCCGCCAGCCGGCTGGAGCGGGTGGATTGGCGCCAGGACATTCGTCCGGAGGCGCCGGCGTTTCCTGGAGACACGGGACAATGAGGCACTACCACCGCACGCACCTCGACCCGGCGGTGGTGCTCGAGGCCGCGGACGCGTACTTCCCGACCCTCAACCTCACCCGTCAGGCAACCTCGGCCCGGTCGCGCACGTTCACCGGGGAGCTTGGCACGCTGAGGTTGTCGGCACGTCCGGAGGGTGGCCACTACACCTTCATCGAGGCCGAGACCGATCAGATGGGCGAGAGCCGACTGGATCGCAACGTGAAGCGGTTTTTCGTGCGCGTGCATCGCCAGGCGGACCCGTCGCACCAGCTGACGGCGGCCTACTGATGGCTCGGAGGGCGGGGCCAGGGGCCAGGGGGCAGGGGCCACGGGCGACGGCGAAAGGGCGCGCTTCGCGTGACCGCTCGGCCCATGGCCCTCGGCCCTCGACCCGCCTTGGCCGCGACGACCAGCTCGCGCTGTACTACTGGATGCGCCTCACGCGGTCGCTCGAGGAGCGGCTCGTCAACCTCTATCGCCAGACGAAGGTGATCGGCGGGCTGTTTCGCTCGTTAGGGCAGGAGGCGGACGCCGTCGGCAGCGCCTTTGCCCTCGAGCGGCGTGATGTGCTCTCCCCGCTCATCCGAAATCTCGGCTCGATGCTCGTGAAAGGCGCGAGGCCGGTCGAGATCATCCGCCAGTATATGGCCAAGGGGGATTCGCCGACGCGTGGACGCGAGCTCAACATTCACTACGGCGACCTCGACCGCGGCTTCATCGGACAGATCTCGCACCTGGGGGACATGGTGCCGGTCATGACCGGGGTGACGCTGTCGTTCAAGCTGCGTGGGGAAGCGCGTGTCGGGCTGGTCTACGTCGGCGACGGCGCCACCTCCACCGGGGCGTTTCATGAGGGGCTCAACTTCGCGGCCGTGCAGCGTTGTCCGCTGGTGGTCGTCGTCGAAAACAACGGCTATGCGTACTCCACGCCCCTGGCCCGGCAGACCGCGGTGACCGAGCTGAAGGACAAGGCGCTCGCGTACGGCATCCCGGGCGTGCGCGCCGACGGAAACGACGTGCTCGCGGTCTACGACGTGACGAAAGCGGCGGTCGATCGCGCACGGCGCGGCGAAGGCGTCACGCTCATCGAGCTCATGACGTACCGGCGAAAGGGCCACGCGGAGCATGACAATCAGTCGTATGTGCCCGCGGGGGAAATCGACCGGTGGGAGCGGGAGAACGATCCACTCGATCGGTACCGGCGCGTGTTGACGGCCGAGCTCGAGTTCGATGATGCCGAGCTCGCCGCCATCGAGGCGCGGGTGACGGATGAGATCGATGCCGCCACCGACGCCGCGGACGCGTCACCAATGCCCGAGCCGACCGACGCGCTCGCCGGTATCTACGCGGAGCCCGCCCGCGTCGAGCCGCTCTGGTATCGCGCCGGCGTGCGCAGCGCCGTCGCGGCACACGAGCGTGCGGCGGGGTGGGGGACGTTCAATGGCTGAAACGACCTATCTCGAAGCGATTCGTCAGGCGCTCTTCGAGGAGATGGAGCGCGACGAAAGCGTGTTCATTCTCGGAGAGGATATCGGCGCGTACGGAGGCGCGTTCAAGGTCACGGACGGCCTGCTCGATCGCTTCGGTGAGAACCGCGTGATCGATACGCCGATCTCCGAAGCCGGGTTCGTGGGGGCAGCGGCCGGGGCCGCGCACATGGGCATGCGTCCGGTCGTGGAGATGCAGTTCATCGACTTCATCTCGTGCGCCTACGACATGCTCACGAACTACGTCGCGACCTCGCGGTACCGCGCCATGCTGCCGTGCCCGATCGTGGTGCGTGGGCCGAGCGGCGGCTACGTGCGCGGGGGGCCCTTTCATTCCCAGAACCCCGAAGCGGCGTTCCTGCACACGCCGGGACTCAAGATCGTCTATCCGGCGACCGCGAGCGATGCCAAGGGACTGCTGAAGGCGGCCATCCGCGACGATGATCCCGTCCTGTTCTTCGAGCACAAGTACCTGTATCGGCGGATCAAGGAGGATCTTCCCGGCGGCGATCACGTCGTTCCGATCGGCAAGGCGCGTGTCGCGCGTGCGGGAAAGGACCTTTCGATCATCACGTACGCGGCGACGGTGTGGAAAGCGCTCGAGGCCGCCGAGCAGCTCGAGAAGGAGGACGGGCTCTCGGTGGAGATCCTCGATCTTCGGTCGTTGCTGCCGATGGATGATGCCGCGATCGTAGAGACGGTGCGCAAGACGAACCGCGTGATGGTGGTGCATGAGGACACGCGCACCGGTGGTGTGGCGGGGGAGGTGGCCGCGCGGATCAACGAGCAGGCATTCGAGTGGCTGGATGCGCCCATCTTGCGCGTGACCGCGGCCGACGTTCCGCTGCCGTATTCGCCCCCGCTCGAGGACTACGTGCTGCCGCAGACGACGGACATCGTCGCGGTGGCGCGGAAGCTCGCGGCGTACTGAGGTGACGCGGGGCGGAACGCCGCGCTACGCCATTGGCTGTCTGTTCGCGATTCCGGGGTTCTTCGCGGGCGGCATGATCGGGGCGGCGGCGGCGAAGATCGTGGGTTCGGTTCGCGGGTGCACGCCTCCGCAGGGTTTTCCGGCGTGCGACATTTGGTCATTCGTACTGCCGTGCGGTGTTATCGGCGGGCTGTCGCTGGCGGTGGCGATCGTGCTGAGATTGCGGTCCGATCGCGACGCCAGCGATCCAACGGAGAGGAGCTAGTCGTGGCACGAGTCGACGTGATCATGCCGCAGATGGGCGAGTCCATCGCTGAGGGCACGCTCTCTCGCTGGCTGAAGAAGGTGGGAGACGAAGTGAAGCGCGACGAGCCGATCTTCGAGATCTCCACCGACAAGGTCGACGCCGAGATTCCGGCGCCGTCGGCGGGAGTGCTGGCGGAGATACTGGTGACGGAGGGGCAGACCGTCCCGGTGCAGACGGTGGTGGCGCGGCTCGAAACGGAAAAGGGCGCGGCGGTTGGGGCGGCCAGCGCTCCGGCTCCGGCCGCGGGGACCGGCGACGGCAATGCGCGGTCGGGCGTGGCCGTCGCGGCTGGGGGGCCCCCCCCGAAGACCGAATCTACCGGCAAGCCGGGTGCGGCCTCGCATCCTTCCACTCCGGCGCCAACCGGACGAGCGCCGGCCCCGGCGAATTCGCTCGAGGAGCGGCTGCGCTCGCGAAGCTCGCCGCTGGTGCGAAAGATGGCGGCCGAGCATGGAATCGAGATCGCGGCGCTCCAGGGAACGGGCCTCGCCGGCCGCGTCACCAAGCGCGACCTGCTCGGCTACCTCGAAAGCGGAGGTGCGCGCCCCGGGCAGCGCGTCGCACCATCCATGCACGCCCCGGGCGGGGCAGAGCACCATGGTCCGGTGCCGGAGCCCTGGCCGGGCGATGTCGTCGAGCCGATGTCCGTGATGCGCCAGCGAATCAGCGAGCACATGGTCGCGTCCCGCCGAACGTCGGCGCACGTCACGTCGTTCATGGAAATCGACTTCACCCGCGTGGCGCGGTTGCGCGCGAAGCATCGCGCGCGGTTCGAGGCCGAGAACGGGCAGAAGCTCACCTACACGCCCTTCATCCTCAGGGCGGTGATCGAAGGGCTGAAGGCGTATCCGGTGATGAACGCATCGGTGGCGCGCAACACCGTCATCTATCGCAAGCAGTACAACATCGGAGTGGCGGTCGCCCTCGACTGGGGACTCATCGTTCCCGTCATCAAGAAAGCCGACGAGCTGTCCCTCGTCGGGTTGACCAAGACGCTCAACGATCTCGCCGCTCGCGCGCGGGCCAAGAAGCTCGACCCGCGCGAGGTGCAGGATGGGACGTTCACGATCACGAACCCCGGCATATTCGGGTCGCTGATGGGGACGCCGATCATCAGCCAGCCCCAGGTCGCGATTCTGGGCGTGGGGACGATCGAGAAGCGTCCGAAGGTGATCACGGGCACCGACGGCGAAGACACGATCGCGATTCGGACCTGCTCGTTCTTCTCGATCTCCTTCGACCACCGGATCATCGATGGTGCCGTGGCTGACCAGTTCCTCGCGCACGTGAAGCGGGAGATCGAGTCCTTTCCTGAACAGGGGTTGTGAGGATGACGCGTGCCCTCGCCATGCAGCGGACGATCGTGCCCGCCCCCGAACGCAAAAAGCACATGGAACGGGCGCGAATGCGGCGCACGTACTACCAGCATGCCAATTGCCGGTATTGGGTGTTCGAGGAGTCCGGGTTGCCGGGCGCATTCATCGAGTTCGTCGAGGCGTCCGATCGCGACACGCTGGACTCGGCGCTCGAGAACGCGCCGGATCGGCTCCTCGATCCGGCGCGGGTCTATGAGGAAGTGGAGCTCAGCTGACATGCCATCCAGAACCGTTGTGATCGACGGAACGTCGTGGGACGTGTATCCCTCCGGCCGCATCACGCAGTATGACCGGGACGAATTCGGCCTGATCTTCGTGCGAGGCACCGCGCCCGATCGCGAAGTGCGCGTGACTCGCTATTCGCCGCAGGGCGCGCGATCGCGTGAGCAATCGCTAGCGGAAATGTCCGAGGCCGAGCTGCGGCGCTTGTTCGACTTCTCCCAGCCGAGCTTCACCTCGCCCGAGGCAGGCTACGCGCCGTGAGCGGCGTGCCGGGCCCGGAGAGCAGCGCCGAGCGCTTCGTCGACCTGCACATGCACTCCACTGCGTCGGATGGCGTGCTCGCGCCCGCCGCGGTGGTCGCGGCGGCTCGCGCGGCGGGACTGGCCGCGATCGCGCTCACCGATCACGATACCGTCGAGGGTGTCGCCGAGGCCCGGGTCGCGGGCGACGCGCTGGGTGTGCGCGTGGTCGCCGGGATCGAGCTCAGCGCGCACGAGGGTGACCGGGAGCATCACGTGCTCGGCCTCCACGTCACGCGGCTCAGCGGGCTGGAGGAGCGGTTGGTGGCCTTGCGCGCGACGCGCCGCGTTCGGGCGACGCAGATCGTCGAGAAGCTGCGCGCGCTTGGCTTCCCCGTCGAGATGGACGCCGTGTGGCTCGAGGCGGGTGACGGTGCCGTGGGCCGCCCGCACATCGCGCGGGTCCTCATCGCCAACGGATGGGCCAAGGACCATCGCGACGCCTTCGACCGCCTCCTCGGAAGCGGCCGCCCCGCGTACGTGCCCAAGCAGCGGCTTCCCCTCGCGGAGGCCGTGCACATGCTGCACGAGGCGGGCGGGCTCGCCATCATTGCCCACCCGGGACCGGATGGATCGCGCTCCCGCCTGGAGACGTTCAAGCGCATGGGCTTCGATGGGGTGGAGGTCCGTCACCCGAGCCACACGGTCGAGGACGTTGCGCGGTTAGGCACGCTCGCTGACTACCTGGGGCTCGTCCCGAGCGGCGGATCGGACTGGCATGGATCGGCCGAGGGACCGCGGACGATCGGCAGCATGCGCGTCCCGTTTGCCTGGCTCGAACGCCAGGATGCGCTCGTCCGCGAGCGCGCAACCTCGGAGCGAGTCGCGTGAACGAGACACCGCTTCGCGTCGGGATGCAGGCGCCCGACTTCACCGCGACCGGCAGCGACGGTGTGACGTATCGCTTGAGCGAGCTGTTGGCTCGCGGGCACGTCGCACTCTTCTTTTACCCCGGCAACAACACCCCTGGCTGAAACCGCCAGCTCTCCGCCGTGCGCGATGAGATCGAGACGTTTCGCCGGAGCAACGTACTGCCGCTGGGCGTGAACCCCGCCGGGATCGACAGTCACGCGAGCTACGCGCGCAAGCTGGGACTTCCCTTTCCCCTGCTCAGCGATCCCGATCGCGTGCTTTCCGCGGCGTATCACGTGGTGAAGCCCGATGGCCGCGGCATTCAGCGCACCGTCTACGGAATTCGCGCCGACGGGACCATCGCGTTCGCCGCACGGGGTGCGCCCGCTCCCAATGACATCGTCGCCGCGATCGGCTGATCGCGGCAGCGGGCCGCCGCGCACGGCGTTGGTCACCGGTGCGGGGCGTCGCGTCGGCCGCGCCATCGCCGTCGCGCTCGGGGGGCGCGGCATGCGCGTCGCGGTGCACTACCACCAGACCGAGCGCGGCGCGCACGAGACCGTGCAGGCGATCGTGGATGCGGGCGGGGACGCATTCACCATCCAGGCCGATCTTGGAAAAGCGGAGGCACCCGGCCGGCTCATCGCCGAGGCCGTGGACCGCCTCGGCTCCCTGGATGTGCTCGTCAACTCGGCCGCCGTGATGATCCGGACGCCGTTCGGCGAGGTGACCGAGCGGGTGTGGGATGAGATGTTCGCGCTCAACCTCCGCGCGCCGTTTTTCTGCGCGCAGGCCGCCGCGCCGCGCATGAGGGACGGGGGCATCATCATCAACATCGCCGATCTCGCCGCGTTCGAGTCATGGACGGGCTACATTCCCCACGGGGCGTCGAAGGCGGGGGTGGTGCACATTACACGCGCGATGGCGAAGCTTCTCGGGCCACGGTTGCGGGTGAACGCGATCGCGCCTGGCGCGGTCCTGCTCCCGGACGACTGGAGCGCCGACGACGCCGAACGTCTCGCGCGCACCACGCCCCTGGGGCGAATCGGCTCCCCGGACGATGTGACGCAAGCCGTGCTCTACCTGATCGACGCCGACTACGTGACCGGGCAGACCCTCGTCGTCGATGGCGGACGCGATGTCCGGTAAGGAGTCCGCCGCCGCCGCTCGCGCATCATCGTCGTTGGCGGGCGATTCCACCGGTCGTACATTTTGCGGAGCGCTCGGCGTGCTCCAGATGGGTCGCGGGCACGCCGCCTGAGGTCCCGGCGTTCATCCAGAGGGAGATCTGCGAGAGAACGATGTCGAAGACGCACGAATACGAAGTCGTGATCATCGGCGCCGGCCCGGCCGGCATGACGGCCGGCATGTATGCCGGCCGGGCGATGCTGCGCGCGGTGGTGCTCGAGCGCGGCGCCCCCGGCGGCGAGCTGCTCAATACCGAGATCATCGAGGACTATCCGGGCTTCGAGCACATCGAGGGGTGGGACCTCGCGCAGCGGTTCGACGCGCATGCGCGAAAGTTCGGGGCCGAGGTGCACACGGAGACCGTCGAGCGGGTGCGCAAGCTCGATGACGGGTGGTTCGAGACCGTCACCGACGGCGGCGACGTCTACCGGTCTCCGACCGTGATTCTGACGGCGGGCGGAACGCCGGTGAAGCTCGGCATCCCCGGCGAGCTGGAGTATGCCGGCAAGGGCGTCTCGTACTGCGCCATCTGCGACGGCGCCTTCTTCAAGGGACACCGGATTGCCGTCGTGGGCGGCGGCGATGCGGCGGCGGAGGAAGCGGACTTCCTCACTCGTTATGCCGAGCGGGTGTATCTCGTCCACCGGCGCGACCAGCTGCGCGCGTCGAAGATTCTGCAGAAGCGCGTGTTCGACAATCCGAAGATCGAGGTCATCTGGGATACCGTCGTCGACCGCGTCGAGGGTGATGCGCAGGGTCTGGTGAAGGCCCTGCACTTGCGCAACGTCGTGACCGATACGCCGTCGACGCTGGACGCCACTGGACTGTTCGTGTTCATCGGATTCCGGCCGAACACGGGCATCGTCGAGGGACACGTTGCCCATGATGAGGGTGGGTACCTCATCACCGATACTAACATGGAAACGTCCATTCGCGGGCTGTTCGCCGCCGGCGATGTGCGCGCACAGCTCGCGCGCCAGGTGACGACGGCCGTGGGGGACGCGACGACGGCCGCGATCGCCGCCGAGAAATATCTGACGGCGCTGAAGAACGGCCAGCTCGACCCGCAGCTCACGTCGAGCGGTGGATACACCGTGTGATCGTTCGCACCCTCACCGTTGGGCCGCTGGAGGAGAACGCGTATCTCGTCGTCGACGAGACCACGCGGCGCGCCGTCCTCATCGATCCGGGCGAGGAGCCGGGCCGCTTGCTCGATGCGGTGCGCGACGAGCGGGCCGACCTCGACGCCATCTGGCTGACCCACGCGCACATGGATCACGTGGGTGGGATCGCGGGAATCATCCGAAAGACCCCGGTGCCGATTTACGTGCACCCGCGGGAGCGTCCGATTTACGACAGCGCCGCCCAGCACGGGCTCGTGTTCGGGCTACGGGTGGAGCAGCCGCCTCCCCCCGATCGCGATCTGGCGGATGGCGATGCGCTGCACGTCGGCACGCTGGCGTTCTCGGTCATCCACGTTCCCGGGCATGCGCCCGGGCACGTCGCCATTCACGGCAATGGCGTCGCCTTCGTTGGCGATTGCCTGTTCGCCGGCTCCGTCGGTCGCACCGATCTGCCGCTGGCCAATGGGGCAGAGCTCCAGCGTTCGCTCGATCGGATTTGCGCGCTGCCTGACGACACGATCGTCTATCCGGGACACGGCCCCGCGACGAGCATCGGGCGAGAGAAACGCACGAACCCGTTCCTGACGGGCACGGTTCGCCTTACGGGCCTCGACCGCTAGGGCCGCGGCCGAAGGGCCCGAATGTGTGCTCTCGGCCGTTGTCTCAGCGCTGTCCTCCATTGCACATTTCACTGAGCGCCACGCCACGTGGTGCACGACGTCTTTCTCTGGAGCCGCCATGCGCCGCCCCCTCCATCTGTCCGCCTTCGTCAGCGCGCTGGCGTTGACCGCCTGTCTCGATCCTGATCCCGTCCCCGAGTCGAACTACGGTGTGATCGGGCTCACGACCGTGGTGACCTCGACCGACACGGTCCTTTCGCCCGAAGCGCTGTTCTATCGCACCGGGCTGCTCAACCTCCCGACCAGCCGCGTCACCGGCGACCAGTGTCAGATCGCCCCGTTCCCGAACCCGGCCGGGGGCACCACGCTGCCTCGGTTCCTCGATGCTGGCGATAGTGTCGTGGTGTCGACGGTCACGACGACGAAGTTCCTCTATCCGACCATTACCACGAACGGCCAGGCGTACGTGCTCGATGTCAACGACCGCTTTCCTTTCCGCCCGGGCGAAAACGTGACGATCACGGTGCCCGGGGCGCCCGGCGGCTTCGCGAACGGAACGATCTCCATCCTCACCGCGCGGGAGTACACTCTCGGTCCCATCGACCCCTCGCCACTCGCGGACTCGACGCTGCGTCTCACCTGGTCTCCCGCGGGCGATGACAGCACGAAGATGCTGATCTCGTTGCAGTACGGCGTGGGGCAGCTCGACGCCAATCAGCAGATCTTCTGCTCGCTGGTGGACGACGGAGCGGCGGAGGTCCCCACGGCCCTGCTTACCCAGTGGCGCAACGCGACGACGGGATCCCGGCGAGTGGAGGCCGCGCGCTGGCGCGTCGCCTTCCGGGAGGTGAACGGCGGGGTGCTGCTGGTGGTCTCCGCCTTCGAGGTCGAGGACACGGTCGACTGACCGGCCCTTCGAGAGCCCTTTCCCCCGCGAGCCATGGTCTCCGCCACGCGCACCGAGAAGGACCCGTTAGGCACGAAAGAGGTACCCCTCCAGGCACTGTACGGAGTGCAGACGCTCCGCGCGACGGAGAATTTTCCGATCAGCGGGCTGCGTCCGCTCCCGCCGTTCGTGCTGGCGACGGTGTGGATCAAGAAGGCCGCCGCGCTCACGCACCAGGAGACCGGCCGCCTCGACGCGCGCCTCGCCGACGCCATCGTGCGCGCCGCCGACGAGGTCATCGCGGGCCAGCATCGCGAGCACTTCGTCGTCGATGTCTTCCAGGCGGGGGCGGGGACGTCGCACAACATGAACGTGAACGAGGTGCTGGCGAACCGCGCCAACGAGCTGCTCGGCGCCGCCCGCGGCGCGTACGCGCCGGTGCATCCGAACGACCACGTGAACATGGCGCAGTCGACCAACGACGTCATCCCGACGGCGATTCGGCTCGCCTGCCTCGCGCAGCTCCAACCGCTCGTCGGCGCGTTCACCGCCATGCGCGACGCCCTGCGCAAGAAGGGCGAGGAGTTCGACGCGGTCGTGAAGTCGGGGCGCACGCATCTGCAGGATGCCATGCCGATCCGCCTCGGCCAGGAGTTTCACGCCTATGCCGGGAGCATCGACCGCGGCCTGCGCCGGGTGACGGAAGCCGCGGACTACCTGCGTGACCTCGGGATCGGCGGTAGCGCGGTGGGCACCGGCGTCAACGTCGAGCCGGAGTACCCGGAGAAGATGCTGAAGCACCTCCGCGCGATGACGAGGCTGGATCTGCGCGCCGGGAAGGATCGCGTGCAGCTGATGCAGAGCATGGGGGACGCGGCCGGCTTCAGCGCCCAGCTCCGCGTGCTCGCTCTCGACGTGAGCAAGATCTCGAGCGACCTCCGCCTCATGGCCAGCGGGCCCCGCACCGGGCTCGACGAGATCCGACTCCCCGCGGTGCAGCCCGGCTCCTCGATCATGCCCGGGAAGATCAATCCCTCGATCCCGGAGATGGTGAACCAGGTGTGCTTCCAGGTGATCGGCAACGACGCGTGCGTCGCGGTCGCGGCCGAGCACGGGCAGCTCGAGCTCAACGTGATGATGCCGGTCATCGCCTACAACGTGCTCCTGTCAATGCAGATCCTGACCACGTCGTGCGCGGTATTCACCGACCGGTGCATCGCCGGGATCGAGGCCAACCGGGAGATGGCCGCCTACTGGCTCGAGCGGTCGGCGGCGCTCGCAACGGCGCTCGCGCCCCAGATCGGCTATGCCGCCGCCGCCGAGCTCAGCAAGCGGTCGGTCAAGGAAAATATCCTGATCCGCGATCTGGTGACCCGGGAGCAGGTCCTTCCCCCGGATCAGATCGACGACGTGCTGGACTTGCGGAAGATGACCGAAATCGGGGTTCCCGGCGGCAAGCACGGCGCGGTCGCGGCCGGTTAACCTTGTTCCGCCGCAGTGCGCCACCTATCGTCTAGATCGTGCGAATAACCACCTGGGCCGAGTACGGCGTGATCTGCGCGCTCCACCTCGCCAAGCGCATGGCCGACGGCGCGGTCACGGGCCGCGATATCGCCGCGCGTGAGCGGCTTCCCACCGACTACGTCGAGCAGATTCTGCTTCGCCTCCGGCGGGCCGAGCTCGTGCGCAGCGTTCGGGGCGCGCGGGGCGGGTATCTGCTGGCGCGCGATCCGTCGATGATCTCCATTCGCGACGTGATTCACGCGTCCGAGCTCACCACGTTCGACCTGCACTGCGTGTCGCATCCCGTCGATGAGGAGCGCTGCGCGGCCTCGCACGAGTGCAGCATTCGGCCGGTGTGGGTCATGCTCCAGCGGCGCATCGACGATGTCCTCGACAGCGTGAGTCTCGCCGACCTGCTGCACGACGAGCCCACGGTGCGGCAGCGCGTCGGGCTGCCCGTGCTGCACGCCTGACGAGTCCCGTGCCGGCCTCGGCCGACGGTGACCGCGCGTGCTGAGGGAGTGGCGGGCCCAGCGTGCGCTGCGGGCGCAGGCGACGGGATACGTCGCGACGCTCTTCGCCCAGCCGCCTGACGAGGACGTCCGCTGGCTGGCTGCCAACGGCACGGGTGGCGACGTCGATCACGCGCGGTGGGAGCTGCGATATGCGCGGCGCGCACTCGGCCTCCTCACCGCGCAGCGTGACGCGCTCGACGATCGCACCGGCTCGGCGGTGGCGGCCGCGCTCGGCCGTGCGCTCGCGCGCGATCCGGCGATCGCGCCCGGCCGGCTCCGCATCGCCGAGCGACAGCTGAACGCGCGGCTCCGGTCGTACGGCGACGCCCTGCTGCGCCGCCAAGGGGCCGGGACAGGCTGGCATCTCGGCCGCGCGCTCCTCGACTTCGCGGGGCGGAAGGAGGGGAGCCCCCCCGAGGTGGTCGCGAAGGCGGGCGATGTGCTCGCGCGCTATCTGAGCGAGTCGAACGAGGCGCTGCGAGAGCACTTCGGCGCCCCGCGCCTCGCCGAAGACGCAACCGTAAACGCGACTGGCTACTGACGCCCGGCGGCGCACAGTAGCCAGAACCCGCATGCCGAAGGGGGGACTCGAACCCCCACGGGCTATCGCCCACTGCGCCCTGAACGCAGCGCGTCTACCAATTCCACCACTTCGGCGCGATCGGAAAGCTAGTGTTCGGCGGAGACCAAGTCAACGCGAGATGACGCCGTTGCCCGACGGAATGCGAGGCGTCTAAGTTCTTGTGCGCATTGCTCCTCGCCAGTGCACTGCAAACCGAATCCGGCGTCGTTCAGCGCCGCTCCAGCGCCCTCCGCGCTGTTCCAGCGCCAGCGCCGTGACCACCTCCGCGGCGTGAAGCAGGACCGGGAGTCGAATGGCAAAGTCCGACGAAAAGCCGCCCACCACCACCGTCGCGAGGAACAAACGCGCGCGCCACGACTACCACATCCTCGAGACGTGGGAGGCGGGGGTCGTGCTGAGTGGGACGGAGGTCAAGTCCCTTCGGCAAGGCAAAGCCAACCTCACCGATGCTTACGCGACAGTCCGGGATGGCGAAGTGTTCCTGCTCAATCTCCATATTTCTCCGTACGAACAGGGCAATCAGTTCAACCACGAGCCCACGCGAACGCGAAAGCTCCTGCTGCACAAGAAGGAGATTCGCCGGCTCATTGGCGGCGTGGAGCGACAGGGTCTGACCCTCGTGCCGCTCGAGCTGTTCTTCAATCCGCGCGGTAAGGCGAAGGTCACCATCGCGCTTGCCAAAGGGAAAAAGCTGCACGACAAGCGCGCTGACCAGCGACAACGCGAAGACGAACGGGAAATGGCGCGGGCGGCGCGAGCTCGATGATCGTCGCCCTGCTGCTCGGGCTCCAGCTCGCCGCCGCGCCACCCTCCGTGGTGTCCGCGCGCGCGGGAGCCACGGAGTCGGTGGTTCCCCTCGTCGAGACCTCGTCGGGTCGCGTGCTGCGCCTCGATCGCCTCGCCCCGGCGCTTCCGGTGACCGTTCGCGCCGCCGGTCCCGGCCAGTTCGTCGCGTCGGTATTCGACGTCACGATGTTCCTCTCCGACCAGGTGCCGTATGCGCGCGTCGGCACGTCGGTGATTCCGCTCGGAGGGGCTCCGATGATCGACCGCGGGGCGCTACTCGTCCCGCTCCAGCTCGTGGCCGAAGTGCTGCCGCTGCTGGCCCCGTCTCGACTCACGTTCGACCCGGTGCGGAGCGAGCTTCGCGTCGCGAGCGCGAGCGTCGCGCGCGCGTCAGCGCCTGTCGCGAGCCGCCGCACAAAGCGGCGCGTCGTCGTCGACGCGGGGCATGGCGGGCCCGACAACGGCATGACCGGCCCCATCGGCGGACGCAACAAGATTCGCGAAAAGGACATCACCCTCGCCGTATCGCGCGAGCTGGCGAAATCTCTCCGGCAGCGCGGCGTCGAGGTCGTGATGACGCGCACGCGGGATACGCTGATCGGCCTCTACGATCGCGGCCCCATCGCCAACGAGAGCGGCGCGGATCTCTTTCTCTCCATCCACGTGAACGCCGCCAACCTGCGCTGGCGGCGCCCGGGGGATGCGCGCGGGTTCGAGACGTATTTCCTCGCCGAAGCGAAGACCGAGGACGAGCGGCGTGTGGAGCGCATGGAGAACGAGGCCGTCCGGTTCGAGACCGCCGCGCAGGCGCCGAAGGACGATCCGTTGAGCTTCATCATCCACGACATGGCGCAGAACGAGCATTTGCGTGAATCCCAGGAGCTCGCGGCGGCGGTTCAGGCTGGGCTCGGGCGCGTTCACCCCGGCCCGTCGCGCGGCGTGAAGCAAGCGGGCTTCGTCGTTCTTACGACCGCGTTCATGCCCGCGGTACTGGTGGAGATCGGGTTCGGGACCAATGCCGCCGAAGCCCGGTACCTGGCCTCGCCGACGAGGCAACGCGAGATCGCGGAGGCCATCGCGGACGCGACCATGTCGTACCTCGAAGGATACGAAGGACGACTCGGCTCCGCCGGAAGATGAGGCGTGGGCCTGGGCTGCTCGTGCTGATCGCCACGAGCGCCTGCGCGTACTACAACGGCCTGTACAACGCTCGAGGCCTCGCCAAGCGGGCCGAGTCGGCGTCGCGAGAGGGCCGAGACTCGGCGGCGATCGCCGCGTGGCGTGAGGCAGCGGCGAAGGCCGACACGGTGATCGCCCGCTACCCACGAAGCCGCTGGACCGATGATGCGCTCCTTTTGAGCGGGACGTCATCGGCCTTCGCCGGTCACTGTCTGCGCGGATTGCAGCGCCTGGAACAGTGGGAAAAGCACACGGGCGCGGACACCCGCGATCACGCGCGTGCCAGCATCGCCCGCGGCGCGTGCCTGGTGCGGCTTGGCGAACCTGCCCGCGGCCTCGACACCCTGGCGGCACTCGCCTCGCACCGCGACCAGGGTCTGTCACGGATTGCCGCCGCCTGGGCGGCGCGCGCCGCGCTCGCCATCAACCGTCCTGATAGCGCTATCGCGCTCGCGCGTGTCGCGGGCTCCGATGCGCTCGATGGCGAGCTCGCGCGCCAGGCGTTGGTGGCCGGCGATGTCGCGCGGGCCACCCGGATCCTGCGGCAGCGCGCCCGGGAGTGGCGATCGCTGCCGCTGATGCACGCCGCCCTCGAGCAGCTGGCGACAGCGAACCGGGGATCGGCGGACAGCATCGTTCAGATCACGCAGAGCGGCCGCGCGTCGCGGGTGGAACGCGCGCGGCTCTCCGTCGTCGCGGCGTCGTGGGCGGAGCGGTCGGGCGATGAGCAAAGCGCGCGCCGGCACTACGACCGGGCGCTCCGGATGAGCGCCGATACCGCGCTCGTGACGGATGTCGTCACACGACTCGCTCTGCTCGACGTTCGCGCCGCGGTGACGGTCGCTGAGGCGCGGGCCCGGCTCGAGCGGTCGCGAGGCAAGGCTGCCGGGACCGGGCAGCTCGCGCAGGTGGACACCATGCTCCGTCTGGCCGCGCGCCTTGCGAGCGCCAGCGATAGCACGGGCGCCTCGGTCTTTCTGGCGGGCGAGGTGGCGCGCGACGCGATCGGGGCACCGTTGTTGGCGCGCGCGCTCTTTCTGCAGGTCACCCGCGAGCATCCCACGTCGTCGCTGGCGCCGAAGGCGCTGCTCGCCGCCGCAAGCTTGACCCCCGACTCGGCGGCGGTGTGGCGAGCGAAGGTCCTTTCGCGCTATCCCGCATCGCCGTATGCTCGCGTGCTCGATGGAAAGCCGATGAACTCCGACTCCATGGAGGCGGACGAGCGCGTGTTACGACAAGCGTGGGCCCGGGCCACCGCCGTGGGTGACTCCGCGAATATCGCGGCACAGCGTCGCGTGCCGTGAGCACATCCCGCAACGGTCGACTCGCGGTCGACGCGGTGGGCCTTCGATTTCAGAACCCGGTGCTCCTGGCCGCGGGGACGGCGGCCTACGGTCGCGAGCTTCGCGACGTCATCGAGCTCGACAGTTTGGGCGGGCTCGTCACGAAGGCGGTCAGCCCTCGCCCCCGAGCGGGCGCGCCCGCGCCGCGAGTCGCGGAATTCCCGGGCGGGATGATCAACGCCGTTGGGTTGGCGAATCCGGGCATGGCGGAGGTGCGGAAGACCGAGCTGCCGTGGCTGGCGTCGCACCTGGAGCACGCGCGGGTCCTGGTGAACGTCGTCGGCGACGCGGTCGAGGACTTCGCGACGGTGGTCGCGTATCTCGACGACGCGACGGGGCTCGATGGCTACGAGCTCAACGTCAGCTGCCCGAACGTCAAGGCGGGAGGAATGGAGTTCGGCGCGGATCCGCGCGCGCTCCGGGAGGTTGTGACGCGCGCTCGTCAGGCAACACGGCGTCCCCTGTTCGTGAAGCTGTCGCCGACGCTCACCGATGTCGCCGGCGCGGCGTCCGTCGCCGTCGATTCCGGCGCCGATGGCATCACGGTCGTGAACACGATCCCGGGACTGGTGGTGGACCTCGAGACGCGACGGCCCGCCCTCGGCTTTGGCAGCGGGGGCGTGAGCGGGGTATCGCTGCTGCCGGTGGGCGTCCTCACGACGTGGCGGGTGACGCGCGCGGTGAAGGTGCCCGTCATCGGTGTCGGCGGCGTGGCGACGGCCGAGGATGCGCTCCAGTATCTCATGGCCGGAGCTTCGCTCGTGGCGCTCGGGACGTCGTCGATGCGCGATCCGCGCACGGCGGAGCGCCTCGTGCGCGGGCTCGAGCACTGGTGCGATCACCACGGCATCCGCGCCATTGGAGATGTGATCGGCACCCTGGAGTGGCCGCAGTGACCACGGGCATTCGCGTCGCCCGCGCCATCGTCGCACTGGACGCGTCGTCCCTCGCGCGCGGGATGGCGCTCGTCGACGGCCTCGCGGACAGCTGCGACTTCTACAAGGTGGGGAGCGAGCTGTTCACGGCCGCCGGCCCCGAGGCCGTCACCGCCATTCACCAGCGCGGACACGACGTATTCCTCGACCTCAAGTTCCACGACATCCCCAACACGGTGCGCGGTGCGGTGAGGAGCGCGTGCGCCCTCGGTGCCTCGCTGGTCACCGTACACGCGTCGGGTGGAGCCGACATGATCTCGGCCGCGGTGGAAGGGGCGGGTACCGGCTGTCGAGTGCTGGCGGTGACCGTGTTGACGTCGCTGGACGCGCGCGGCCTTTCCCGGTCGTGGGGGCGGGAGGTGGGCGCTGTGGAGGATGAGGTGCTGCGTCTGGCGGCGCTGGCTCGGGCATCCGGCGCGCACGGGATCGTGTGCTCGGCCCTCGAGGCGTCGGCGGTGCGCGCCGCGCATGGCGGCGCACTGGAGCTGCTCGTGCCGGGCCTTCGACTGGACACGGCCTCCGCCGACGACCAGGCGCGCGTTGCGACGCCGGCGGAGGCGGTTGCGGCGGGAGCCAACTACGTGGTTCTGGGTCGTGCCGTGACCGCCGCCGCGGACCCGCGCGCCGCGATGCGGCGGGTGAAGGAGATGCTCAGGTGAGAACGTGGATGGTCGTGGGGCTCGCCGCCGTTCTGGCCCAGGATCCCGGCGCGGCCATCGACCGCGTGCGGGCCGCCTGGACGCGGCAGGATGCCGCCGGAGTCGTCGAGGGTTCTACCCGGGTGGTGGTGCAGCTGCCTGGATCCGCGGCCACGGTGCCGCTCTCCGCCGAGCAGGCGGCGCGGGCGCTGGACCGATTGTTCACCGATGCGACGGAGGTGAGTCTGGAGGTCGATGCGGTGCGGACGCTCGGGAACGAGTCCGTCTACGCCGAGATGCGCCGGCGCTTTCGAGTGCGAGGCTCGGAGGGGACGGTGGTGCAGCGCGTGTTCGCCGCGTTCCGGCTGGACGGGGGCCGGTGGCGGCTGGTGGAGCTCCGGATCGGCGTCGCGGGACGGTGACTCCGCACGCCCGCTCACTTGCGTCAAGCTGCTGCGCTGGCTATGCTTAGAGTCTTGACCGCAATTCTTCCGTTACGAGTGGAGTGTCCGTGAAAGTCCGCAGCAGCGTCAAGCCGATCTGCGAGCACTGCAAGGTGATCAAGCGGAACGGCGTCATTCGCATCATCTGCAAGCGCAACCCCAAGCACAAGCAGCGGCAGGGCTGATCATATGGCACGAATCGCTGGCGTCGACCTGCCGCGCGAGAAGCGCGTGGAAGTTGGCCTGCAGTACATCTACGGGATCGGCAAGACCGTCTCTCGGCGCATTCTCACCGAGACCGGTGTCAGCCCGGACACGCGCGTGAAGGACCTGTCCGACACGGACGTCAATCGTCTGCGGCAGGTCATCGAGCGGGATTATCGCGTGGAGGGCGCGCTCCGGACGGAAGTCGCCATGAACATCAAGCGCCTGATGGATATCGGCTCGTACCGCGGGGCGAGGCATCGCCGTGGTCTGCCGGTTCGCGGGCAGCGCACACACACGAACGCGCGCACGAAGAAGGGACCGCGCCGCGCCATCGCCGGGAAGAAGAAGGTGACGAAGTAATGGCTACCGCCAAGGGAACGAAGAAGGCGAAGCGTGTCGTGGAGGCCGAGGGCGTGGCCCACGTCAACGCGACGTTCAACAATACGATCGTGACGATCACGGACTCGCACGGGAATGCGGTCGCATGGGCGTCGTCAGGCAAGGCGGGCTTCAAGGGCTCGAAGAAGTCGACGCCGTTCGCCGCCACCGTGGCCGCGGAGGCCGCCGCGCGCGAGGCGCTTGGGCTGGGCGTCAAGCGCGTGCACGTGCGCGTGCAGGGGCCTGGCAGCGGACGTGAGTCGGCGATCCAGGCACTGGCCGCCGCGGGCTTGCAGATCCGTTCGATCAAGGATGTCACGCCGATTCCGCATAACGGCTGCCGTCCCCCGAAGCGCCGGAGGGTCTGACCGATGTCGCGTTACACGGGACCGGTCTGCCGTCTGTGCCGGCGTGAAGGCACGAAGCTGTTTCTCAAGGGCACGAAGTGCTTCACCGAGAAGTGCCCGGTCGAACGCCGTCCGTATGCGCCAGGCCAACACGGCCAGGCGACTGCGCGTCGACGCAAGGCATCGGAATACGCGAAGCAGCTCCGCGAGAAGCAGAAGATCAAGCGCATTTACGGTGTGTCCGAAAAGCAGTTCCGGAAC
>DATBIU010000135.1:0-21694 GCA_036556765.1 Gemmatimonadaceae bacterium | reverse complement strand
TCGAGGTGCTCGAGGTGCTCGACGGGATCACAGGATACCCTCGAGCACCTGGAGCACCTCGAGCACCTCGAGCACCTTTCACAAGAAACTCGTTTGCGAATCCGTAATTCGACACAGCGGATTGCTCTCGACAAAACGGTCCACTTCGCGGAGCACCTTCTCCGCCTGCACGCGGTCGACCGCGACGACGCACGCCGTGAGCTCGGCGGTTTGCCACGTATCGTGGTACGCCGTCTCGGCGACGGATACGTTGAACTCGTTGTGCATCCGGTCCTTCATGCTCTTGATGACGCCGCGCTTGTCCTTGAGGGACTGGGCTCCCGCGACGTGCAGCGCCCAGGACACGACGCCGATGACCACCCGTTACGAGGTGCTGGCCGCCAGCGTGCGGCTGATCTCCTCGGTGCGATAGGACTCGATCACGTCCCCGACCTTGATGTCGTTGAAGTTCTCGATGCCGATGCCGCACTCGAACCCCTCGCGCACCTCGCGGACGTCGTCCTTGAAGCGACGCAGCGACCCGATCGTCCCTTCGTAGGCCACGACGCCGTCGCGAATGACGCGGGCACGCCCCTGTCGGGTGATCGTGCCACTCCGGACGAAGCACCCCGCGATGACACCGAACTTCGGCACCTTGAACGTCTCGCGCACCTCGGCTTCGCCGAGGATGACCTCGCGTTCCTCGGGCCGGAGCAGCCCTTCGAGCGCCGAGCGGACGTCGGCCACCGCCTCATAAATGATGCGGTAGAGCTTGATCTCCACGCCTTCGCGCTCGGCCGCCGCTCGCGCGTTGTTGTCGGGACGCACGTGGAAGCCAATGATGATCGCGCCGGAGGCCTTGGCGAGGAGAATGTCACCCTCGGTGACGGCGCCCACGCCGCGGTGCACGACCTCCACCGACACCTCATCGTTCGAGAGCTGACCGAGCGCATCGGCGAGGGCCTCGGCCGGGCCACCCTGGTCCGCCTTGATGACCAGCCTTAGCGCGCGCTTCTCGCCGCTGGCGGCCTTCGACATGAAGTCCTCGAGCGACATCCCGCCCTTCGACGTACGCCGGCTCTTCGCCTCGCGCTCGAGACGCTGCCGCTTCTGCGCGATCTCGCGCGCGTCGGCGGCGTCGGTGACGACGAGGAACTGGTCACCCGCCATCGGCACACCCTCGAACCCGAGCACTTGTACCGGCGTCCCGGGCCCCGCGTCCTTCACGTGCCGTCCGCGCTCATCGTGCAGGGCGCGCACACGTCCCGAGTACATGCCGCAGATGAAGTCGTCGCCAACGTGGAGCGTGCCGTTCTGAACGAGGACGGTCGCCACCGGGCCCTTCCCCGGATCCAGCTGCGCCTCGATCACAGTGCCGATCGCGCGCTTGTCGGGATTCGCCTTGAGATCGAGCAGCTCCGCCTGCAAGAGAATCTGGTCGAGGAGCTCGTTGACGTTGGTGCCTTTCTTGGCCGAGATGGGCGTCGAGAGCGTGCTGCCCCCGAACTGCTCGACGACGATCCCGTGCTCGAGCAGCTCCTGCGTCACCTTGGCCGGATTCGCGCCGGGGAGATCGATCTTGTTGACGGCGACGACGACCGGGACGCCCGCATTCTTCGCGTGCGAGATCGCCTCGACCGTCTGCGGCATGACCGAGTCATCCGCCGCCACCACCAGCACGACGATGTCGGTGACCTGCGCCCCGCGCGCACGCATGGCGGTGAACGCCTGGTGGCCGGGCGTGTCGAGGAAGGTCAGCTCGCGGCCGTTAGGCAGCTTCACCTGGTAGGCGCCGATGTGCTGCGTGATCCCCCCGGCCTCGCCCGCGACGACGTTCGCCTTGCGAATGTAGTCGAGGAGTGAGGTCTTTCCGTGGTCGACGTGTCCCATGATCGTGACCACGGGCGGACGCGTCCGCCGATCCTCCTCGCGATCCTCCTCGGCTTCCTCGGTGCTCTCCGCCTGGTACTCCTGCTCGCGCACCGCCTGGAAGCCGAACTCACCGGCGATGAGCTCGATCTGGTCGAAGTCCATGCGCTGATTGATCGTGACCATGAGCCCGAGGTTCTTGAAGGCGAAGGCCACGATCTGGGTCGCGGGGATCTTCAGGATGTCGGCCAGCTCACTGACGGTGATGAACTCGTTCACGCGAACCGTCTTGCGCTCGCGTTCCGCCGCGGCGGCGCGCATCGCCTCCACCTCTTCACGGGAGGTGCCATCCTCACGCTGGCGCGGCCCACCGCGCCGTCCATGGACGCCGCGGAGCGCGCTCATCGTCTTGCTGATGTTCGCCGCCACCGCTTCCTGATCGACCGCGCCGCGCTTCCCCTTCTTGCGCTTGGCGCCCTTCTTGTCGTCGCGGCGCGGAGGAGCCGTTCCGGCACCGGGCGCAGCGGATGCGATGGGGCGTGGCGTCGTGTAGGGCGTGCCGGTGGCGATCGGCTTGGGCCGCGGTGGACCCGGCACGACGGGCCGCGGACGCGACCAGTCGGAGACAGGCGTTGGCCGCGCGGGCGACGGCGTGGCGGACGGGGAGCTTGGCATGCTCGCGGCCGGTCGCTCCGCGGCGGGCCGCTCGACGTGCGTGCGCTCGCCGGGCGTCTCCTGCTCCGGCCGGCGGAACCGCTCGCGTGGCTCGAGCGTGCGCTCGGTGGGGAGCTCGCGGAAGGGCTCCGCTCGCCGCTCGTCTGGCGGCGCCGGGGGCGCCATGGGCTCGATCTCGACGCCCGTCGCCTCGGCCTCGGCGGCGTCGGCTTCGGCTTGCGCATCGGCCGCGGCCTGCGCCTCGGCGGCGGCGGCGACGTCAGCCGCCTTCCGGCGACGGCGCTTCGGCGCCCCGGCCTCGGAGGCCGGTTCCGGTGCCGGTGCCGGCACCGGCGGAGGGGCAACGACGCCGCGCCGCCGTCGAGTGGCGGTGGCGGTCGCAGGCTTCTCCTGGCGGGCGCGCTTCTCGCGCTCCCAGCGCGCACGCAGGCGCGCCACCTGGTCATCCGACAGCTGACTCAGGTGACTCCGCACGGGCACGTCCATTTGACGGAGCAAGCTCATCAGCTCGTCGCTGGACACGCCGAATTCTCCGGCGAGGTCGTGCACACGCAACTTGATCAAACCCTACCTCCTGTCGGGCTCGAAGGAGCCCCATCCACGATCGCGACAATTCCCCGCGCGAGATCGCGATCGACAACGCCCACCGCCGCAGTCGCCTCACGTCCCACCGCATGCCCCAGCTGCGTCGCAGCCGGTCCCTCAATAATACGCACCCGCTTCGCGCTGAGCAGTGGCGTCACCTTCGCCAGGCTATGCCGCGACGCGTCAGGCGCGATGACCGCCAACCGCAATTTGCCGCGTTTGGCCGCTTCGCGCACGTTCTCGACACCAACGACCGCCCGCCGGCCACGCACTCCAAGGCCCAGCAGGCCGAGCATCCGACGCGTGACGTCGTCTCGCACTCAGACCGTCGTCCCCTCGTCGGGCTGGGAGGCCGGTTGTATCTCCTCGGTACTGCCTTCCTCGGTGAGCTCGTCCAGCATCGCCATGATGCGGTCCGCTTCCTCCGGGGCAATGCCCGGGAGTCGGAGGAAATCCTCGCGCTCGAGGTCGATGATGTCGTTGAGCGTGCGATACCCCGCGTCCTCCAGCACCGCGACGGTCGCAGGCCCAAGTCCCTCGATCTCCGAGAGCTTGACGTCGGCCGAGGTGTCCGCCTCTTCCGGCAGCGGCGCGAACAGCGGCGTCTCCCCGCCGCGCTCCAGCCACTCACGACTCGAGTACAGGTCGATCTTCCACGCCGTCAGCTCCGACGCCAACCGCACGTTCTGCCCGTTCTTCCCGATCGCCAACGACAACTGGTCCTCGTCGACGACGGCCTGAATCGTCTTCGCCGTCGGATCGCTGAAGACGCGCGCGATGCGCGCCGGCGCGAGCGCGAGCTTGGCGAAGCGCTCCGGATCGGACGACCAGGGCACGATGTCGATGCGCTCGCCGCCGAGCTCGTTGACCACGGCCTGCACGCGCGAGCCCTTGAGCCCCACGCACGCACCAACCGGATCGATCGAATCGTCGCGCGAGAAGACGGCGATTTTCGTGCGGCTGCCCACTTCGCGTGCGACGGCACGGATGTCGACAATGCCCTGTTGGATCTCGGGCACCTCGAGCTTGAACAGCGCCTTGACGAACAGGCCGTCAGCGCGACTGAGGATGAGGCGCGGGCCCTTGGGCGTCTCCTCGACCCGCTTGAGCACGGCGCGAATCGGCTCGCCCTGATGGAAGTGCTCGCGATGGTTCTGCTCGCGATAGGGCATGATCGCTTCCGCTTCGCGGAACTTGTTCAGCATGACGACCAGCTTGCCCCGCTCGATCTGCTGGACTTCACCGGAGAGCAGATCGCCCACCCGGCCGGCGAACTCGTCGCGGATGCGCGTGCGCTCGCGCTCGCGAACGCGCTGAATGATGCGCTGCTTCGCTGCCTGGACGGCGTTGCGGCCGAACTGCGCGAAGTCGATCTCATCCTCCATGACGTCGCCGGGCTCGAAGCTCTCGTCGTAGAACTTCGCCTCCTCGAGCGAGATCTCGCGGCTCGGGTCGGTGACGCCATCGACGACGGTGCGCAGGCGCACGATGTGGATGTCGCCCGTGCCTTCGTCGATCTCGACCTCGGCCTGGACGGTCGGTCCGTAGCTCTTTGCCAGCGCGGCGAAGATGCCATCGGACAGTAGACCATGCAGCTCGGCCTTGTCGAGCTGCTTCGTGTTCGCGAGCTCGCGAATCGCGTTGAGGATATCGGACGAGCTGACCATCGACGACTCCTAGTGCGTTACCAATGAAACGCGAGGCGTGCCTCGCGAACCTGTGCCAGCGGCACTCGGCGCTCCGCGCCGCGCGCATCCCGCACCACGACTACCTCGGCGCCCGCATTCCCCTCGAGCGCGACGATCTCCACTTCCTCGCGCCCCCCGAGCGCGTCGCTCAGCACTTTCGCCTTGCGGCCGGCAAAGCGCTGCCAGTCGGCCGGCTTGAGCAGCGGACGCTCTACCCCGGGCGACGAGACCTCGAGCACGTAGCGCTCGCCGAGGCTGCCACTCGCATCGAGCCGCGCCTCGAGCGCGCGCGATGCGCGCGCGCAATCATCGACCGTGACCGCCTGGCCGTCCTCACGCTCGACGCGAACGTCGATCGTCGGGCGCGACCGCGACCCGCCACGGCGAACTTCGACGAGATCGAGCTGCATCTCGTCAAGTGTCGCTCTGACAAGCCGTTCCAGCGTATCGTTCACGTAAGATCGCAGGGTACAAGAAACAAAAAATGTGGGGGATCAACCCCACATTCAACTCGCCCCCGAGCCCGGCGAGACGGTGGTAAATGTAAGAGAGGCGCTGGATTGAGTCAAGTTTAGGGGAGCGTTCGCGTCGGTACGAACCGCGGAGCTGGAGCGAGATCCGATGTGCCAGGGCCAGGGACAGCCGAACCGCAAGAAGACCCGAATGACAACGCGAATCACGCGAATAGCATGGCGCGCCCGAGGCTGTCGGCTGTCCGTGGTCGCTTGCGCACTGAAGCCCGCGAAGCCGTCACATCTCTCCGAGAATCACGCCAATCTGCCGCCCTGTGTCTCCCGCGCGGTGCGAGAAGAAGCGGTCGTTGTGGCACCGCGTGCACCAGGGACTCACGGAGATGTGGCGGACGCCGAGCTCGCGCGCGCGGTCGGCAAGGAGGGCGCGCAGGTCGACCGTCGTCGGCACGCGCACTTCCTTGCCCGTCAGTTGGCGATAGACGTCGGGGCTCACCTCGTAGCAGGCTCCGCAAATGGCGGGACCGAGGTGCGCACGCAGCTCCGATGTCACGAAGCCTCGCTGCGCGAGCGTCGTCAGGCCAGCATCGAGAATGCGCGCCGCCGTCCCGCGCCAGCCGGAATGCAGGAGCGCCGTCGCACCGGCGGGGTGTGCGAGGAAGATCGGAACACAATCAGCGACCGATACCGCGGCGGCCGTGCCGCGAGCGGGCGCCGCATGGCCGTCGGCCTCCGGTGCACGAAGCCATCCGTCCCACGCAGGCGAATGCACGACGACCTGCGCACCGTGGACCTGCCGCGCGGTGGCGAACCGAGGCGCGACAGGGCGCAGCTCGTCGACGAGCGCGTACCACCGCGTCATGACCTCCGACACCGGCTCCGGCCCGTTCATCCCGAACGTGCCGGCTGCCCGAGTGGTGGTGAACGCGCGAATGCCAAACGCGGCGAAGTCGTCGACGACCTCGCGCTCGCGTTCAGCCGCCACGACGGTCCTCGACGCGCGTGATGCGGGCCCCCAGGGCAGACAGGCGCTCGTCGATGCGCTCGTAGCCGCGCTCGATCTGGCCCACGTTGTTGATCGTGCTCGTGCCGCGGGCACAGAGCGCCGCCAGCAGCATGGCCATGCCGGCACGGATGTCGGGGGACTCGACGGTCGAGCCTCGCAACGCGGACGGGCCCGCGACCAGCGCGCGATGCGGGTCGCACAGCACGATGCGCGCGCCCATGCCGATGAGCTTGTCGACGAAGAACATGCGCGACTCGAACATCTTTTCGTGCATGAGGATGAGCCCCTTGCACTGCGTGGCGGTCACGATCGCGATCGACATGACATCGGCCGGAAACGCCGGCCACGGTTGGTCCTCGAGCTTCGGGACGTGCCCGCCGAGATCGCTGCGGATCTCCTTGTCCTGATCCTTCGGCACGATGAGGTCGGGCCCGTCTTCCTTGCAGACGATACCGAGTCGCTCGAAGCCCATTCGGATCGAGCGCAAGTGCTCGAGCCCGGCCTTCTCGATGCGGATCTCCGAGCAGGTGACCGCGGCGAGGCCGATGAACGATCCCACCTCGATGTGATCGGGACCGATCGTGTGGGTGCCGCCGCGGATTGCGTGCCCGCCATGAATGGTGAGCGTGTTGGTCCCGATGCCCTCGATGTGAGCACCGAGGGTCGTGAGGAAGTGCGCGAGGTCCTGAACGTGCGGCTCGCTGGCGGCGTTCCGTAGCACCGTTGTTCCAGTGGCAGCCACCGCGGCGGTGAGCGCGTTCTCGGTGGCGGTGACGCTCGGCTCATCCAGGAACACGTCGGCGCCCTTGAGCTTCCTGGCGCGGAGGCGGAAGGTGTCCCCGACGTCGAAAGTCGCCCCCAGCTGCTCGAGGGCGAGAAAGTGCGTGTCGACGCGGCGGCGCCCGATCACGTCGCCGCCGGGGGGCGGCAGAGTGACCTCGCCGCAGCGCGCCAGCAGCGGCCCCGCCAGCAGGATCGACGCGCGAATCTTCGCGCACAGCGCGGGGTCGAGCGCCGAGGCTCGGAGGGTTTTCGCGTGGATGTAGAGGGAGTTCCGATCACGCCAGTCGGCCTGCACATCGAGCGAGCGCACGAGATCGACGAGCGTCTCGACGTCGCGAATGCGGGGAACGTTGTGGAGCGTGACTGGTTGATCGGAGATCAGCGCCGCACAGATGATCGGGAGCGCGGCGTTCTTGTTGCCGGACGGGCGGATGGATCCCTTGAGGGGATGCCCCCCCTCGACGACGAACTGGACGGCGGCCATCGCGTACTCTCGGGTTGAAGCGTTGAATCGGCGCGAAGGATGACGAGCGTCTCGCGCGCAAGTCAATGGCTTGCTTGACATCGTGATGTATGACCGGTACGATCCCGCGATAAGGCGGCTGCAGCGTCGAAGCGTCTCAGACGTCAGGGATCAGACGTCCGGTGTCAGTGGTCAGATAACGGCAACGACCTGCGCGTTCCTGACATCTGAGACCCCCACGTCCGATCCCTGACGTCTTCGGGTGTTGTCCTGGACGTTGCCCGACCCCTGTCCTTCTCTCGCGTCGAATGCAGCTGCTCATCGCCGTCATCAACCACGAAGAGAAGGTCGACGATGTCCTGGCCGGCTTCGTGGAGCTGGGGATCACGGGCGCGACGGTGGTCGGCAGCGAGGGGATGGGGCACGTCCTGAGCCACGACGTGCCGATCTTCGCCGGCGTTCGTGCACTGTCGCAGCGATCGCGTCCGACGAATCAGACGGTGTTCAGCGTGATCGATGATGGGCTCGTGGACGCCGCGATCGCGCTCATTCAGGATGTGTGCGGTGACCTCGATTCACCGGGGGCGGGGATCGTCTTCACGATTCCGGTCACGAAGGTGGTGGGACTGGCCCCGGAGCTCGAGGGATAGGGCAAAACACGTTCGGTCGATTGGCCTCTCGTTTGCACTCTCGATGAGCGCAATCGCGGCCCAGAGACGGTCGCCCTTCGCATTGGGGATCACATGAGTCTGTGGTTCGCGCACGGCGCGTGGCTGGTGCAGCTGGGACAGGCGGCCGTGGACACGCCGGTGGTTCGCATGATCTCCACCGAGCGAGGATGGTTCGAGACGGTGACGGGCGTCGCGAGCAGCATCATGACGCTCGCGCTGCTGGTGCTGACCATTGCGCTCGTTCCGGCCGCCTGGAACTTCCGCAAGAGCCACAAGAAGGTCAGCGCGCTGCTCGATCGCGTGTACGGGGACATCAATCCGATCGTGCGTCACCTGAGCACGGTCGCGGATAACGTGGACTACATCACCACGTCGATTCGGGTGGATGTCCAGCAGGTGAACCAGACGATCGCCGCGGCGAATCAGCGGCTGAATCACGCGGTGGCGCTCGCCGAGCAGCGGCTGAACGAGTTCAACGCGTTGATTCAGGTCGTGCAGCAGGAGGCGGAGGATACCTTCGTCTCCACAGCGTCCACGGTGCGCGGGGTGCGCGAGGGCGCGGCAACGTTCCGCCGGCAGGCGCTCGACGACCACGCGCTGCCCGAGGCGGAGCTGATGGACGACATGATGGATGACGAGCCGCTCGAGGAGGCATTCGATGGGGACGACGGCACGAACGACGAATTCGACGACGACGCGCCCGGGGAGCCCCGGCGCCCGGCGCCGCGCATCCGCCCGCGCCAGAGATGAGGAGATCTCGCGCGACGAATACGACCTGCTGACGGCGGCGCTCCTCGGGGCGCTGGTGGGCGCCGGGATGACGCTGCTCTTTCGGCGCGGGCCGAAGGGGTACCGGCCCGTGGGTCCGATGATGCGCGCGACGGGACGCGGGCTGCGCACGGCGGGCATCGCGAGCGCGAAGGGCGCCCGCTGGCTGGGCGACCGCGGGGAGGAGCTGTGGGATCGCATCCCGCGTGAGGAGATCGCCGAGCGGGTGGGCGGCTATCTGGAGTCGGCGCGCGAGGCGATCGACGACGCGGTGTCGCACGAGGTCAGCGACCTGCGCAAGGCGATTCGGCGGCGGCGGCGCAAGCTGGGGCTGTAAGGGCCCGTGTGGCGATCCTGGGCGGCGGCCGCGTTGGGTGTCCTCGCGGTCGCCGCGCTGCCATCGGAGGCGTGGGCGTGGACGCCGGGGACCCACATCTTCCTCGGCGAAGCGGTCCTGCGCGCGCTCGCCCACCTGCCGGGCGGTGTCGCCGAGCTGCTGTCGGCGTTCCCCTACGACTTCCTCTACGGCTCCATCGCCGCCGACACGAGCATCGCGAAGAAGTACGCGCCGGCGGGGCGGCACTGTCATTCCTGGAACGTCGGCTTCGAGATCCATGAGCGCGCGCGGGACGAGCCCCTGCGCGCGTTCGCGTTAGGCTACCTCGCCCACCTCGCCGCCGACACCGTCGCGCACAACTACTTCGTCCCGCGCTATCTCGCAATCACGTCGACCACGAGCGCGCTCGGCCACAGCTACTGGGAGAGCCGGTTCGAGGCGCATCTCGGCGAGCGGTTCAGCCGTCGCGCGCGCGAGGTGATCCTGCTCGACCACGCGCGGTCGGACGAGCACCTCGACCGCATTCTCAGCCCGACGATCTTCAGCACGTCGACCAACCGCCGGATCTTCCGCGGCATGGTGTACGTGACCGATACCGAATCGTGGCAGCGCATCTTCCAGCTCGCGTCGGAGCGCAGTCGCTGGGACCTCGCCGATCCCGATGTCGGACGCTACCTCGTGCGCTCGTTCGACTACATCGTGGATCTGCTCCGGCGCTTTCACGCGGCGGAGGCGTTCACGCTCGATCCCGCCGGGGACGAACCCCTCCGCATGGCGAAGCGCGTGCGGCGCGAGGCGCGGCGCAGCGGCTCCGACATTCGCGTGAACGAGGAGGCGCTGCGCCACTTCGGGATGCCGGAGACGCAGCTGGCGATCGCGGCGTCGCTCCCCGAGCCGATCTATCCGCTCGCGCGCGACGACAACAGCTGATTGACGCGCTTCGGATCGGCGCGTCCCTTGGACTTCTTCATCACCGCGCCCACGAGGACGCCGAGCAGCTTGCGCTCGCCCGCAAGGAATCGGCGCGTCTCCTCGGGGTGCTCCGCCATGACTTCGTCGACCCACACGGTGATCGCATCGTCGCTTCCCTCCTGGAGCAGCCCCTCGCGCTCGGCGATCTGCGCCGGCGGCTCCCCGGAGCGCCGCATCTCGGCGAAGACGCGCTTCGCGGCGGTGTGACTGAGCTTGCCGTCGCGCACGAGACTCAGCAGCTGCGCCAGATCGGACGGACGCACGGGAAACTCGCGCACGCTGGTCCCGGCGGCATTCAGCGCCGCGAGCACTTCCCCCGTGATCCAGTTCGCCGCGGCCTTCGGATCCCCGTGCCCGCGCGCCGTCTGCTCGTAGTAGTCGGCGAGCGCCACCGATGACGTCAGCAGCTCGACTTCGCGCGCGGTGAGGGCGTACTCGTCGGCGAACCGCGCGCGGCGCGCCGCCGGGAGCTCCGGCAGCGACTGGCACTGCTCGTCGATCCACTCCTTCGACAGGACGAGGGGGGGCAGATCGGGCTCGGGGAAATACCGATAATCGTGGCTCGCCTCCTTCGATCGCGCCGGTCGCACAACTCCGCGCTCGCCGTCCCAGAGCATCGTCTGTTGCTCAACACGACCGCCGGCTTCCAGCACCGCGACTTGCCGCGCGAACTCCGCCTCCAGGGCCCGCTCCACGCCGGAGAACGAGTTCATGTTCTTCACCTCGGTCTTCGTACCCAGCCTGGTCTCCCCGCGCAGCCGCGCCGAGACATTGGCGTCGACGCGCAAGCTCCCCTCCTCCATGTTGACGTCGCTGACATCGGTGAACTCGAGAATCTGCTTGAGCGCGCGCAGGTAGGCGCCCGCCTCCTGCGAGGAGCGCAGGTCGGGCTCGCTCACGATCTCGACGAGCGGAACGCCCGACCGATTGAGATCGATGGCCGTCGCCGATGGATAGCGATCGTGAATCGATTTGCCGGCATCTTCCTCGAGATGCAGCCGCGTAATCCCCACCGTGATCGGTGTGCCGTCCGCGTTGTTCCCAATACGGAGCGATCCGGCGGCGGCGAGGGGTCGATCGTACTGCGAGATCTGATAGCCCTTGGGAAGATCCGGATAGAAGTAGTTCTTGCGGGCAAACACCGAGATCGGGTTGACGGTGCACCCCAGCGCATGCGCGGCGCGCACGGCGAGCCGCACCGCCTCGGCGTTGAGCACGGGGAGCGTCCCGGGGAGCGCGAGGCAGACCGGACAGGTATTCACGTTCGGCGGTGCGCCATACCGCGTCGAGCACGCACAAAACGCCTTGGTGCGAGTTCTCAGCTGCACGTGCACTTCCAGCCCCACCACCATCTCGTAGCGCTCGGCGCTCATCGATGCGCCTCCGCACCCAAGGCGCGCTCGAGCGCGTACGCGCCGCGGAACATCGCCATCTCGTCGAAGTGCGCGGCGAGCAGCTGCCCGCCCACCGGGAGCCCATCGAGCCGACCAATCGGCACGGACACGCCCGGGATTCCGGCCAGATTCGCCGTGACCGTGAAGATGTCACTCAGGTACATCTCGTAGGGGTCCGACTTCGCGCCGTGCGCGAAGGCGACCGTCGGGGTGGTGGGCGTGAAGATCAGATCGACGCCGGCGGCGAACGTGCGCCTGAACTCTTCGGCGATGAGCGCGCGAACCTCCTGCGCTTTCCGGTAGTACGCATCATAGTATCCGGCGCTCAGCACGTAGGTGCCGAGCAGAATGCGGCGCGTGACCTCGGGCCCAAAGCCGGTCGATCGGGTGCGGTCGTACATGTCACGCAGTCCGCGGCCGCGAACGCGCAGGCCATACCGCACGCCATCGAAGCGCGCGAGGTTGGAGGAGGCCTCCGCCGGCGCGATGATGTAGTAGACGGGAATCGCGAGATCGGTGGTGGGGAGCGAGATGTCGCGTACGGTAGCGCCCAGCGCCCGCATCCGATCGAGCGCGCGATCGCACAGCGCGGTCAGGCGCGGATCGAGCGACGCCGGGAAGTACTCCTTGGGACGCCCGATCACCATCCCCTTGATGCCGCGCTCGTCGGCGTCCCGGTATCGCGGAACGGGATCGTCGGTGCTCGTGGCGTCCAGCGGATCGTGGCCGGCGATGACCTCCAGGACGGTGGCGGCGTCGTGCACCGTCTTCCCAAAGACGCCGATGTGATCGAGCGACGAAGCGAAGGCGACGAGCCCGCTTCGACTCACCCGCCCGTAGGTCGGCTTCACGCCGACGACGCCGCAGAACGCCGCCGGTTGCCGCACCGACCCGCCGGTTTCGGAGCCGAGAGCGAAGCGGACGATGTCGGCGGCGACGGCGCCGGCGGATCCGCCTGACGAGCCCCCCGGCACCCGGCTCGGGTCGAGGGGATTGCGCGCCGGCCCGAAAGCGCTGTACTCCGTCGACGACCCCATCGCGAACTCATCGCAGTTGGACTTGCCGATGAGAATCGCCCCAGCATTGCGGAGGCGAGTGATCGCGGTGGCCTCGAACGCGCTCACGTAGTGGTCGAGCACGCGCGATCCGCAGGTGGTGGGCAGCTCGGTGGTCGCGATGTTGTCTTTCGCGACGTACGGGATCCCGGCGAGGATGCCCCCCTCTCGCCCCGCGTCGACGTTGCGTTGACAGATTCTCGCCGCCTCGGCCGCGCGCGGGCGATCGGTCCACAGAATGAGATTGAGGCCGTCGGGACCGGCGCTCACCGCCTCCATGCGCTCGAAGGCGTCGGCGACGGCATCGATCGCCGAGGGTGATGCGTCCCGTGGATCGCGCGGGCCAATCATTCCACCGACTCGGTGGCGTCCTCGTGCGTCGCCAAACGGGGCACGAGGAAGAAGCCGTCGCGCATCTCCGGCGCGAACACTTCGCGCGCATGCGCGAGCGGATAGGGCATGCCCCCATCGGCGCGGAGGGGCATCCCGGCATCGCCCACGGCCTCTGCCCCCGTGACCCCCTTCGTGTCGACCTTTTGGAGCGCTTCCATGTGCTCGAGAATGCCGTTGAGCTCCTTCACGAGCCGAGGGACGGACTTCTCGTCGAGCGCGAGCCGGGCGAGCGATGCGACGTGCAGCACATCTTCACGCGTAACCGCCATCAGTCGTCCTCCCGCTCCAGGCCGGCGTAGGCGACGACGAGACGCTTGCGTCCAACGGTCTCGTCGTCGAAATCGATGGTGACCTTGGTGTCGCGCCCCGTGCCGCCGAGCTCGACGATCGTCCCGCTGCCGAATCGCGCATGGCGGACGCGCGCGCCCTTCACGAAACGCGGGGCGAGCTGCGAGGCGGCGACATCGACATCGTCCGCGCTGGCGCGCCGCACCGGTGTGCCGGGGCGACGGGCCGACGGCGTCGTCATCAGCACCGAACGCCCGGTCGCCCGCAACCGAATCGTCGAGCGCTCCTCGAGCATCTCCCGTGGAATGGGCGTGAGAAAGCTCGACGGCAGCGACGGGAGCATCTCGCCGTTTCGCCGCCGACTTCGCGCGTAGGCGAGGTACAGCTTGCGCTCGGCCCGCGTGATGCCGACGTAGAAGAGGCGTCGCTCCTCCTCGAGCATGGCCGGCTCATCATGGGCGCGGGAGAGCGGGAACAGCCCTTCCTCCAGGCCGGTGATGAAGACGACGGGAAACTCGAGACCCTTCGCGTTGTGCAGGGTCATCATCGACACCGCATCAGCGTTCAGGTCGTCGCGATCGACATCGGCGATGAGCGAGGCGCGCTGGAGAAAGTGATCGAGCGGCGTGAGGCCCAGCTCCCCTCCCTCATCGGCGACCACCTCGGCCGCTCCGTCGAGAAGCTCGCTGACGTTCTCGAGGCGCTCGGCACCCTCGGGGCCCTCGGCCCGCAGGTGATCGGCGTACCGTATCTCGGCGATGAGCTCACGGAGGAGCTCGTCGACGCTCGCGTCCTGTGCGCGGGCGCGATACCGGTCGATCAGTGCCGCGAAGTCGTGGAGCGCCTGGCGCGCGGCGGGCCGGAGCTCCCTGAGGAGGTCTTCGCGACGCGCCGCGTCGAGGCGTGAGGTGCGCGCGCGGCGCGCGATCGCGGCGAGCGCGTCGAGGGTCGTGTCGCCGAGTCCGCGCCGAGGAACGGCGACGGCACGCGCGAACGCCTCATCGTCAGCTGGGTTCGCGATCAGCTTCAGATACGACATGAGATCGCGAATCTCACGCCGGTCGTAGAAGCGGACCGCCCCGATGATCCGATAGGGAATGGCACGACGCCGCAGCGCCTCCTCGAGGGCACGGCTCTGCGCGTTCGTACGATAGAGAATGGCGACGTCGCGTCGCGTGAGCTCGCGCGCCGTGGACAATCGCGCCTCGATCTCCTCGGCCACCCACTCGGCCTCGTCGCGCTCGTCGAGCGCGCCCACGGCGGTGACGCGCTCCCCGCCGCTCAGCGTCGGCCGCAGCGTCTTCCCGCGCCGCGACTGATTCCCGGCGATGACGACGTTCGCGAGATCGAGGATCGGGGGGAGCGACCGGTAGTTCTCCTCCAGCCGCACGACGCGCGCGCTCGGAAAGTCCTTCTCGAAATCGAGGATGTTCCGGATGTCGGCGCCCCGCCAGCCGTAGATCGACTGGTCGTCATCGCCGACGACGGCCACGTTGCCATGCTCGCCGGCCAGGAGCGTCACGAACTGATATTGCGCGCGATTGGTGTCCTGATACTCGTCGACGAGCACAAACTGGAAGCGCTCGCGATAGGCGGCGAGTCGTGTCGGATTCTCGCGCAGCACGCGCACGGGCAGCACCAGGAGGTCGTCGAAGTCCACGGCATTGGACTCGCGCAGCGTCGTCTCCAGCTCGTGGTAGACGGCGGCGGCGGCGCGCGCATGGGGGTCCATCGCCAGCCGCTCGTATTCGACGGGCATCACCAACGCATTCTTCGCGTCGGAGATCGCGGCGCGGAGCGCGCGCGGAGGGAATTGTTTCGCCGAGATCTTCTGGCGGTCCATGATCCGGCGAATCACGCCCAGCGAGTCGTCTTCATCGTAGATCGTGAAGGCGGGCGTGCGACCGACGAGCACCGCCTCACGACGCAACATGCGCGCGCCAATGGAGTGGAAGGTGCCAATCCACATCCCCGAGGGCTCCTCGCCCAGCAGGCGCGCCACGCGCGCCCGCATCTCGCCGGCCGCCTTGTTGGTGAACGTGACGGCGAGGATGTGCGCCGGGGCGACGCCATGGTGCTCGATGAGGCGGGCGATACGCGCCGTCAACACGCGCGTCTTTCCCGATCCCGCGCCGGCGAGGACCAGCAGCGGACCTTCGAAGTGCTCGACGGCCTCGCGTTGCGCTGTGTTGAGGGGAACGCGCGTCTCGCGCGCGGGAACGACCGATGTCATCCGTGAAGTATAACGTCGAACGTCGCGCCCTCGCCCGACGGTGCCAGCTCGAGGCGGCCGCCATGCGCCTCCTCGATGATCCGCCGCGCGAGCGAGAGCCCGATTCCCCAACCAGACTCCTTGGTGGAAAAGCCCGGCTCGAACACGCGGGCGCGAAGCTCGCGGGGAATCCCCGGCCCGTCATCGGCAACCCGGATGCGCACCTCATCGTCGGCCGTTCGATCGGCGGAGATCTCGAGGGTGCCGCCACGGCCCGCCAGCGCATCGATCCCGTTCTTCGCCACCGCTTCGAGCGCCCACTCCAGGAGCACCGGATCGCCCTTCACCACCAGCGGGCCCTGTCCGAGGTGGAGCTTCACGTCAACCGCGTGCGCAAGCGTCGGCACGCGCGCCTGGAAATAGCGCGCTACCCGCTCGGCCAGCTCGGCAACATCGACGGGGCCTTCCTTGGCCGGACGCCCGATGCGCTCGAAGCGGTGCGCCACGCGCTCGAGCCGCTCGAGATCACCGCGCATGTACTCAATGGCGCGCTCGGCCGTCGGATCGGCCGCGGCGCGATCGGCGAGCAGCTCCACCCAGCCGGCCAGGCTCGACAGTGGCGTCGCCAGCTGATGCGCGGACTCGCGAGCCATCCCCGCCCACACGCGCTCGCGATCGGCACGCCCCCGCGTGCGCAACACGTAGACGCCGGCGAGAAAGACGAACGCGACCAGCACGGCTTGCAGGGCCGGAATGAAGCGGAGGCTCTTCACCAATCGTGAATCGCCAAAGTGAATGGTGCCGATCGCGGGCTCGACGAGCGGCGGATTCTCGCGATCCAGCACGGCGATGTGCGCCACGACGCGGGGGTCGTCCACCGACGGGGCTTCGAACGGCAGGTTGATCGCCCACGTTGGCCGTCCGCGCGTGTCGGTGATGATCACCGGGACGCCGAGCGCACGGATCGAGCTGGCCAGATCGAGGAGCGCGGCGTTCGCGGCATCGGGGCTCGGGTCGGCGAGCGCGCTGAGAATCTGCGCGTGCATGCGGCTCGACCGCGACGCGTCGCGACGCAGCTCGACCACGACACGTTGCGAGTAGACGATGTACGAGCCGAGCACGAGCGCGAGCAGAATTCCGAGGAGGACCACTGGCGCGCCGCGACGCATGGTCGGTCAGCCGATGACGTCGACGCCGAGATACGGACGCAGCGCGTCGGGAACCGCGACCGTGCCGTCGGACCGCTGATGATGCTCGAGCAGCGCGGCGATGGTGCGCGGAAGCGCGAGGCCCGATCCGTTGAGGGTATGCACGAGCCGGGGCTTCTCGCCTCGCGCGCTGCGGTAGCGAATGCTGCCGCGGCGCGCCTGGAAATCGGTGAACGTGCTGCACGACGACACCTCGAGCCATGCGCGCACCCCAGGCGCCCACACTTCGAGGTCGTATGTCTTGGCGCTCGAGAATCCCGTGTCGCCGGCGGCGAGGATCTTCACGCGGTACGGTAGCCCGAGCAGCTGAAGAATTCTCTCGGCGTGCGCGGTGAGGATCTCGTGCTGGGCCGCGGCGTCCTCGGGGGTGCTGAGACGGACGAGCTCGACCTTGTCGAACTGATGGACGCGCAGGAGACCGCGTGTGTCCTTCCCTGCCGCCCCGGCCTCGCGCCGGAAGCACGGCGTGTAGCAGACGTACGCCCGTGGGAGGTCCGAGGCCTCGAGCACCTCGTCGCGATGGAGGCTCGTGACCGGTACCTCAGCCGTTGGGACGAGGTAGAGGTCATCTTCCCTCACGACGTACATGTCGTCCTCGAACTTCGGGAGCTGTCCCGTCGTCGTCGCGGTCGCGCGGTTGACGACAAAGGGGACCCACACCTCTTCGTACCCGTGCTCGCGTGCATGCACGTCGATCATCAGCGAGATGAGCGCACGGGTGAGGCGTGCTCCGGGACCCCGAAAGACGATGAAGCCCGAGCCGGCGATCTTGGCCCCACGCGCGAAGTCGAGCATGCCGAGGGCGGCCCCGATGTCCCAATGAGCTCGGAGCCCCGTCTCCTCGCGCGGCGTTCCCCATGAGCGAAGCAGGCGGCCGTCGTTCTCTCCGCCGGGCGGCACGTCGGGGAGCGGGGTGTTCGGCAGCTCGAACAGGAGCTGTTCCAGCTTACCCTCGGTGGCGGCGAGGTCGGCCTCGAGCCTTGCGATTTCTTCGCCGAGCGCGCGCGTTTGCTCGATCAGCTCATCGGCGCTCTCGCGCGCCTTCTTTCGGCGCGCCACCTCCTGGCTCGCAGTGTTGCGCGCAGCCTTCCGTTCCTCGGCCGCCTGAATCAGCGCGCGGCGCTCGACATCGAGCGCGAGGGCGCGATCGACGAGCGGTCCCAGCATCTCGAGCTTTCCGCGACGCTCGAGCCCTGCACGGATGCCATCCGCATCCTCGCGCAACGCCCGGAGGTCGTGCACGTTCAGAACTCCGGCAGCCCGTCCGCGAAGGAGCGGAACCCGCAGTTGGGATTGGTGCGGATGCGAAAGCGCGCCGTGCGGAACCCGGACGACATGCCGAGCTCGAGGAGCTGGAGCTTGGCGAAGAAGAAGTCGCGTCCCGGAAACCCGCCCGCGCACACGTTGCGCGCGCGCACGACGACCGTCTCCCCGACGGCGAGCGACACGGCGGCGGTGTCCTGGTACCCCGTCGTCGGCGCCTCGAGAATCGACTCGAAGGCCGAGCTCGACTCGAGCAGCCCCGTGGGGGGGGAATCGGTGTCGATCATCTGCGACGGGTAGAGCACGGCGCTGCCCCCCGCCGTGTCGACCGCGAGATCGTAGAGGACATTGGTCTCACCCACGCGGAGGGTTCGCAGGGTGAACAGGTCGAGCGCGGTCGGCGCGCTCAACGGGCTCCCACGCAGCGGGAAGACGGACAGCGTGTCTTCGGAGACGTCGGTGGTGGGATCGATGCTGCGAGTCACGTCCTCGCACGCGACGACCGCAAGCAAAGCGATCGCCAGCGCGGTCAGTCTGGCTGTCATGGGAACGCCCGGGTGTGCGCAACGTAGGTTCGGCGGCGTAGAATACCGCGCGTGCACGATGAGTTCAAGTGATTCGCATCGCTTGACTTCGGCCCCCTCGACGTTATGCTTCGCACCACTTCACCTGGAGCGTTGTGGTGGCCACCATCCGCGATCTCGTCGGGGCCCTCCGCGGGCGCGACGGCGTCGATGCCGCGATCGTGCTGGGGCGGGACGGCCTCGTCATCGATGGACAGTCGGTGTCCAACATCGACGTCGAGAGCGTGGCCGCGCTGGTGCCATCGATCGTGAGCGCGGCCGATGAGTTTGGCCGGGACAGCACACACGGGAACGTCACCACTGTCATTCTCGAATATGCGCGCGGGATTGCGATCGTCTCGGTGCTTTCCGCCGAGGCGGTCCTGCTGGTCCTCGCTCGAACGGACGCGAACGTCGGTTCCCTGCTCTTCGAGCTGCGCCGGAATCGGCAGCACATCTCCTCGCTCGTCTGAGCAACGGCGCCCTCGCGCCTGACGCCATGGACAAGCTGCACGTGCTCGTCGCCGATGATGAGCCCCATATCGGCCGGATCATCAAGATGAAGCTCGAGCAGGGGGCGTTTCGCGTGACGCTGGCGTACGATGGGCGCGACGCGCTCAATGCCCTCGCCGAGCACGAGGACTTCGCGCTCGTGCTGCTCGATCTCATGATGCCGGTGATGAGCGGGCTCGATGTGCTGCGCGCGATGCGCGCGGATCCGCGATGGCAGAAGCTGCCGTGCATCATCCTGACGGCGGCCGGACAGGAGCAGCAGCATCGGCTCGCGATCGAGGCGGGGGCGAGCGACTTCCTGACCAAGCCCTTCAGTCCCAAGAAGCTCTACGCGCGCGCGGCAGAGCTCGCCGGCGTCGGCGCGGAGAGCAGCGGTAGCGAGCGGTGAATCGGTGGGCCGTGATTCTGGCCGGCGGGGTGGGCTCCCGCTTCTGGCCGCTTTCGACTCCACAGCGACCCAAGCAGCTGCTTCCGCTCGTCAATGACGCGCCGCTCCTGGTCGACACCGTCCGACGACTCGCCCCGGCGGTGCCCGCCGAGCGCACGCTGGTGATCACCAACGCGAGTCTGGCCGAGGCGGTGCGGTCGCTGTTGCCGCAGCTTCCGGCGGAAAATGTCGTCGCCGAGCCGCGCGCCGCGGGCACCGGGCCAGCGCTCACGTGGGCGGCGCTCGAGATCGCTCGCCGTGACGCGGACACGTGTGTGATGCTCTGCGTGCATGCCGATTGGGCGATAGGCGACGAGAACGGCTTTCGCTCGACACTCGAGCGCGCTGCCCGGGTCGCCGAAGCGCACAGCGCGCTCGTGACGGTGGGCGTCGTGCCTGCCCGACCCGATCCGGGACTCGGCTACATCCAGCCGGGCGATCCTGTGGACGGCGCGCGGCGCGTGGCGCGGTTCGTCGAGAAGCCCGACCGGGACACAGCCGAGCGCATGGTACGCGAGGGATACCTGTGGAACTCGGGGATCTTCGTCTGGCGTGTGAAGGACTTCCTCGATGAGGTGCAGGCGCATGCGCCCGAAATCGCCGATGCGATTCGCTCCGGCGCCGCGAGCGATCTCCGGCGCTTTTTCGCGGCGGTGCGTCCCATCGCGGTGGATTACGCGGTGATGGAGCGGAGCGCGCGCGTGCTCGTGGTGCCAGGCGACTTTGGCTGGGACGATGTGGGAACGTGGGGTGCGCTCCACCGCGTTCGGGCGCTCGACGCGCGGAGCAACGCGATCGCCGGTGCGGTGCATGCGGTCGATGCGGGCAACAACGTCGTGCACGCCGATGCCGGCACGGTGGTGTTGTATGGCGTGCACGACCTCGTGGTGGTCACCCGTGCGGGACTCACGCTGGTGACGACACGGGATCGCGCCGCCGATCTCAAGACGTTGCTCGAGCAGCTTCCCGCCGACGTGCGCGAGCTTCAGTGAACGGCCTCTACCTCTACGACGACGCGCGCGCCCGGGCGTTCGAGCCGTTCGCGCTCACGCGTCCGATGAGCGCGCTGCGCGTGGGCGCACTGCTCGTACGTGATCGCTGGGCGGCGGCGCACGGCGCGCCGCCGGCGGGCGTCGTCGTGGGCGCTCACCTCGACGACTTCGAGGAAGAGGGCACGCCGCCAGTCGCGCATGCCGTCTCCAAGGGCGCGATCCTCGCCAACGGCCGGTGCGTAGTGGCGCCAGCGGTGGCGGCGCAGGAGGCGGACGTCTGGATGTGCGACGGCCGCGTGGCGGCGGTTCGATTGGCGCGCGACGTGAGCGCCGCGGTGCTGGCCGACGGCCGGCTTCCGCTGGAAGAACTGGCGCCGGACAACGGTCGGGTGGTCACGATCGCGGGGCGCTGGCTCGATGAGGTGTGGCATCTCGTGACGGATCTCGTCACCCAGCTCCGGGATGACATCGCTGTCATCGGTCCAACGCTGTCCTGTGAGGTGCCCGCGCACGCGACGCTCATCGGCGAGCACGCGGTGTTCATCGAGCGCGGCGCGACGATCGAGCCGCACGTCGTGCTCGACGCGACCGCCGGCCCGATTCTCGTGCGGCGCGGCGCCATCATTCGCGCGTTCACGCGGCTCGTCGGTCCCTGCGCCGTTGCCTCGGGCGCGACCGTGCTGGGGGACCGCGTTCATGGGTGCTCGATCGGTGAAGGGAGCATCGTCCGCGGGGAGATCAGCGAGACGGTCGTGCTCGGACACGCGAACAAGACGCACGACGGCTTCGTCGGCCATTCCTACCTCGGGCGCTGGGTGAACCTCGGCGCGGGAACGATCACGAGCAATCTGAAGAACACGTACGGCGCAGTGGCCCTGTGGACCCCGGAGGGAGCCCGCGACACGCAGGCGCAAAAGCTGGGGACATTCTTCGGCGATCACGTCAAAACCGGGATCGGCCTGCGGATCACGACCGGCACGGTGCTCGGCGCGGGGTCGAACGTGTTCGGCACCGAGATGCCGCCCAAGTACGTGAGGCCCTTCTCGTGGGGAGAGGGGCGTTCGCTGGCGACGTATCAGCTCGATAAATTTCTCGCCGTGACCAGCCGCGCGATGTCCCG
>DATBIU010000134.1:0-2025 GCA_036556765.1 Gemmatimonadaceae bacterium | reverse complement strand
GTGGCGCGCCGCCTCGCGAGCCGCCGCGAGCGCCTGCCGCATGAACGGCTCGTGCACCTCTAGATGCGCCACGCGATGTCGAGCGCGCTGATTGGAGAATACCGGGTCTAGTGTGCGCCGGCTCCCGCCGGCACCGCGTCCCCCACCTTCTCGAACGTCAGCTCGCCGTTCGTCCCCACCCCGACGACCACGTGGTCGCCCTCGCCAAACCGTCCGTCGAGCACGGCCAGCGCCAGGGGATTCTGGATGAGCCGCTGGATCGCGCGCTTGAGCGGACGCGCCCCGAACGATGGATCATACCCTTCCTCGGCGATCGCACGGCGCGCTTCCGCCGTCAGCTCGATCGTCATCTTCCGCTGCGCGAGCAGCTGCTCCAGCCGGCGAAGCTGCAAGTCGATGATCCTGTCGAGCTGCTCCATGCCGAGCGGGTGGAAGATGATGATGTCGTCGACGCGATTGAGAAACTCCGGCTTGAACTGACGCCGCAGCTCCGAGGTCACGACGGTCTCCACCTCCGCCCAGTCGCGCGTGCCGCGCTCGAGGATGTAGGAGCTCCCGACGTTCGACGTCATGATGATGACCGTGTTGCGGAAATCGACCGTTCGCCCCTGCGAATCGGTGAGGCGGCCATCATCGAGAATCTGGAGCAGGATGTTGAACACGTCGGGATGCGCTTTCTCGATCTCATCGAACAGCACCACCGAATAGGGGCGCCGCCGCACCGCTTCGGTGAGCTGGCCCCCCTCCTCGTAGCCCACGTAACCTGGCGGCGCCCCGATGAGACGCGCGACCGCGTGTTTCTCCATGTACTCCGACATGTCGATGCGCACCATGGCGTGCTCGTCATCGAAGAGGAACTCGGCGAGCGCTCGCGCGGTCTCCGTCTTCCCGACGCCGGTGGGGCCGAGAAAGATGAACGAGCCGATGGGCCGGTTCGGATCCTGAAGGCCGGCCCGCGAGCGACGCACCGCGTTCGCCACAGCGTGGATGCCTTCCGGTTGCCCGACGACGCGCTCGCCAAGGTGGTCCTCGAGCTTCGTGAGGCGCTCGCGCTCACTCTCCATCATCCGCGTCACCGGGATGCCCGTCCACTTGGCGACGATCTCCGCGATGTCCTCGGCGGTGACCTCCTCCTTGAGGAACCGTTTGCCGCCCGACTGCCGCTGCCCGAGCTGCTGTTCCGTCTCGCGGAGCTGCGCCTCGAGCTGTGGGATGCGCCCGTACGAGATCTCCGCCGCCTTGCCCAGGTCGCCCGAGCGAGCCGCCTGCTCGGCCTGCGTGCGCAGCTCCTCGATCTCCTGCTTGATCTTGGCCACCTTCTGGAGCGACTCCTTCTCGGTCTGCCACTGGGCCTTCATCGCTCCCGAGCGCTCCTTCAGCTCGGCGATTTCCCGTTCGAGCGCCCCGCGACGCTGCACCGAGGCGGCGTCCTTCTCCTTTTGCAGCGCCTGGCGCTCGATCTCGAGCTGCACGATACGCCGCTCCACCTCATCGATCTCCTGCGGCAGCGAGTCGATCTCGATCCGCAGCCGCGATGCGGCCTCATCGACCAGATCGATCGCCTTGTCGGGAAGGAACCGGTCGCCGATGTAGCGGTGCGAGAGCGTGGCGGCGGCGACGATGGCACCGTCGGTGATGCGCACGCCGTGGTGCGTCTCGTAGCGCTCCTTCAGCCCACGGAGAATGGCGATGGTATCCTCGACGGTGGGCTCGCCGACGTACACCGGCTGGAAGCGGCGCTCGAGCGCGGCGTCCTTCTCGATGTGCTTGCGGTACTCGTCGAGGGTGGTGGCGCCGACGACGCGAAGCTCACCGCGGGCGAGCAACGGCTTGAGCATGTTCCCCGCATCCATCGCGCCCTCGGCCGCGCCGGCGCCGACCAGTGTATGCATCTCGTCGATGAAGGTGACGAACTGTCCCTCGTTCGACGTGATCTCCTTGAGCACCGCCTTGAGGCGCTCCTCGAATTCGCCGCGGAACTTCGCGCCGGCGATCAGCGCCCCGAGGTCGAGCGCGACGAGGCGC
>DATBIU010000133.1:0-2664 GCA_036556765.1 Gemmatimonadaceae bacterium | reverse complement strand
CGGTCGGCGCGCAGCAGGTGCTGCCACGCACCGGCTACATGACCATCACCGCCGCCGCGAGCGCGACCCGGTGGTTCTGCCCCGGCTACTCGCCGCGAGAGATCCTGACCGAGATCAGGAATAACAGATAGGCGCGCTAAGAGCGCTAAGAGCGCTAAGGCGCTAAGAGCGCTGGAGAAGCGCTCAGAACCGCAGGGTGTCCAGCCGCGCTGTTTCCGGCGCTCTTCGCGCCCTTAGCGCCCTTAGCGCCTTTCCAGCGCTTTTCGCTCCTTCAGCAACGGGAGCGGATCCACTGGCGTCCCCTCCCACCATCGCGATACGTCCGTCGAGCGCGCGATCGCGAAGTGCAGGTGCGGCAGGTTCGGCGGCGCGTTGCCCGTCGTGCCGACATAGCCGATCACCTGGCCCCGTCGCAGAGTCGTGCTGTCGGTGAGGCCATCCGCGTACCGGTCGAGGTGCGCGTACATCAGCACGAAGCGCTCGCTCGAATCCGAAGCATAAATCATCAGACCGCCGCGCTCGCTGGTGAACAGGCGCTGCACGCGCCCGTCGGTGGCAGAGATGACGGGCGTGCCCCGCGGGGCGGGAATGTCGAGCGCGTCGTGTCGGCGCGTTCCACGCATCTCGTTGAACGTGTCGAGCAACTCTTCTGCCTTCACGCCGGCCACCGGAATCGCGAGCGTCGCGCCGAGCGACGACAGTTCGTCGGCGCGCGGAACCGTCACGCGAGGCGTGTCAATCGCTACCACTCCGCCGTTGTCCAGCGCGATGAGCGTGTCGGTGATCGTTTCCCGAGTTGGCCCTGCGAGCTCGATGGTCTGCGTGTCCGGCGGCGCGACCGTCGTGTCGGAGGCCACGGGTTTCCCTTCATGCACGACCTGGCACGCCGTGATGACGACCAGCATCGCCGTGAGGAGTCGCGATCGCGTCATGTCACAAGCATGGTATCAATCGTGCCTCGACCCCAGGCCATGATCTTCGCTCACTCCCGTCTGGGCGACACATGCGCGCGCTGACCGTGCTCCCACGTGTGGCGGACAGCGCCCGGCTCGATGATGTCCCGGTTCCCGATGCGGGAAGCGTGCTGGTGCGCGGGCTCGCCGTCGGCATCTGTGGGACGGATCGCGAGATCGTCGACGGCGACTACGGCCAGGCACCGCCCGGCGACGATCGGCTCGTCCTTGGCCACGAGGCGCTCGGCCGAGTCGAGCGCGTCGATGGCGGCGGAGCTCACGTTGGCGAGCTGGTCGTCCCAATGGTGCGTCATCCCGATCCCGTGCCGTGCGCGAACTGTGCCGCGGGAGAGTGGGATATGTGCCGGAATGGACAGTACACCGAACACGGGATCCTCGGCCGGCACGGGTTCGCCGCCGATTACTATCGTCTCGAGGCGGAGCGGCTCGTGCGCGTGCCCAACTCGCTCGGGATGCTCGCCGTCCTCATCGAGCCGGCGAGCATCGTGGCCAAGGCATGGGAGCACATCGAGCGCATCGGCGCGCGGGCGCTCTGGAAACCCCGCACCGCGCTGGTGACGGGAGCGGGTCCCATCGGATTGCTGGCGGCGCTTCTCGGACGACAGCGCGGCCTCGCGGTCCACGTGTTCGACCGGGCTCCCACCGGCATCAAGCCGGAGCTCGTGCGCGCCCTCGGGGCCGAATATCACGTCGGCGAGGTGGCGAGCGTGAGCGATGAGGCGGACGTGATCGTGGAGTGCACCGGGGCGAGCGCGGTGATCTGGGACGTTCTCTCGCGGAGCGCGCGCTCCGGCATCGTCTGCCTCACCGGCGTGTCCCATGGCGGACAGCGGATGTCCGTCGACGTGGCGCAGCTCAATCGCACCATCGTGCTCGAGAACGACGTCGTCTTCGGCACCGTGAACGCGAACCGCCGCCACTACGAAGCGGCGGTCGATGCCCTGTGTCGCGCCGACGCGTCGTGGCTCGCGCGGATGATCACGCGTCGGGTGCCGTTGACGGAGTGGCGCGCCGCGCTTCGCGACGAGCCGGACGATGTGAAGGTCGTCATCGATCTCGAGGCCTAGCGTGACGTCTCGGATCGAAGACTACGCGCTGCTGGGCGATTGCGAGACGGCGGCGCTCGTGTCGCTCGACGGCTCCATCGACTGGCTCTGTTGGCCGCGGTTCGACTCCGGCGCGTGCTTCGCCGCGCTGCTCGGCACGCCGGACAACGGGCGGTGGCGCGTCGCCCCCGTCGATGCTCGCGCCACGAGCACTCGCCGATATCGCCGCGATACCCTCATCCTCGAGACGACGTTCGTCAGCTCCGACGGAGAGGTCACCGTCACCGACTTCATGCCGCTCCGCGGGCCGATGTCCGATCTCGTGCGCATCGTGCGTGGCAAGCGCGGCCGCGTCGCGATGCGCTCGGAGCTGGTGCTTCGATTCAACTATGGCTCGAGCATACCGTGGGTGACGCGCATCGGTGGCGGCGCGGTGCGCGCGATCGCGGGGCCGGACATGGTGATCGTCCGCGCGAACGTGCCCCTGCGCGGCGAGGGGCTCAGCACCGTCAGCGAATTCGCGGTTGGACCCGACGAGACGGCCTGCTTCGTAATGACGTACGGGCCGTCGCACTTGCCGCCGCCGTCGGGCGTCGATGCGCAGAAGGCGCTGGCCGACACCGAAGCGTTCTGGACCGCATGGG
>DATBIU010000132.1:0-13261 GCA_036556765.1 Gemmatimonadaceae bacterium | reverse complement strand
CTCGCCGGTCCGCGTATATGGGTGCGGCGTATCGACGGTGACTTCGGGATTGACGCGGAGCGCGACGGGGGCGATGCGCCCCGTGGCGCGCGCGATGCGATCGAGCTGCCGGAGCTCCGCTTCCGATTCCACGTTGAACAGCAGCACGCCGGCCTCGAGCGCGTCGGCCAGCTCCTGCTCGGTCTTGCCGACGCCACTGAAGACCACGTCCCGCCCGGCGAATCCGGCGCGCAGCGCTCGCTCGAGCTCGCCGCCCGATACGATGTCCACTCCGGCGCCGAGGTCGCGAAGCAACGCCAGCACCGCGAGCGACGAGTTCGCCTTGACGCTGTAGTGAATCCGATGCTCTGCCCCCGCCAGGGCCGCCGCGAGCCGGCGATACTGGTCGCGGATGTGCGTGGCGCTATAGACGTAGGCCGGCGTCCCGACGGCCCGAGCGAGCTGCTCGAGCTCGATCTCCTCGCAGCGTGCCGCCCCGGGCGCCGCGGCGGCCGCCTGATCCCGAGTCGCGGTCAATACGCCTTGGCCCACACGGCCTCGGCCGTGGCGGGCCGTCCGCACCGAAGACAGGCAGACGGCGTCTCAGCCGAGCGAAACTCCTCGTCAGGCATCACGCGGATCGTGGCCTTGGTGTCCTCCTTGACCGCCGTCTCGCACGCGGGATCGCCGCACCACCCGGCGTACACGAAGCCCCCGTCCGCAGCCATCAGCTGGCGGAATCGGTCGTACGTGATCGGGCCGCGGTGGCTGTTCTTTTCCCGCCGGTCGCGAGCCGCGATCACCATGTCGTCCTGGATTGTCTCCAGGAGCGCCTCGATGTCCTCCCCGACACTATCGAGGCTGGCGGTCTGCTTCGCCCGCGTATCACGCCGCACGAGCACGCACTGGTTCTTGTCCAGGTCGCGCGGACCGATCTCCATTCGCAACGGCACGCCCCGCAGCTCCCACTCGTAGTACTTCGCGCCCGGCTTGAGATTGTCGCGGTCGTCGAGGTGCACGCGCAACCGGTTGGGCTCGCGGCGCTCCCAGTCCCGCAGGTTGTCGTAGAGCCGGCGCGCGGCCTCGAGCACGCGCCCGCGCTCCTCGTCGCTCTTCCAGATCGGCACGATGACGAGCTCGGTCGGCGCCAGCAGCGGGGGAATCCGCACGCCGTTGTCATCCCCGTGGGTCATCACGAGCCCGCCGATGAGTCGCGTCGAGACGCCCCAGCTCGTGTTCCACGCGTGCTCGATCTCGCCGTGTTCCGCCTGGAAGGTGAGGTCGAACGCCTTGGCGAAGTTCTGACCGAGATTGTGGGACGTGCCCGCCTGGAGCGCGCGATTGTCCTGCATCATCGCCTCACACGCGTACGTGCGCAGCGCGCCGGCGAACTTCTCACTCTCGGTCTTCTGCCCGGTGATCACGGGCATCGCCATCCACCCTTCCATGAAATCGCTGTACAGGCCGAGGATCTTTCGCGCTTCGTCTTCGGCCTCATCGTGGGTCGCGTGCGCCGTGTGCCCTTCCTGCCACAGGAACTCGAGCGTCCGCAGAAACAAACGCGTGCGCATTTCCCACCGCACGACGTTCGCCCACTGGTTCATGAGAATGGGCAGGTCGCGATAGCTCTGCACCCACTTCGCGAACATCGAGTAGATGATGGTCTCCGACGTCGGCCGGATGACGAGCGGCTCATCGAGCTCCTTGCCGCCGCCGTGCGTCACGACCGCCGTCTCGGGCGCGAAGCCCTGGACGTGCTGGGCCTCCTTGTGGAGGAAGCTCTCGGGAATCAGGAGCGGAAAGTAGGCGTTCTGATGCCCGGTGGCCTTGAACATGTCGTCGAGCGCCCGCTGCATGCGCTCCCAGATTCCGTATCCGGCGGGCCGGATGACCATGCATCCGCGCACCGGCGAATAGTCCGCCAGCTCCGCGCGCAATACGACCTCGTTGTACCACGCGCTGAAGTCCTCGGCGCGCGTCGTCAGCTTCTTGTCGTCGCTCATCAGGTTCGCAAGTTCGAGGTCAGTGCGCGCCAATCCACTCATCGAGACGCACGCGCGTCTCATCGCCGGTGTCGAGCCGCCGAACGATCGCATCGCCGCGCTCCAGCTCCTCCGGCTGGAGCACCAGCGCCTCCCGGGCGCCGGCGGCCGACGCCGCCTTGAGCTGCCGGGAAAGCTGCTGCCCACCGAGCGCGAACTCGACCGACCGCCCTCGATCGCGCAGACGCCGTGCGATGCGCATCGCGTCATCGAGCAAGGCCGCGTCGGCGTAGGCGACCCACACGTCCACGGCCGGGCTCCACGCCGGCATGCGTCCTCGCGCGCGCAGCAGCTCGGCGAGGACGACGTCGCCCATCCCGAAGCCTAACGCCGGAAGATCGCTGCCCCCCAGCTGCTTCAGCAACGAGTCATACCGCCCGCCGCCGCAAATCGCGCGCAACTCCCGCTTGGCGTCGAACAGCTCGAAGACGATGCCCGTGTAGTAGGCCAGCCCTCGCACGATCGACAGGTCGAACTCCACCCAGTCACGGACGCCGAGCGCCTCGAGGCACTCGAAGTAGCGCGCGAGGCGGGTGAAGTCCTCCCGCAGCTCGGGCACATCGCCATACCGGTCACGAAGCGTGTCGAGATCCGGATGCTTGAGCACCTCGAAGACGCGTCCGATGAACACATCGTGCAGCCCCGCCGCTCGCAGCTTCGCCTCGAGCGATGCGCGCGGCTCACGATCGAGCTTGTCGACCACCGCGTAGACGCCGGGCAACATCTCGTCGGTGATCCCCGTCAACACCAGCAGGCCCCGCAGCAGCCGCCGGTCGGACACGCGCGCCCGCACGTCGGACGACGTCAACCCAAACGCGCGCATCATGTCGATGGCGGTCGCCAGCAGCTCGGCATCTGCCGTCACATCGGCTTCGCCGAAGATGTCGACGTTCAGCTGAAAGTGCTCGCGAAGACGCCCCCGCTGCTTCCGCTCGTAACGGAAGAGCTGCGGAATGGAGAACCAGCGAATCGGCTTGCGCAGCGAGTTGGCCTTCGCCGACACCATCCTCGCGAGCGTCGGCGTCATCTCGGGCCGCAGGGCGACGTCGCGGCCGCCCTTGTCCGTAAACGAGTAGAGCTGACCGACGATCTCCTCTCCACTCTTGCGCGTGTACAGCTCCAGCGGCTCGAGCGGAGGCCCATCCACCTCTACGAACGCGTACCGCCGCGCCACCGCGCGCCACGTGTCGATAATGAAGTTCCGCTCGGCGAGCTCCGATGGATAGAACTCGCGGAACCCCTGCAGCGCATCCAGTGACATGGATGGAATCTACCCGGCCAAAGGATTCACCTGCAAGCGCACCATCGCATCACCCACGGTGTGAAATGAGCCGGTGATGAGTGTCGTCGATCCCATGGCGTCGGCGCGCGCCATCGCATCATCGAAGTCCGGCTCGGCCACCGCTCGCCAGGCAAGCGTGCGCGCGAAGTCGAGTGCCTCATCGAGATTCCAGACTCGTCCCGCCGGGGCGGACGGGGGCCGCGTCAGCACGACCGTGTCGGCGACGCGAGCCAGCGCGTGCATTATAGCCCGCCAATCCTTGTCGCCCAGCACCGCGAGCAACACCACCAGGGGCCGCGGAAGCTCGACCTCACGAATCGTGTCGGCGAGGACCTCCGCCCCCGAGGGATTGTGTGCGACGTCGAAGAGCCAGCGTCCCACACGCTGAAACCGACCGGGGAGAGCGATGTGCGGGATGCGCACGCGAGGCCCCGCGTCGGGCCACGGCGCGAGTCCCGCGGTGTCGAGGGCCACCAGGGCGGTGACCGCGTTGCACGCCTGGTGGGCGCCCGCCAACGGCGTGTGCATCGCGAGCGGTCGTTCTCCTTCGATGGTGAACGACGTTCCCTCAATGGTCGTCCTCACCTCGGTGAGCGTGCCGCGATCGCGCACCAGCGTGATGGGCCGGGCATCGTGCGATTCCGCGATGCGAGACAGTAGCGTTGCGATCGCGGGGTCACGCTCGCCGATGACCGCCGGACGCCCCGCCTTGAAGATGCCGCCCTTCTCGCCAGCGATTGCCTCGATCGAGTCGCCGAGCCACTCCGTGTGGTCGAGCGCGATCGACGTCACAACCGCCGCCCGTGGGCTCACCACGTTGGTGGCGTCGAGCCGGCCGCCGAGGCCGACCTCGACCACGGCGACATCGACGCCCGACTTGGCGAAATGCTCGAGCGCCAGCGCAGTCGTGATCTCGAAGAAGGTCGCCCCCAATCGCTCGGCGTGAGGCATCCAGCGCTCGAGAAAGACCAGGACATCCTCCTCTCCGATCGGCACGCGATCGACCAGGATGCGCTCCCGAAAATCAATGAGGTGGGGCGACGTGTAACGGCCAACGCGAAGGCCGCGCGATCGCAGAATGGCCTCCGCCGTGGCGACGACGCTGCCCTTGCCGTTGGTGCCGCCGACGTGGAGCACCGTGAGTGTGCGATGCGGATTGCCGAGCTGCTCGAGCAGCGCGTTCACGCGCTCCAGCCCGAGCTTCCAGACGCCGGTCGTGCGCGTGAACAGCGCATCGATCGCGGCGTGGTACGTCGTCAGGGCGACGTCCACCCCGCGGCCGCGGGCTGTCCGCTCATGTGGCGCAGCAGCTGGCCGATCGTGCGCTTGAGGTCACGACGGTGCACCACCGCATCGAGCATCCCCTTCTCCATCAGGAACTCGGCCGTTTGAAATCCTTCCGGCAGGTCCTGTCCGATCGTCTGCTTGATCACGCGCGGGCCCGCGAACCCAACCACCGCGCCCGGCTCGGCGACGATGGCATCACCGAGCATGGCGAAGCTCGCGCTCACCCCACCGGTCGTCGGGTTCGTGAGCACCGAGATGTACGGGATGCGGCGCTCGGCGAGCTGCGAGAGAACGGCGCTCGTCTTCGCCATCTGCATCAACGAGAGTACGCCCTCCTGCATGCGCGCGCCCCCCGACGCGGACACGAGAACGACAGGGTGCTTCCGCTCGAGCGAGCGCTGCCCCATGCGGGAGATCTTCTCGCCGACGACCGAGCCCATGGAGCCGCCCATGAACGCGAAGTCCATCACGCCGAGAAACAGGGGCATGCCGCCGAGGGTCCCGGTGACCGTCATGATGGCGTCGGCCTCGCCGGCGTTCTGTGTCGCGCGGGCGATGCGCTGCGGGTACTCGGGGAAGGTCAGCGGATCGACCGACCGCAGCTCGGCATCGAGCTCCTCGTACTGCCCGTCGTCGAGGAGGAGGTTGGCGTACTCCGTGGCGCGGATGCGCCGGTGGTAATCGCACTCCGGGCACACGTTGAAGTTGCGCTCGAACTTCTCGCGGATGTCGGTATGCCCGCAGGCCTCGCACTTTTCCCAGACGTCCGCGGGAATCTCGAGCCGCTCCCGCCGGGGTTGCCGAGGCTTCTTCTCTTTTCGGAACCAGGCCATGGAGTTGGAATCTGAGTGTGCGCGGGGTCACAGGCTAGGGCTGGGGGTCGAGGGGTCGAGGGATCACGGGATCGCGGGGTGGAATGGCAAACGGCTGCGCACGCGCAGCCGTTTGCACAACAGGGGAGCGGCCGCCTCATCGCCGCGGCGTTTCCATCCCCGCGATCCCGTGATCCCCCGACCCCTCGACCCCGGCCTCTAGATCGCCAGCTCCCCAAACCTCCCGCCGCGCCCCTCGCTCGAGATCCTCACCAGAATTCCAATCGAGAGCCACGACGCGAGCAGGAAGCTGCCGCCGTAGCTGAAGAACGGAAGTGGAATGCCGGTGATCGGCATGAGGTTGAGCGTCATCCCGATGTTCACCAGGATGTGCACCAGCCAGCTCGACGCCAGCCCGAACGCGACGAGGCTGCTGAAGCCATCGTTCGCTCGAGCGGCCACACGCACGACGCGAAGCAGCAAAAACAGGAAGAGCGCGAGCGTCACCGTGACTCCGATGAAGCCCAGCTCCTCACCGACCACCGCGTAGATGAAGTCGGTGTGCTGCGCGGGTAGGAAGGCCAGGCGTTTCTGTGTCCCCTCCGTCCATCCCTTTCCAAGCCATCCGCCCGATCCGATCGCGACCTGCGATTGAATCACGTGCCAGCCGGAGGCGCGAGGATCGATCGAGGGATCGAGGAACACCAGCAGCCGGTGCCGTTGATAGGGCGCAAGCCGCTCCCACAGCACCGGTGCGACGACGCCCATCGCCACGTTGGCGAGCATCAGCCCCACACCTTCGACGAGGTACGGGCGGTATCGCACCACGAGCGCGATGAGCAGAAGGAACCACGCGCCCCAGTAGGTCGTGTTGAACGCGAGGAGCAGGCTCACCGCGGGAGACGCGATCAGGACGAGCAGTGGCCACGGCACGCCCGACCAGTAGAGCATCGCGAAGAAGATGCCGATGAACGCGATGCCGGTGCCGAGGTCGGGCTGCGCCATGATCAGCACCCAGGGGATGAGCACGATCAGCGCCGGCTTCCACAGCTCGAGAATCGACCGCGGCGGCTCGCGTCGCTCCCCGAGAATACGCGCCAGCATCAGCACGACGGTGATTTTCGCCAGCTCGGCCGGCTGGCCCAGGCGGACGCCGCCGATCGTGAGCCACCCCTTCACGCCGGCCGCGGTGCCGGCACCGGTCCCGAACATCAGGGTGATGACGAGGAGCCCGATCGTGAGAAGAAACGCGGGCCAGGTGAGCCATTCGATGAGCCGAACGGACGCGCGGCTCACGAGAAAGGCGGCCGCGAGCGCGACCACGAGCCATCGGATCTGGGACACCCACGCGCGACCGGCGACGGTGGGGACATCGGTCTGTCCGGCGGAGTACACCATGGCAATGCCGAACAGCGACAGCGCGAGCGCGACGCCGATGAGGGGAAGATCGGCGGTGAGAACCCGACGGCGCATCATCGCGCGGAGTCCGTCGCGCTCGGCGTGGCGAGTGCGGTCGGCGGGCCCGCCACCAGCGCGCCCGAGGGGCCCTTCAGAAAGCGCTCGATCACCTTCGACGCGACGCGCGCGGCGTAGTACCCGTGCTGGCCGAACTCGAGCATGACGGAGACGACGATCTTCGGATCATCCGCCGGAGCGAAGCCGACGAACCACGCGTGGTCCCGCGTGACGTCGTGCGCGTTCTGCGCCGTTCCCGTCTTGCCCGCCAGCACCACGTCGGCGATCCGGGCGCTTGCCGCCGTGCCGCGCTCCGACACGACGTTCTTCATCGCGTCGCGCAGCCCCTGGAGCTCGCGATCGCTGAGCTGGATCACGCGCGTCCGCGACCGCTCGTCATCGTTTCGCACGATCTCGGGCCGCGCCGCCAGCCCATCGGTCGCCAAGGCGGTGTAAAAGCGGGCCATGTTAACGACGGTCTGGTCGTTCTCCCCTTGCCCGATCGACAGGTTGAGCGTCACGGCCGAGCTCCAGCCGCGCGCCCCGTACCGCTTGTTGTAGTAATCCTCGCCGTACGGGTAGATGGGAATCACCTCGCCCGGGAGGTCGATCCCGCTGCGCTTGTCGAACCCCAGCCGTACGCCCCCGGCGATCAGCCTCGTTAGGCCGAGCTTGAGGCCGAGCTGGTAGAAGTAGGTGTCGCAGGAGACCTCGAGGGCGCGAGCGAGCGAGACGTCGCCATGCCCCTTCTTCTCCCAGCAGCGGAAGTACCGGTTGCCGAACTGGTAGCCGCCCGTGCACGCCTGCGGCATGTGCGTGTCGAGCGTGGCGACCTTGTCGTTGAGCGCGAGAACGGCCGTCGCGAGCTTGAACGTCGACGCCGGCGGATACCGTCCCTGAATCACCTTGTTGTAGAGCGGGCGCCGCGGGTCGGTGTTGAGCTGTCGCCAGTATTCCGCCGGAATGCCGCCGATGAATCGGTTCGGGTCGAACGACGGCGCGCTGTGAAGCGCGAGCACCCCACCGGAGACCGGATCGAGCGCGATGATGCCGCCCTGGAGCGAGTCCCCGAAGAGCGACGCCGCATACCGCTGGAGGTCGAGATCGATGTTGGTGTGAAGCGCGGGCGCGGCGAGCGGGCGCAGGTCCTGTCGCGCACCGGCCTCCCGCACCACGCGGCCCCGGGCGTCCACCTCGACGAATCGAACCCCTTCCTGTCCGCGCAGCTGCTTCTCGTATTGCTTCTCCAGCCCGCCCTTTCCGATCTGCTGCCCCGCCTTGTAGCTCGAGAACTCGGATTGCGCGAGCTCGCTTTCCGTGATCTCGCCGGTGTAGCCGACGAATGCGGCGACCGCCTCGCCATCGGGGTAGTAGCGCTTGGGAGCGGACTGAATGATGAGCCCGGGGAACTCGACGCGATGCTCCTCGAGCACGGAGATGACGTCGAACGGCGCGTCGGACAGCACGACCGTGGGGCGCGTCGGCGCGCGTCGGAAGCGGCGCACCGACGACTCGATCTGGTCGCTCGACAGCGGGATGAGCGCCGACAATCGACGCAGCGATGCCCGCAGCGAGTCGCCGGCCGGGCTCAGCATCGACACCGAGTAACCCGGAACGTTCTCGGCGATGATCTGGTCGTTCCGGTCGTAAATGATCCCGCGCGGCGCCGGGAGCGGCACTTCGCGCAAGCGGTTGGACTCGGACTTGAGTGCGTACTCGGAATTGCGGAGCACCTGCGTGCGGAAGAATGCGCCGAGTAGCACCAGGAAGAGCGCGACGAGCATCCACGATGCGCCCCGGGCGCGCCGCGCGAGATCGTTCGGATGAAAGCTCACGCGGGCGACGTCCGCAGGATCGGACGCAGCAGTGCCAGGACGATCAAGCCGAACAGTGCGGTGACCGCGGCCGCGAGTGGCGACCAGACGAGAAGCTGCATGGCGAGCTCACCGCCGCCGAGGTTGCCGGAGGCAGCATGGTACATGATGTCGAGCGCCCACTTCCCCAGGAATATAAAGAACGCGATCAGGGGCAGGTTGTCGGCGAAGAACACCGCCTTGAGCCACGAGGCGCCGAAGGCGACCACGCTCATCGCCAGGGCGCCGGCGCCCAGCCCATCGATCGAGATGCTGTCGGCGATGAGGCCCGTGATGAAGCCAACGACAGCCGCCGACCCGGGTCGCACCCGGATGGACACGAGCAGGAGCGCGATGACGAGGAAATCCGGCGACGAGCGCCACGCGAGCAAGGGCCGCAACGTGTAGTGCAACACGAGCAGCAGCCCGAAGGCGATCGTGATCCGCAGCAGGTCGATGCCCTTCATGGCGACGGCGGGGTCGTGTCGCGGCGAACGGTATCCGGGCGTGGCGCGGGGGGCGCTGGTGTCACCGGCACCACTGGCGCTGCCGTATCGCGCGCCACGGTGTCGCGTCGAGCCGTGTCACGCCGCACCGGAGCGGTATCGCGGCGCGCCGGCGCCGTATCGCGACGGACGGGCGCCTGCCGGCGTACGGTGTCGCGCCGCCCGGTATCGGCGCGTGCAGGTGCGGGAGCCCGAGGCCGTACCGTATCGACCCGCGCCGCGGCCGGACGTGCCGGGCGAGGGCGCGCGGTGTCGGCGCGCGCGCGGGCGACCGAATCCGCGCGCCGAGTGGAGTCGGCCGCGAGACTGTCCGGATTGGCCAGCTCCCACACCCCGTTCACGCCGGCGCCCGCCCGCTGCGGGTGGAGGATCATCACCGTGCTCACATCGGCGGGAAGCACCGCCGGGCGCAGCAAGTACGTGTTGGCCCACACCTCGGATGTGCGCAGCTCGCGCTGCACCACGCCGATGGGAATCCCGCGCGGATAGACGCCGCCAAGCCCGGAGCTCACGATCAGCGTCCCCGGGGTGAGCGATGTGCGTAACGGGACGCCGCGCATCTCGAGCAGGTAGCGATCGGGCTCGTCGCCGAGGTGTGCGGCGACGATGCCGAATGCGCTGCCGTCGGCCGATTGGGCGCTCACGCGAAAGTCGGGGTGGGGCCAGACGATCGCGATGCTCATTGTCGGGTCGACCATCTTCACCATGCCGACGAGCCCCTCCGGCGCGACCACCGGGCTGAACGGCCGGACGCCGGCCCGAGAGCCCGCCGACAGCACGACGGTGTATTCCTCCCCTGGGCTCCGGCTGAAGAGGGCCTCGGCGGGAACGAAACCCCAGCGGAGGCGTCGTCCGAGTCCGAGCATGCGGCGCAGGCGCCCGTTCTCGCGCTCGAGCTCGGGCGCCGTCATCGCCGCGAGGACGACCGAGTCGCGCTCCGCTCGCGTGCGCTCGCGCGCTTCCCACGCCCGCCGCGTGAGCTCGGCGTTGTATTGCAGGGAGAGGAGCGGGGCGACCACGCTCCGGCGCATCGCCGCGGCGATGGGGTCGCGTACGGTCTGCGGGAGCACGAGCGTGACGATCGACAGCGCCACGCACGCGCTCAACAACAGCGTGTCGCGCCGGCCCGAAACGCGCGATGCCACGGCTCAGCTCAGGTGCTCAGGACCGACCAGTACTTCTCCTCGTCGTCGAGAATGCGTCCGGTCCCGCGCACGACGCAGGTGAGCGGATCCTCATCGACATGAATCGGAAGGCTGGTTTCCTGAGAGAGCAGCAGGTCGAGCCCGCGGATGAGCGCGCCACCGCCCGTCATCACGATTCCGCGATCGACGATGTCGCTCGCGAGCTCGGGGGGTGTGATCTCCAGCGCGCGACGCACGGCGTCGACGATCTGCTGGATGGGCTCCTGGATCGCTTCGCGAATCTCGCTCGAGTGCACGCGCACCGTCTTCGGAATTCCGCTCACGAGGTCGCGGCCTTTCACTTCCATCTCGCGCTCTTCCCCCACCGGCGCCGCCGACCCGATCTGGATCTTGATCTGCTCGGCCGTCGGCTCGCCGATGAGCAGGTTGTAGTTCTTGCGCATGAACTGCACGATCGAGGTATCGAGCTCGTCGCCACCGGTGCGAATCGAGGTGTCGCTGACGATGCCCGAGAGCGCGATGACGGCGATCTCGGTCGTCCCGCCGCCGATGTCGATCACCATGTTGCCGGTGGGGGTCTCCACCGGGAGTCCGACGCCAATGGCGGCCGCCATCGGCTCGGCCACCATGAAGACCTCCTTCGCCCCGGCGCCTAACGCCGAGTCGCGCACGGCGCGCTTCTCGACCTCGGTGATGCCCGACGGGACGCAGACGATCACCCGCGGCTTCACCTTGAAGACGTGGTTGTCGATGATGAGCTGAAGGAAGTAGCGCAGCATCTTCTCGGTGACGTCGAAGTCGGCGATCACGCCGTCCTTCATCGGGCGCACCGCGATCACGCCTTCCGGCGTGCGACCGAGCATGCGCTTCGCCTCCAGCCCCACGCCCTTGATCTTGCCGGAGGCACGATCGATGGCGACGACGGAGGGCTCGTTGAGCACGATCCCCTCCCCCTTCACGTAGATCAGCGTGTTTGCGGTTCCGAGGTCGACGGCGATCGCGTTGGCGGGGAAGAGCGAGCGCGACTTGAAGAATGGCCAGCGCATTGTTAAGCGGATCCGGCGTTCCGAGCGGAACGGCAGCGATGAGAAGGCAGGCGGTCCTGCACGGTCGGCTGAAAGTCTAGCGGCGCACTACAGCAACGGCAAGGCATTGGCTTGACACAACCTACACCACTTGGATATATCGCGCGCATGCCCCGCTCCCTCCCCGCTCTCGTGGCGGTCGTCGACGTTCAGCTCTGCGACGCGTGTGGGCTCTGTCTCCCGCTGTGCCCACCGATGGCGATCGCCATGCGTCGCGATGGACTTGTCATTGACGATCGAACGTGCACGGCGTGTCAGAAGTGTATCGCGCCCTGTCCGGTAGGCGCGCTCGCCATGGTGGCCCGTCCCAGTCTGGCCGCGCCGCTGCCGGCATGACGCTCGAGCAGGCCGACGTCGTCGTCGTCGGTGGAGGGCCGGCGGGGCTCATCGCCGCCCGTGAGGCAGCCGGCGCCGGGCGGGACGTGATTCTCCTCGAGCGCGACCGCGCCATCGGGTCGCCGGTGCGATGCGGGGAGGGAGTCGGCAGTCGCGGCCTGAGCGAGTTCATCTCCCCCGACGGCGCCAGCTGGGTGGCGCGCCGCATCACGCGCGTCATCTTCTGGGCCCCCGACGGTACCGAGGTTCGCGTCGCCGACGGTGACGTGGGTTACATTCTCGACCGCTCCCGCTTCGAGCCGGCTCTCGCCGCGGAGGCAGGTGGCGCGGGGGCGGAGATTCGCGTGGGCACCGAGGCGGTGGCCCTCGAGCGTCGCGACAATGGCTGGCGCGTCGCGGTGCGAGGGCCCCGGGGCGACGGCGCCATCGACGCCCGGATCGTGATCGCCGCCGACGGCGTCGAGGCACTCGCCGCCCGATGGGCAGGGCTCGACACACGCGTTCCGGCGCGCGACATGGAGAGCTGCGCGCAATACGTCGTGTCGAACATCGCGTTCGACCCGGACGCGATCTACCTCCACTTCGGGCATCGCGTGGCGCCCGGCGGCTACGCCTGGATCTTTCCGAAGAGCGTTGGCGTGGCGAACGTGGGGCTGGGGATCGTTGCCTTACGAGCCGACGGCCGCCCCGCGCGGGCGTGGCTCGACGACTACATGGCGCGCTTCTTCCCGGGCGGCGTGACGACCGGCTACACGGTCGGTGGTGTGATCGTGCATCCGACGATCAAGCGCACGGTGACCGACGGGCTGCTCGTCTGTGGCGATGCCGCCCACATGGTCAATCCGCTCAGCGGTGGCGGGATCGTCAATGCGATGAAGGCCGGCCGGCTCGCGGCGCGCACGGCGGTGAGCGCGCTCGTCGCTGGTGACACCTCCGCGTCGCGCCTTCAGACGTATCACGACGAGTGGATGCGCATGCTCGGCGACGATCACCTGCGCTACTACCGGCTGAAGGAGGCGATCAGCAAGTTCGACGACTCGTTCCTCGACGGTCTCGCTCGGACCGTGAACGGGATCCCGCAGCCGCGTCGCACTCTGGGCCGGATCTTCGCCAGCGCGCTCGTCCACCATCCCACGTTGCTGCCGGTCGCGGCCCGGTTCTTCGTGTAGCGGCCCGCCGGGGCCACGGACAGCTGAGCTGCGAAAAACTGACCCGAATAACAACACGAATCACGCGAATGCGTCTTGCCGCTTCGCGCTCCCCTCTCCGGGACCAACAATTGGTCGTTGGCCTTGCGCGCAAAGGATTGCGCCGCGCCGGGAGCAATTTGGGCAATTCGTGTCGTCATTCGGGTCAGTTGGCAGTTCAGCTGTCCGTGGCCGCTCGAGCACCGCGGCCAGCCGTTAGGCGCTCCCGCAAGTCCCCGCCGAACTCAAAGACACACTCTGGTTGTGCGAAGCGGGACCTCGGCGGTAAACA
>DATBIU010000131.1:0-5449 GCA_036556765.1 Gemmatimonadaceae bacterium | reverse complement strand
CGTAAGAGCTTGTGAGCACGTGTGTTAGAGGCGGCGCTGGCGGGGCATGGCGCGTGCCAATATGCTCCGTGACGGCGCGCCGTGCGGGCGCCGGTCGTTCACTTCAGCAGGAACTCAACGATGAGCTCCTTCGCCTACGCTCTGGCTTTCGTTGCCGGTCTCGCGTCCGGGGCATCCGCTCCGGACTCGGCGGGCCGTGCGTCCCTGGTCACGCCATCCTGGTTCTTCGGCAATATGCGTCTCGGATACGAGGCGCCCGACGTCGAGCTCTGGGTGAGTGGTGACAATCTGTTCCGGCGCGGCGATCGCGCCCGCGTCTACTTCCGCACCGACGAGGACGCGTATGTCACGATCGTGCGGATCGATACCGATGGCCGCGTCGACATCCTCTTCCCCGAGGACCCGTACGACAATGCCGAGGTGCGTGGTGGTCACACGTACCGGGTGTACGGCCATGGGCACGAGTCGTTCGTGATCAACGACTATCCCGGCATGGGCTACATCTTCGCGATCGCGTCGTGGGAGCCGTTCGACTACGATCGCGTCTCGCGTGGCCGGCACTGGGATTATCGTTATGCGGGCGGCCGCGTGCATCGCGATCCGTACATCGCCGCGCGCGACTTCGCGGAGATGATGCTCGAGGATTCCCGCGCGGCGTACTCGTTCGACGTCGCCGAGTATCACGTCGAGCGGCGCGTGAATTACCCGCGCTTCCTCTGCTACGATTGTCACGCGTACCGCCCGTATTCGGTGTGGAACCCGTACTCGCACGCGTGCGTGAAGTTCCGGATCGTCGTCTGGGACGATCCGTACTACTATCCGTACCGCCGGTACGGCGGACGGCGCGTGGTCTACGTGCGCGAGCGCGTGCGGGAACCGCGGTACGAGTTCAAGGAGCTGCCCCGCGGCTCGCGTCCGTCGGACGCCACGCTCGTGGAGTACCGTCGGCGCCAGAGCACGACCGATCAACGCCGTCCTGGATCGCCAGCAGAGGATGTGAACGTCAGCGGCCGGCGTCGTACCGAGGCGGGCGCACCGGCGGGTGGGAGCGGCGCCACACGCCCCGGCGATGACATCCGGGAGGCGCCGACGAGCGGTCGCCGCCGCGCGACCGAGCTGGATGAGGACCGCGGTGGTGGCGCGCAATCGCCGATTCGCTCGCCCCGCCGCGAGCTGCCGGCGGAGGACGCGGGCGGCGACGAAGGGCTGGGACGCGGCGTTCGCGCGCCGCGGCGCGACGAGCCCCGCGCCGAGGCTGACCGCAACGATCGCGGAGATGATCGTGTGATCATCGAGGACCGGGGGCGTCGCGAGCCGCGCGCGGACGAGCCTCGCGCCGAGCCCCGGCGTGAGGAGCCTCGTCGCGAATCCCCGCGCCCGGAGCCACGGAGCGAACCGCGCAACGAGCCTCGGAGCGAGCCGCGGAGTGAACCGCGGCGGGAGGCACCGGCTCCGCGGTCCGAGCCACGCCGCGAGGCACCGCGCGCAGAGCCGAAGAGCGAGCCACGGCGGGACCCGCCGGCGAAGAGCGAACCGCGCCCCTCGAAGCCGTCGAACAGCGGGGGACGCCGAACGGACTAGGTAGTCGAGGTAATCGAGGTAGTCGAGGTGCTCGAGGGGACTGCTGGGGTTCCCTCGAGCACATCGAGCACCTCGAGCACCGCTTATATTTCCGGATTCCGGTTTGCAGCCCGCTCCCACCGAGAGTCCCGTTGAAGCTCGAGCACATTCGCAACTTCTGCATCGTCGCGCACATCGATCACGGGAAGTCCACGCTCGCCGATCGCCTCATCGAAGCGACCGGGATGGCCGAGGCGCGCGAGATGAAGGAGCAGGTGCTCGACACGCTCGACCTCGAGCGGGAGCGCGGCATCACGATCAAGCTCAACGCCGTACGCATGAGCTACGATGCACGTGACGGCCGCACGTACGAGCTCAATCTCATCGACACGCCGGGACACGTCGACTTCACCTACGAGGTCTCGCGCTCCCTCGCGGCCTGCGAAGGCGCGATTCTCGTCGTCGACGCCTCGCAAGGCATCCAGGCCCAGACGCTGTCGAATCTCTTTCTCGCCCTCGACGCGGGGCTCGAGATCATTCCGGTCCTCAACAAGATCGATCTCCCGGGCGCGGCGCCGGATCAGCGCGCGCAGGAGATCCACGATCTCATCGGCACGCCCGTCGATGAGATCCTCCGCATCAGCGCCAAGGAAGGGATCGGCATCGATGCCCTGCTCGAGCGCATCGTCGCCAAGGTGCCGCCGCCGGTCGGAAACGCCGAAGGTCCCCTGCGCGCGCTGATCTTCGACTCCTACTACGACCGGTATCGCGGCGCCATTCCGAGCATTCGCGTCGTCGACGGCACCATCACGCCGGGGATGAAGATCGCGTTCGGCGCCAGCGACTCGACCTACGAGGTCATCGAGGTCGGCTATCGTCAGCTCCGGCCGGTCCAGACCGACCAGCTCGGACCGGGCGAAGTGGGCTACGTCGTCGCCAACGTGCGCGCCGTCCGCGAGACCCGTGTGGGCGACACCATCTTCGATGCCGAGCACCGCGCCGCGGAGCCGCTGCCGGGCTACAAGGACATCAAGTCGATGGTGTTCTCGGGTCTCTACCCCACCGATCCCAATCGATACGAGGATCTTCGCGATGCCCTCGAGCGCCTTCAGCTGAACGATGCCTCGCTGCATTACGAGCCGGAGACCTCGACTGCCCTCGGGTTCGGCTTTCGATGCGGCTTTCTCGGGCTGCTGCACATGGAGATCGTGCAGGAGCGGCTCGAGCGGGAGTTCGACCTCGATCTCGTCACGACGGTCCCGAACGTCGAGTATCACGTGTACAAGAACGACGGCACCATGATCCTGCTCGAGAATCCGTCGGCGATGCCGCACGGGTCGGTCGTCGATCACGTCGAGGAGCCGTACGTGAAGGCGCGCATCGTCGCGCCGGCCGAGTACATCGGCGCGATCATGCAGCTCGGCACCGACCGACGCGGCGTCTACAAGAACATGCACTACGTGGATTCCGCGCGCGTCGAGTTCGACTGGGAGTTCCCGCTCGCCGAGATCATCCTCGATTTCTACGACAAGCTCAAGACGATCAGCCGTGGCTATGCGAGCCTCGACTACGAGATGCTCGACTACCGCGAGAGCGATCTCGTCAAGCTCGACATGCTGATCAACGGCGACCCGGTGGATGCGTTCTCCGTCATCATCCACCGCGACAAGGCGTACGAGTGGGGGCGCAAGATCGCCGACAAGCTCAAGGAGCTCATCCCGCGCCAACTGTTCGAGGTTGTCATCCAGGCCGCGATCGGCACGAAGGTGATCGCCCGCACGACGGTGAAGGCGCTGCGCAAGAACGTGCTCGCCAAGTGTTATGGCGGCGACATCACGCGAAAGCGGAAGCTCCTCGAGAAGCAAAAGGAGGGCAAGCGGCGCATGAAGCAGGTGGGATCGGTCGAGATCCCGCAGGAAGCCTTTCTCGCCGTACTTCAGGTGGACTGATGGCGCTTCCCGCGCCGGCCGAGCCCTTCTCCGGCCCGGACGGGGGCAGGCGCCCACAGGATCGCCCCACTCAGCATTCCCTCGTCATCCAGACGGCGTTCATCGGGGACACCATCCTCACGACGCCGTTGATTGCCGAGCTGGCCACCCGCGGCCCGGTGGATGTCGTCACGACGCCCATCTCGGCGGGCCTGCTCCAGAACAATCCCGACGTGCGGCACCTCTTCGTCTTCGACAAGCGTGACGCACAGCGCGGCATCGGCGGGTTGTGGGCGATGGCGAAGGAAATCCGCCAGTGGCGCGCGAAGCACGCCAGCGGCATCCACCGCACGGTGGCGTACCTCGCCCAGGGATCGACGCGCAGCGCGGTGCTGGCGGTGCTGGCGGGCGCGCACGAGCGAATCGGGTTCGCCACCTCTCCCGCGCGCTCGATGTACACGGTGCGGGTTCCCTATCTGGAGAATCAGCATCACACCGCGCGTCTGTGGCTGCTCGCCTTTCCGCACGAGAGCCGGGCCGAGCCCCGAGCGGAGCGCCTTCGTCCACGACTCTTCCCCGGCGCCGCCGAGAAGGCGGCGGTGAGCGATCTTCTCCAGGAGCACGCCGTGCCTGGCCCGTTCATCGCGCTCGCGCCGGGAAGCGTGTGGGCGACGAAGCGGTGGCCATACTACCCGGAGCTGGCGAAGCGGGTGGCGGCGCGTGCCACGGTGGTCGTCGTGGGCGGAAAGGACGATCAGAGCCACGCGGACGCGATCGCGGCAATGGTGCCGCCCGATCGGTTCGTCAGCGCGGTGGGACGGCTGTCACTGCTCGCGTCCGCCGAGCTGATCGGGCGCGCACGGGCGCTCGTGAGCAACGACTCCTCGCCAACGCACATGGCCTCGGCGATGGGCACGCCGACGATCACGATCTTCGGGCCCACCGTGCCCGACTTCGGGTTCGGTCCGCTCGCCGCGCGATCCAGGGTCCTGGGACATCCCGGCCTCGAGTGTCGTCCCTGCGACCGGCACGGGCCGCGGCGCTGCCCGCTCGGGCACTGGCGGTGCATGCGGGAGCTCGGCATGGACGAGGTCGACCGGCTTCTCGTCTCGATCGTGAGCTAGTGCGGCAGGGGGCTGGTTGGAGGTATTTTCCGTCGCGCGAGCGCTTCACGCCGCGGTGGCCACGAACGACGGAAAGGCCGAATGCCCCGAATCTGAACGGCAAACGGCCGAATACGGCCACTGCAACCGCGTTGGAAACGGCAGCGTCCGCTAGACGCTTTCAATGGGAGTTTTCAGACGCCCTTGCTGCTGCCGTAGCCGTATTCGGCCGTTTGCCGTTCCAATTCGGGTGATTCGGCCGTTCAGCTTTGACGTGGCCGCTGCGACGTGCGGCGGCCGCCTGCGGTTCCTCGACGTATCGCGCACCGACTTCTTCACTTCCCACTCACCGGACTCGCATGGCACGCACGAAGCGCGAAAAGTTCATCATCGGGGTCGATCTCGGCGGAACGAACATCGTCGTCGGCGCGATGCCGGTGGACGGCAGCCGGGAGATCAGCATGCGCTCGGAGCCAACGCACTCGGAGCGTGGCCCCGAGGCGGTCGTCGATCGGATCGTGGCGATGCTGGAGCAGGCGATGGCCGAGGCCATGGAGCAGTCGAACGCGACGCGGAAGGACTTCCTGGGCGTCGGGATCGGTGCGCCGGGCCCTCTCGACCGCGAGCGCGGGATGGTGATCGTCGCGCCGAACCTCGGATGGTACGACTTCCCGTTGCGGGATGTCATCGCCGACCGGGTGCGCCTCGATGCGACGCTCGACAACGATGCGAACTGCGCGACGGTCGGCGAGTGGTGGCGGGGGGCGGCGCGGGGCGGGCGGAACGTCGTCGGCCTAACGATCGGCACCGGCATCGGTGGCGGGCTCATCCTCGAGGGGCAGCTCTACGACGGCTCCT
>DATBIU010000130.1:0-4084 GCA_036556765.1 Gemmatimonadaceae bacterium | reverse complement strand
GATCTCCTGGCCCTCGCGCCCCCGGGCATCGACGAGCTCTATGCCCTGGTGACGTTAGGCGAGCTGCTCGAGCAGGGACGGTACGCGACCGTCATCGTCGATCCCGCGCCCACCGGCCACCTGCTCCGGTTGCTCGAGATGCCGGCGCTCGCGCTCAGCTGGACGCACCGGCTGATGCGGCTCATGCTCGAGTACAAGGAGGTCGCTGGTCTGGGGGAGGCGGCGCGCGAGGTGCTCGACTTCGCGAAACGGACGCGGGCGCTCCGTGAGATGATGGCGGATCCCGCGCGCACGGTGATCGTCGTCGTGGCGCTCGACGAGCCGCTCGTGCGAGATGAGAGCCACCGTCTCGTGGGCGCGTGCCGCGATCGGGGGGTCGAGGTCGGCGGCGTCGTCTGGAACCGTGTTACCGGTGCGGTGCCTCCCCTTTCCGGCATCGGCGTCGCACGGCAGTTTGTAGCTCCCGCGGCCACGCCCGCGCCTCGGGGCGCTCCCGCCCTGCGGGCGTGGTGCGCTGCATGGCGCCCGCTCGATGAGGACACCGGTGGCTGATCGCGTCCTGTACGCATACGCCGTGACGCCCGCCACGCTCGATGCCGTGGGCCCGCCGGCGGGTATCGACGACACGCCCGTGAGCTCCATCGTCGAGGGCGAGGTGGCCGCGCTCGTTTCCAGTGTAGAGCGGGCGGCGTACGCCCCGGAGCGGGTCGAGCTGCTCACCGAGGAAGTGGGGTGGGTAGCGCCGCGTGCGTCCGCGCACGACGCGGTCGTGACATGGGCGGGAGACCGCGGCCCGGTGCTGCCCCTGCCTATTTTCACCCTCTTTCGTGATGAAACCGGCGTGCGGCAGATGCTGCGCGCGCGGGCGCCGGAGCTGCGATCGACACTGGCCCGGGTTGGGGCGGGTGAGGAGTACGGGCTTCGCATCTTTCGTCTCGACGAGGTGCTCGCGAAGCACGCCGGGACCCTGAGCCCTGCCCTCGAGGTGCTCGAGCGCCAAGCGCGCGAGGCGAACCCGGGACAGCGCTATCTGCTCGAGCGGAAGCTCGAAACCGAACGGCGCAGCGAGCTGCGCCGCATCGCGGCCGACGTCGCGCGCCAGGCGTTCGACACACTCGCGCCGCTCGCGCTCGAGGCGGTGCGTGAGCCGCTGCCCGCCAAGGGACGGGAGGACGCGCCGGGCGTTGCCGTGCTCAACGCGTTCTTTCTCGTCAGGCGCGGGGGACTCGCACCCTTTCAGGAGGCGCTGACTGCGATCGTGCGAGCACACGAGCCTCATGGCTTTCGTTTCGACTTCACTGGTCCCTGGCCCCCGTACCATTTCGTGCGACAGCGGGCCGACGCCGGGGCACCGTGACCGACGCGCACCTGGAGCCGGGGGACGAGGATGCCCTCGTGCTCAGCGACCTGCTGAGCCACGTTCTCGACAAGGGGGTGGTGATCACCGGCGACGTGATCATCTCCATCGCCGGGATCGACCTCATCGCGGTCAGCCTCTCCGTGTTGATATCCGCGCTGGAGACTCTGGAGCGGAAGCGCGTCGGGATCAGTGGACGTCTTCCGCGCGTGCTTGGCGATCTACCTGTACTGCGTTCTCCGGGCGACGCGTGAGCCGCCCGCGACCCTGCTGGGGATCGACGGCGCGCCGGTGCGTGCCGTCGACCTGGGCGGGCTTGGCGCGTGGGTGAGCGACGTGCCCAGCGCGCCGATCGTGCCTTCTCCTGAACGCGCACGCAGCCACGACAGCGTCGTACGCGCGGCCCTCGAGGGAGAGACGCCGCTTCCCGCCCGGTTCGGGCAGACGCTGGCGAGCGAGGAGGAGCTTCGCGCGGCAGTCGCGGCGCGCAAAGAGGCGTTGCAGACGGCGCTCGCGCGGGTGGAGGGGGCGATCGAGATGACCGTCCGGATGCTCGTGCCACGTTCCGACGGCGAGCGGTCCGAGACCGCGGGCCAGAGTCCGCGTGCGAGCTCCGGTCGTGAGTATCTCGAGCGGGTTGCGGCAGCACAGCGCGAGGAACGAAACGTGCTGGCGAAGACAGAGATTCTCCGTGACCGGATCAGTGCCGCCGTGGGAGGCCTCATCCGCGCGGAATCGTTTGCCGCGGCGGCACCGGGTTCTACGCTGGCCACGTTGTCGCACCTCGTCCCGAGACCAGATATCGACCGCTACCGGCACGCCCTGCGGACGCTCCGGCGCGACGACCCCGCGCTGGCGTTCATGGTCTCGGGCCCCTGGGCCCCCTACAGCTTCACCGAGGGCATCGGCACGTGAGTGACGAACGGGTCACGGAGGTGACGCGGGGGACCATCGCGGAGTTCGAGCGCGAGCTGCGCGAGATTGCGCGGGCGCTGCCGGAACGGATCGACGCCGATCCGGAGCACGTGGAGCAGGGATTAGCACGGCTCGTATTGACGTTGATCGAAGTGTTGCGCAAAGTCCTCGAACACCAGGCCGTCCGACGAATGGACGGCGGGTCGCTGAGCGACGAGGAGGTCGAGCGTCTCGGTCTGGCGCTGCTGCGGTTGAGCGAGCGCATGGATGAGCTGAAGCGGCTTTTCGGCCTCGCCGATGAGGACCTGGAGATCGACCTCGGGCCGCTTGGACGGCTGCGCTAACCGCGGGGCAACCCGCCGACCGGAGCAGAACGCCTTTGCCTGATTACATCGCGCCCACGCGCAGTCACGGCCTGGTCGACATTCTCGACCGGGTGCTCGACAAGGGACTGGTGATCGCGGGCGATATCAAGATCAACCTCGCGAACGTCGAGCTGCTCACCATCCAGGTGCGGCTGCTCGTGTGCTCGATCGACAAGGCCGCCTCGATCGGGATGAACTGGTGGCAGCACGACCCTCGCCTTACGACGCGACCCGCCGACGCCGGCGCGCTGGGTTCGGGGGAAGTCGAGAAGCGGCTGGAACGCATCGAGCAACAGCTGCGGCAGCTCAGCGAGCGGAGCGGCGCCAAGCGCCGACCGTCCCCCTCAACGGAGTAATGGCGAATGGCCGTCGAACGCGCCCCCGGTGGCAGTTCCCTCATCGATGTTCTCGATCGCGTCCTCGACAAGGGGATCGTGATCGACGCGTGGGTTCGAGTGTCACTCGTCGGGATCGACCTGGTGACCGTCGAGGCACGCATCGTGGTCGCGTCCATCGATACCTACCTGCGCTTCTCCGAGGCCGTCGGCATCACCGCGCCGTCGGCGCGGCCCCGCGAGCTCTCGGCGGGCACCGAGGCCGACCTCGACCGCGTGATGCGCGAGAACGCAGACCTCAAGCGGCGGCTGGAAGAGGTCACTCGTCGCGAGCGTGCCTAGCGCGGGATGATGGTGGGACGGGACGCCGCAGAGCCCTGGGCGCGGCCGACCGGCGACGACCTCGATGCACTGCTCACGTCGCTCGCGCACGCGCGGTCGTGGACGGATGCCGCGCAGATGCTCCTTCGTCATCTCAGCGGCACGGCCGGCGCGCAACGGGCGCTGCTGCTGACCATCGACGGCGCGTCGCACCGCCTGCAGGCGACCCACGCCGTCGGGGAGCCGCAGCCGCCCGCCGACGCCATCGCCATCGGCCTCGACGAGACCGACCACCCGCTGGTCGTCGCAGCGACGTCGCTCGAGGCGGTGGCGTGCGCCACCGCGGTGCTGGACCGCGACGGAATCCCCTACGCACCCTGGTGCGCGGTTCCCATTCCGCAGCCCCTGCACCGAGACTCGCTGCCGCGGGCGCGAGAGCCTGGGTCCGCGTTCAGCGGGCGCTTCCTCGAGTGCGGGCTCATGCCGGTTGGCACGGAGCATCGCCGCCGCGCCGGCCTGTCCCCCTTCGCGGTCGCGGTCCTCGAGTCGGCCGTGGATGCGGCGACGATCGAGCTCCTCGCGGCCACGGCCAGCGTCGCCGGCCCAATCGTCGCCCACATCCATGCGCTCGAGGAACAGCGCCGCTACGCCGAACAGCTCGACCGGCAGACGACCCTGCTGACGGCGATCATCAACGCCCTGCCCGATCCCATCGTCATTACCGACACGTCGAACGCGATCGTCGTGCTGAACAAGCGCGCCGAACAGCTGCTGGCATTACGCGCCGATGA
>DATBIU010000129.1:0-8928 GCA_036556765.1 Gemmatimonadaceae bacterium | reverse complement strand
GGGCTTGGTTCCTGACGATTACCGGCCAGGGATCGAGTCGACCCGTCCCGCGGCTGGTGGCAGCGGGCGGTCGCGCCTAGTGCGGGTCGGCATCGCGATCCCCAGCTATCACGGGCGCCGGTACATCGGCGACACGCTGCGCTCGCTCATCGCGCAAACGCACGCGGACTGGTACTGCGTCGTCGTCAACGATGGTGAGGAGGATGGCACTCGCGACGTCGTGCGGTCGCTGTCCGAGCCGAGGATTCGTTATGTGGCGGATGGGCTCCGCCGCGGACAGCTGCGCAACTTCAATCGCGCCATCCTCGAAATCCTGAGGGACGACGCCGAGGTCGTGCGACTCCTCTCCGCGGACGATCTGCTCTACCCGCACGATCTGGCCGACATGCTCCGCGTGCTCGCCGCCCATCCGCGCGTCGGACTGGTCGCGACGCATTACGACGGAATCGACGACGACGGGCGGCCCGTCTTCCGGGTGAACATGACTGGCCGGGACGACCTCGTCATGACCGGTCGCGACTATCTGCTCGAGGGCGTGGCGGTCGGCAACACCATCGGGGGACCGAGCTCGGTCGCGATACGCCGCGATGCACTCGAGTCCGCCGGCCTGTTCGATACACGCCTCGACTACTCGGGTGACTCGGACCTGTGGCACCGCGTCGCGGCCGGCTGGGACGTGGCCTGGGTGGGCCGGCGCGCCGGCCTGCGCTACCGCTTCCATTCGTCGTCCGTCACCGCTCGCGATCAGTACTCGCCAGGCAAGTTCTCCGATTCGATCCAGGTCGTCCGGCGTGTGGCGGCCACCGAGGCACTCTTTGGCCCGCGGTGGTGGGTGCACCAATACACGATTGGCCGTCTCCACGCCCTCAATCTTCAGGTAATGGTGGGGATGGGTCGCCGCGGCCACTGGCAGGGTGTGCGCGCCGGATTGCGCGCGTCGTTCCGAGAGGGCCTTCTCGTTTACGCGCCATTCTGGATCCCGCGAATTCCCTATCAGCTCGTCCGCGCCGCGCTCGGGCTTCCCGTGAGCCGCCGCCTATTCTGGCGCCGAGTGCATGAGCGGCTTCAGCCGCCTCGGATTCCGGCGGAGCGGGCGCCGGTGGTCGCGAGCGACGCCAGCGCTCCTCCCGCACCGGAATTGCAGGAATCGAGACGATGAACCCCTTCCGGATGACACGCTGATGTGTGGGATCGCCGGGCTGGTCTCGGCCAAGCCGCTCGCGCAGACGGTCGCGCGCGATGACGTGGCCCGCATGGTGGAGGCGATCGCGCATCGCGGTCCCGACGACCGCGGCGTGTGGACGGGTGCGCACGCCGCGCTCGGCCACGCACGCCTCAGCATCATCGACCTGTCGGCCGCCGGCCACCAGCCGATGCCTGACGAGTCCGGCCGCTACCACATCGTCTTCAACGGCGAGATCTACAACTACAAGGAGCTGCGCGAAGAGCTGATCGCCCGCGGTCACCGGTTCCGCTCGTCGAGCGATACCGAGGTGCTGCTGCGAAGCTACATCGAGTTCGGCCCGGGCTGCCTCGAGCGTCTGAACGGCATGTGGGCGTTCGTCATTTGGGACGACGTCGAGCGCACGATGTTCGCCGCGCGCGACCGGGCCGGGAAGAAGCCGTTCTACTACGTGGAGCAGGAAGGCTCGCTGTTCTTCGCCAGCGAGATGAAAGCGCTCTTCACGCTCGGCATGCGCTTCGGGCTCAACCCGCAAGCGGCATTCGACTTCCTCACGCAGGGCACGTACGGCCACCTCGGCGCCGACGGATTCTTCGCCACCGTGCGACAGCTGCCCGCCGCGCACTACATGACGGTGCGAGCGGGCTCGGCGCCGCGCATCGAGCGCTATTGGAACCTTCCGGCGGTCGCGCGGCGGGATCGCACGCCCTACGACGCCGCGTTTCGCACGCGGTTCCGTGACGTGTTCACCGACGCCGTGACCATCCGCTTGCGCTCGGATGTGCCCGTGGGAGCAACACTGTCCGGGGGGCTCGACAGCTCGACGATCGTGACCCTGGTCGACCAGATCACCGGCGGCGCGCCGCTGCATCTCTTCACGAGTCTCTACCCCGGCTCGATCATCGACGAGACGCCCTTCTTCGATGCGGTCGTCGAACGCGTGCGTCAGCCGATCATCCACCGCGCCACGCCGGTCGAGGGTCGCTTCCGTGAGCAGCTCGTCACCGTGCTGCATCATCAGGAAGAGCCGTTCGGCGACACCTCGATCTTCGCGCACTACCACCTGATGGAGGCGGCGCGGCGCGCCGGAGTCCCGGTGGTGCTGTCGGGGCAGGGAGGCGATGAGCTGATGCTCGGCTATCCATCGCTCGTGAAGGCGTACGTCGGCCATCTGGTCTCCCGCGGCCAGTTCGGCCGAGCGTGGCGGGAGCTGGACGCGTGGACGAAGGCGGGCGGCCGCTCGCGCCGCGATGCGATGCTCTCCGCCGGGCTGCATGCATTGCCGCTCGAGCTGCGCGACCGCGTGCGCGGCCTCTTCGTCTCGTCACGTCTTTCGCGCATCGTCACGCCCGCTCTGCGCGCCGCCGCCGGCGTGGACCGCTTCGAGTCGCGCGGCGGTCGCGCGATGCTCGACGCATACCTCGCGCAGGTGTTCTCGCGCTTCTCGATTCCGCACCTCACGCACTACGACGATCGCAACGGCATGGCGTTCGCCGTCGAGGGGCGGATGCCCTTCCTCGACTATCGCGTGGTCGAGATGCTGTTCTCGGTCGAGTACGACGCCCTCTTCCACGAGGGCGTGACGAAGCGCGTGCTCCGCGACACCTTCGCCGACGTGCTTCCCGACACGGTGCGCTTGCGCCGCGACAAGGTGGGGTTCTTCTCGCCGCTCGCGCGCTGGATGCGGGGTGAGATCGGCTGGATCGCCGACTTCATGCAGCGCGAACGGATCGAGCACCTGGGCGTTCTCGATGCCGCGCGTTACCTGTCGCTGCTCGACGGGTTCAAGCGCGGGGACGACCGGGCGGAGCTCGAGATCTGGCGCGGTCTCATCTATCATCTCTGGGCCGATCGCTTCGACGTCGCCCCGCTCGGAGAAACGGTCTCGCCCACGCGCGTATCGTCGGCGGGCGGCGCGCGCCGGCGACCACCCGCACATGCAGCGGCGTTGTGAGCGCAGAAGTCACCGTCCACCAGTCGCCTCAGGTCGATCCGGTCGCCGCGCGCACTCTTTCCGCGCCGCCCGTGGCCTCGTCATCGGCGCGCCGAGCGCTTGCCGTCTGCGACTTCTGGCTCGGCGGCAACGGGTACGCGGGGATGAAGGCGCTGCGGCGCGCCGGATGGGACGTGGTCGTCGTGCCGGAGTGGGAGTACGTGCCGGCGAAGTGGCGATCGTTCGGGATGCGCGCGGTAGGCCGCCTGCTTCGCCCGTTCGCCGTGCGCGAGTTCAATCGCGAGCTGGTTCTTCAGGCTGAGCGCGAGCGACCGGAGCTGCTCCTGGTCTTCAAGGGATCGTTCGTGACCGCGGCCGCGCTGGACCGGCTGCGTGCGCTGGGCGTGCGAACCTATTGCTTCTATCCCGACAACTCGTTTCGCGCGCATGGGCCGCACATCCCCCGGGCGCTCCCTCGGTATGACTGGGTGTTCACGGCGAAAAGCTTCGGCGTCGAGGACATGCGGCGGCAGCTCGGGGTCGTGCGGGCGAGTGTCCTTCTGCACGGGTTCGATCCCGACCTGCACCGCCCGGTTCCGCTGGCGGCCGATGCCATCGCGCGGTATGGCTGTGACGTGTCGTTCATCGGGACGTGGTCGCCGAAGAAGGAGCGGCTGCTCACCGCGTTGCGGCGTGGCCGCCCGTCGATCCAGCTACGAATTTGGGGTGAGCAGTGGCACAATGCGCGCTCGCCGGAGCTGCGCGAGGCGATCGGCGGTCACGAGGTCGTGGGCGAGCAGTACGTGCGTGCCATTCGCGCGTCGAGGATCAACCTCGCGATCCTGAGCGAGCAGCGCGCCGGATCTTCGAGCGGCGACCGCATCACCAGTCGCACCTTTCACATCCCGGCCGCGGGTGGATTCATGCTTCACGAGCGCACCGAGGAAGTGAGCGCCCGGTTTCGTGAGGACGTGCACTGCGCGTGCTTCGCCGATGCCGACGAGCTGATCGAGAAGGTGGATCTCTATCTCGCCGACGACGAGCGCCGGTCACGCGTTACCGAGAGCGGGCATCACCTGGTGAGGTCACGAGACAGCTGGGATCATCGGGTCCGCGAGATCGTGGCCCGGCACGAGGAGCTCAGCCGGTGAGCCAGCCCTGCCGACTGGCGATCCTCGCGTCGCATCCCATTCAGTACTTCACGCCGATCTACCGCCGCCTCGCGCAGCGGCCCGGGTTGGACGTCGAGGTGATGTACTATCGCGACTTCGGGGTGCGGGCGCAGTTCGACCGGCAGTTCGCGCGCGAGATCGTATGGGACACCGATCAGCTCTCCGGCTACCCGCACCGGTTTCTGCGAAACGTCAGCCCGGTCACGGACACGTTCAACCCGCTTCACGCGATCAACCCTGGGGCGTTCACGCGAATGCTCCGCGGGTACGACGCGCTGTGGGTGAACGGCTACGTGTACCCCAGCAACTGGCTGGCGGCGATGGCGGCCACGCTGCGCGGCACGAAGCTGCTGCTCCGCAGCGATCTCCGGCTGTACCAGCGGAAGCGGCGTCGCTGGTATCACCTGCCGCGCGACCTGGTGCTGCGCGGGTGGATCCGCGCCGCCGATGCGATCCTGTACGTGGGGCGGGCCAATCGTGAGGCCTACGAGCACTATGGGGCGCGGCCGGAGCAGTTCTTCTTCACGCCGCACAGCGTGGACGTCGACGCGATTGCCCGGGCCGCGGCCGCGGCCCGGGATAACCTCGCCGCCCTTCGCTCGCAATGGGACCTCCCCACCGACGCGGTGATCGTGCAGTTCGTCGGCAAGCTCACCGCGCAAAAGCACGTCGATCGCATGCTCGATCTCGCGAAGGACCTCGAGCGCACGCGCGCGCACGTGATGATCGCGGGCAGCGGCCCGCTGGAGGACGCGCTGCGACGGAACGCCAAGGACCGCGGCCTGCGCAACGTCACTTTCCTGGGATTCGTGAACCAGGCGCGGATCGCCGAGGTGTATGCCGCCGGCGACATCTTCGTCCTCCCCTCGGAGGGCGAGGCGTGGGGCCTGGCAGTGAACGAGGCGATGGCGGCGGGCGTCGTGCCCGTCATCTCGTCGGAAGTCGGCGCGGCAGCCGACCTCATCACGCAAGGCGAGACAGGGTTCGTGTTCCCCTTCGGCGACTGGGGGACGATGACCGAGCAGGTCACCCGCCTCGTGAACGATGAGCCGTTGCGGCGCGCGATGGCGATGCGAGCCCGGGCGCGTGTCGAGCGGTACGGCTACGACGCGGCCGTGGACGGAATCATCGAATGTCTCACAGCGTTGGGCGTGTACCGTACACCGGTGCCCGCTGCGGCTCCACGGGAGTTGGCCCATGTGCGGCATTAGCGGCGTCCTTCACCGCCGGGCGCGTCCCGAGCGCTCGATCGACGACCTGCGCCAGCGCCACCGCGGCCCGGACGACGAAGGCACGTATCACGACCCGCGCGGGCGCGCCGAGCTGTGGTTCCGCCGGCTGGCCATCCTCGATCTGAGTCGTGCCGGCCACCAGCCGATGTCGAACGAGGACGGAACCGTGTGGCTCGTCTTCAACGGTGAGATCTACAACCACCCGCCGTTGCGCGCCGAGCTCGAGCGCAAGGGGCACGTCTTCAGGTCGCGCACCGATTCGGAGGTGCTCGTGCATCTGTGGGAGGAGCACGGGCGCGACATGGTGAAGCGGCTCAACGGCATGTTCGCGTTCTGCATCTGGGATGAGCGCCGCGGCGAGGCATTCCTCGCGCGCGACCATGCCGGCATCAAGCCGCTCTATCTCGCCGACACCGGCGACTCGCTCATGTTCGCCAGCGAGCCGAAGGTGCTCCTCGGCGCACCCGAGATCGCGCGCGGCGTCGATCCGATCGCGCTGCGACAGTACCTCACCTTTCTCTGGGTGCCCGGCACGCGCACGATGTGGAGCGGCATCCGGCGGCTTGGCGAGGGCGCGTGGCTGTCGTGGACGCCCGAGCGCACCGAGACCGGAACGTGGTGGGACTGGGATCAGTCGGAGCAGCAGCAGCTCCCACCGCAGGAGTGGGCGCGCGAGGTGCGGGCCACGCTGCGCGACGCCGTCGACCGTCAGCTGATGAGCGACGTACCGCTCGGCGCGCTGGTGAGCGGCGGCCTCGACTCGTCGGCGATCGCCGGCGCGATGCGCGAGCTTCGCCCGGGGGAGGCGATTCGCGCCTACACGGCGAAGCTCGAGGCCGAATCGATCGATGGCTTCGCCGACGATCTCCCGTTCGCGCGCGAGGTCGCGGCGCACCTCAATCTCGATCTGGTCGAGGAACGGATCGCCCCGTCGATCGCTTCGCTGTTGCCGCTGCTCGTGTGGCACACCGACGAGCCGCTCGCCGACCCCGCGATCGCGGCGTCGTACCTCCTGTGCAAGCGCGCACGCGCCGACGGGACCATCGTTCTCCTGTCGGGGCAGGGGGCCGACGAGCTGTATCACGGGTACCGCAGCCATCGCGCGGTGCGGCTCGCGAACTCCTTCGGCGTGGTGCCGAGCCCGCTCGTGAGGCTGGCGAGTGCGGTGGCGGAGTCGCTCGTGGGCCGCAGCGGCGCGTCCGCCTCGGCGGGCCCGCGGCGCCTGCTGAAGATGCTCCGCTTCGCCGGCGCGTCGCGCGAAGACCGCATCCTCCAGCTCGCCGACTGGGCGACGCCGGCGGCCCGCGAGGACATCCTGCATCCGACGGTCCGTGCACACGATCGCCAGGCGGTCTACGGCGACTATCTCTCGCTGTTCGAGCAGTCGCGCGCCCACACCGATGAGGAGCGGTGGAGCTACGTACTGTTCAAGACCTTTCTCCCCGCGCTCAATCTCACGTACGGGGACCGCACCTCCATGGCCGTGTCCCTCGAGCTGCGGGTGCCCTACCTCGATCGCGCCGTCATCGAGCAAGCGGGTCGCATACCGGCGTCGCTCAAGGTGCGCGATGGCGTGCAGAAGTGGGTGCTGGCCGAGGCGGCGGGAAACTGGCTGCCTCCCTCGATTCGTGGGCGGTCGAAGACCGGCTTTGGCGCTCCACTTCGACGCTGGCTGGCTGAGGATCTGCGTCACCTCATGCGCGACACGTTGCTCGGTGATCGGCTGGCCGATCGCGGGCTGTTCCGCCGCGAGGGCATCGCCCGTCTGCTCGATGATCTCGCGACGGGGCGTCGCGACGTCGCGTATCTCGTGTGGGCGCTCTTCACGTTCGAGGTGTGGGCGCGCACCTTCCTCGACGAGAACGGCTCGGCCCCCGTGTCGCTCGCCGCGTGACGCCGCGCCCGCCGCACCTCCTGATCGTGAATCACTTCGCGCTCGCGCCCGACATGGGCGGCGGCACGCGTCACATCGAGCTGGGGCGCGAGCTCACCCGACGGGGGTGGCGCGTGACGATCGCGGCCAGCGACTTTCACGTGCTCGAGCGCTCGTACGCGCGGCGTGAGACGGCCAGCGACAAGCGCGTCATCGACGAGACCGTGGACGGCGTGCGGATGCGCTGGCTGTGGTCCTCGCCGTACGAGCGCAACGATGGCCGGCGCATCGCGAACTGGCTGAGCTTCGCGCGATCGCTGATAGGCATCCGGTGGTCGGACGATCCCCCCGATGTCGTTCTCGGCTCCTCGCCTCAGCTGTTCGCCGCGCTCGGCGCCTGGCGAGTCGCGCGGCGACTGGGGGTGCCGTTCGTATTGGAGGTGCGCGACCTGTGGCCCGAGAGTCTGGGCGTGGCGGGCGCGCGCCGCGGCCCAGGCTACTGGGGACTCTGGCTCCTCGCCCGCTTTCTCTACCGCGCCGCCAGCCGCATCGTCGTTCTGGCGCGAGGCGTCCAGACGTACCTCGAGCGCCTCGGCGTCCCCGCCTCACGCATCGTCTACGTGCCTAACGGCGCCGACCTCGGTGCCTTCGTGGCGCCGAGCGAGCGCAATGGTGATGTGCTGCGGATCGTCTACGCGGGTGCGCACGGGCCGGCGAACGGGCTCGACATCGTGCTCAGCGCCGCGGCGGCGCTCCGCGATCAGCCCCGTGTGCGGTTTCTGCTCGTGGGCGACGGCCCCGCGAAGGAGTCGCTCGTGGAGCGTGCGCGGGCCGAGGGCATCACGAACGTCGAGTTTCTCGATCCGGTGCCGAAGGCGCGCATTCCCCAGCTCCTGGCGTCGTGTGACGCCGGGCTCATGGTGCTGAAGGACGTTCCCCTCTTTGCGTTCGGCGTGAGCCCCAACAAGCTGTTCGACTATTGGGGGGCGGGTCTGCCGGTCGTCTGCAACGTTCCGGGCGAAGTGGCGGGCTGGGTGCGCGACGCGAACGGCGGCATCCAGGCGGCCGATGCCAGCGCCGACGCGCTCGTTCAGGCGATCATGGCGCTCCTCGCGATGAGTGCAGACAGGCGGGCGGCGGTTGGCGCGGCCGGCCGCGACTGGGTGCGTCGAGAGCACGACCGACCCGTGCTCGCGGCGCGGCTCGACGCCGCCGTGCGACCGCTCGCGGCACCGGAGGCGGCGTGAAGAATCCGTTGGGCGCGGCCGGAGCACTGTGGCGGACGTTCGGCGCCAGCGGCGTGCGCCGGCGTGCGACCTTCGAGCTGCGAAAGCGATTCGCCCGGCTGGAGAGCGCGCCGCCCGCAACACCCCAACGCGTGCTCGATCATGCGCCGCCGGACCGATGGCCGTTCCGCCCGAACGTGCGGCGCCTCGCGCACGCGGCGAGTCGCGGTGACGCCATCACGCGCGCAGATCGCGTGCTCGCGGGTGAGTACGAGGCCTATCGCTCGACGTGGCGCCCCCTTCCGGCGA
>DATBIU010000128.1:0-3459 GCA_036556765.1 Gemmatimonadaceae bacterium | reverse complement strand
ATCGTTTCGTGACACATCGCGTGAAATCACGATCGTTTCGTGACAGCTGTTGCGTGTGAGAAACCATCGCGTCGTTGGACGGGAGCGATGATGCTCCGCGCCGGTGGGCTCCATCAGCGCCATTCTCACGCAACTCTGGATGTCAACCAATGCAAGCACGTGCCCGGATGGTGCCGACATTCCGCCAGCTCGCGTTGCTCGTTATGCTCGCGACGCTGAGCGCCTGCGGAAGCGACCGAAGCAATCCACTCAGCCCGGCGGTTCAGCCGGAAGTCATCAACAACGCTGATGCCTTCTCGTTCCAGGTCACCGGCGTACAGAACGCGTCGGCGACGCTCGACTACAGCTGGCAGAACACCGGGACGGTGGCGACGGTCAATCAGTCGGCCTCGATCTCGGTCGGCTCAGCGACGCTCATCATTCGCGACGCGGCGGGGACGCAGGTCTACTCGCGCTCGCTGAGCGACAACGGGACCTTTGCGTCGACCGCCGGCGTCGCTGGTACGTGGACGATTCGCGTCGTGTTCTCGGCGGCGAGCGGAACGATCAACTTTCGGTCCGACAAGGGGTGACCCCGGAGGAAGGGCGCTCAGGGCGCTAAGGGCGCTAAGGGGGCTGACAGTCTCCGGCGCCTTTCCAGCGCCCTTAGCGCCCTTAGCGCCCTTAGCGCCCTTAGCGCCCTTAGCGCCCCCTCCTCTACAACCCCATCCGCCGCGCCACGTCCACGATCGCCTGCGCCGCGCCCTCGACGCCCAGCCACTCCGTGTTCACGGACAGGTGATAGTTCTCGTGCGCCTTCCACGATCGCTTGAACGTCGTGCGCACGTACTGGTCCCGCTGCTTGTTGGTCTCCTCGACGACCTTGTCCGCCTCGGCCGCCGACATGCCGCGCCGCTCGGCGACGCGCCTCACGAGGGCCTCACGCGGCGCATAGCAGAAGACGTGAAGCACCCCCGCACGCCGGGCCAGCACCGATTGCGCCCCACGCCCAACGAGCACCGCATTGCCCCGCGCCACCGCCTCCTCGATGATCCGTCGCGTGACGTCCGCCATGCGCTCCTCGCTTGGCGGAACCTGCTCAGTGGGAGGCGGGAGGATCTCGGGGGACGCGACCGCCAGCGCGGACGCGAGCCGCTCGACGAGCGACGGCGTACGCTCCTCGCGTGCCTGCACCTCCGATGCGGGCACACCAAGCCGCTCCGCCACCGCGTCGACGAACGCGTTGTCGAGCAGCGACCATCCGAGCATCTGCGCGACGCGTGCGGCGACATCGGAGCCGCCGGATCCGTACATCCGTGAGATCGTGATGATCGCCATTGCGAGCGTGCTAGATGGGACGAAGCCGGATCTGCTCGACGACGCGAAATCCTAGCGCATCCCAGGCGGCGAGCGCGAGGGGATTGTCGATGGCGTTCTGAAGGCGCATCTCGGTGAGGCCGCGCTCACGGCTCCACGCGACCGCCGCCTCCATCAGCGAGCGGAGCACGCCCCGCCGGCGCACGGCCGGCTCGACGTACACCGTCGAAATCAGGGCGAACCGCGCCGGTCGCAGGAGCCGATGGCCGCGCTGGTCGATGCAGCGGAGCACGCCGACGACGCGCGGCCCGTTCGTGGCGACGAAGATCACCTCGTGGTCCCGCGAAAGCTGATCTCTCGTCAGGTCGATGGCGCGAGACGGTGCGTCGCGTCGCACGCGCGAGTAGATCGCGTTCGAGGAATGCTCGCCGAGCAGTGCCAGGCGCAGCTCGGCGATGCGCTCGGCATCCGCCACGGTGGCCGGGCGAACGCGAAGGCGTGACCGCACCGGCGCCGTGCGCACCAGTCAGGCGGTCATGCCGCCGCTGCCGAAGAGATCGTTCGGCCGGCGGCGCTCGGGCGGCTGCGCGCGACCGTACCGCCCGGCGTCGGAGCGGGAGATCTTCCGCCGTCCCACGAGCGCCTCGAGCACCAGCTCGCAGGCAGCGACGGTCGTCTCGGTGTCTCCCTGCTGCGCGAGCCCCACCCCGTGGACCAGCTCGAGCAACGTGGGCACATCCTCGAACGCCCCGGCGAGCGGCTCGCTGGCGGCGTCGTCAGGCACCTCGAGTGCGTTGCCGGTGTCGAACCACATCACGATCTCGTCCGTGTCGGACCCGCCGGCGCGCGCCTGGAAGGTGGCGTCCGCCGCGCGCCGAATCAGCTCGCGCGCGATCACCTGCCCGCCGATCAGCTCGCCCTCGTACTCCAGCTCGATCTTGCCGGTGATCGAGGGAAGCGCGGCATAGATGTCGGAGACGCGCGGCACGACGGTGCACTCATGCCGCTCGACGGCGCGACGCTCGGCGTTCGAGACGACGCTCTCGAGCACGGTGATCGGCATGCGCTGCGAGACGCCGGAGCGCTTGTCGACCCGCTTGTCGGTGCGCGCCTCGAACGCGACGCGCTCGATGACCTCGGCGATGAAGTCCGGTACGCGCACGGGGAGCGAGCCGCGCGTGGTCCAGGCCTCCTGCTGCGTGATCTCCATCCCGACCTCGACCGACTCGGGATAGTGCGTCATGATCTCGCTGCCGATGCGATCCTTGAGTGGGGTGATGATCTTGCCGCGCGCGGTGTAGTCCTCGGGATTGGCGGTAAAGCAGAGAAGCACGTCGAGCGGGATGCGAACGGGATAGCCTTTGATCTGGACGTCGCCTTCCTGCATGATGTTGAACAACCCCACCTGGATCTTGCCGGCGAGATCGGGCAGCTCGTTGAGCGCGAAGATGCCGCGGTTCGCGCGCGGCAGCATCCCGTAATGAATGGTGAGCTCGTCGGAGAGGATGTGTCCCCCGCGCGCCGCCTTGATCGGGTCGACGTCGCCGATGATGTCGGCGATGGTGACGTCGGGCGTCGCCAGCTTCTCGACGTAGCGCTGGTCTCGCCCGATCCACGCGATGGGCGTGTCATCACCCGCTTCCTCGATCAGCTGATGTGCCTGCTTCGAGATCGGTGCGAACGGATCATCGTTGATCTCGCTTCCGGCGACGATGGGAATCGCGTCGTCGAGCAGCGTGACGAGTGAGCGCAGAATGCGAGACTTCGCCTGTCCGCGCAGACCCAGGAGGATGAAGTTGTGCCGGGCGAGGATGGCGTTGACCAGTTGCGGCAGGACGGTGTCCTCATAGCCGATGACGCCCTCGAACAGTGCCCCTCCGCGCGCGAGCCGCTCGAGGAGGTTCTCGCGCAGCTCATCCTTGACCGTGCGCTTGGCGCGGGCGGCGTAGGGCGAGCGCTTCAGGGCGCCGAGGGTGGTGGGGTGCTGCGTATCCGACAAGGTGACTCCGGGTGAGCTCTAGGTTCAGGATGATCGGGCGCGCTACGTCGCGCCAGGGTCAAAGGAACCGCAGATGGCCGCAGAAGGCCGCAGCCCGCCTTTTCGCTCGTTCGTGAGTATCAGGCGCTTGAACGATGGCTTGGGCCCGAAGTTGAGGACGTATC
>DATBIU010000127.1:0-16052 GCA_036556765.1 Gemmatimonadaceae bacterium | reverse complement strand
CGCACCCGGTCGAGCTCCATCTTCGCAATGACCTCGCTGATGTCGACATCCGGAGTCACGGTGTCGATGTGGGTCGCAGTCATATGATCGCGCACCAGACACGTGGGATCGTGCCGCTGCGCCACGCACCGAACGGCGATGTCGCGATCGGTGATGACACCGGCGAGCTGCATGCTCTCGAGATCATCGACGACGGGGACGATTCCCACATCGAGGTCGCGCATGACCTCGGCGGCGCGAGAGACGGGAGCGTCCGGTGTGACGACGACCGGATTGGGAGTCATGATGTCACGGGCTTTCATGGTGTTCGCCCTCCTGGGAAGTGCATACGTCGGGATCGATGGTCTCGGTCGGTCCGCGAGAACGCTCGCGGCGGATGACCGATCGTGAGCGAGCGCGCCGGCGGCGTCGCCAGCCTGGGATGAAGGTGGGACGCGGGAGCTGTCGCGTCTGTCGGGCAGAGTGCGGCTGTCGTTGGGTGTTTTTGACTACACGCGCCCGGCGCGGATTCGTCGAAGACGCCGGTTGCGAGGCGCCTTACTCTCCCAGCTGCACGCGCAGCAGGTAGAGCAGCGCGATACCGCTCACCAGCGCGGCCAGGTGGACCGCGTTGTCCCGCAGCCCATGGTTGTGCTTGACCTCCGGGACCAGGTCAGATGCCGCGATGTAGAGGAAGTTGCCGGCCGCCAGGGGAAGCAGGAACGTGAGGTTGAATCGGGCGGAGGCGGCGTAGGCGATCAATCCACCGACGAGGAACGTCAGTCCGGAGAGCAGGTTGTAGAAGAGCGCCCGCTTCCGATTCCATCCGCCGTGCACCAAAACGCCGAAGTCCCCAAGCTCCTGCGGGATCTCGTGGGCGGCCGCAGCGAGCCAGGCCCCGATGCCCACGCGAACATCGACAATGAAGGCGGCCGCCACCGCGAGGCCGCCGAGGAAGTTGTGCAGTCCGTCGCCGATCAGCACGAGGTAGGTCAGCGGCCGTGGCTCGACGCCGACGATCACGCGGTGGCCGCGATGCCAATGGAGAAACTGCTCGACCGCGAAGAAGGCGGTGAAACCGGCCAGAACCCAGAGAAACACCGCTGGACGGAAGCCCATCTCCTCGATCGCGCCGGGCAACATGTGCAGCAGTGCACCGCCGAGCAGGGAGCCGGCGGCGAAGGCGACGAGCGGAAGCAGGAGGCGCTGTAGCTGTTCCGGTTTGAGGAGCAGAGTCACGCTGCCGATGAGCGCGATGGCACTCATCGCGACGCCGCTCGTCACGATCCACGCGAGCGTGCTCATCGGCGAGCGTGTAGCTCCGCTACATGAGTGGCTTCAGCTCCTCGGCGGTGACTGCACCACCGGCGGCACGAGCGGCGGCCCGCTCACTGGCGACCTGCTGCGGCGTGATGGCGCTCGCACTGTTGCCCCAAGAGGTCCGCACGTAGGTCAACACCGCCGCGACCTGGTCGTCCGTCAACTCGACACCAGTGCCAAAGGGCGCCATGACCCCATTGAACTGTGCGCCCTTCACGGTCACGGGGCCCTGCATGCCGCGTAGCACGATCCGGATAGGAACGGCCGCGTTCGAAGCGGTGGCGTACTCCGAGCCGGCGAGCGGGGGGAAGGTTCCTGCTACTCCCTCGCCATTGGCCTGATGGCAGGTCACGCAGATCTGGCTGTAGACTTGCTCGCCGCCCGATAGCGTCGCCGGGGCAGCTGCGACCGGCGGTGATGCCGCGGCGGTATCGGCGGCCGATCGGGGTCGATCGCCCCCGGCGCACGCGAGAGAAGCGGCGGAAAGGAGGGAACCCACGACGAACGTCCAGCGAGCGGCGCTCGGTTGCCGTGTCTTCAGTTTCATGCCTTCCTCGATGTGGGAGGATGATTCGAATCACCAGGACTGCGCGGCGCGCAGGCGCGGATGCACCCGGATGAGATAACCCGCCACGAGGAAACTCGCCACGAGGCCCGCGCCCAAGACCATCGCCGCCAGTCCGATGACCTTAGGGCTCCTCGCCGCGGTCGTCCGCGTGCCGCCCGAACACGTACACCCGATTCTCCAGCCGGTGGTCCGCCACCGCCTTGGCGAGATCGAGCGCGGTAAGGATCCCGAGCAGCTCTTCACCTTCCATCACGAGGACGCGGTGAATCCCGACGCGCCGCATGTAGTCGGCCGCCTCCGAGACCTCGGCGTCCGGTTGCACCGAGCGGAGCGCGCGGGTCATCACTTCATCGACGGTGTGCGCACCGAGCACACTGGACTCGTAATCGGCCCGCTCCCCGTATGGTTCGGACTCGATCAACTGAGCGGCGGCCGCCTCATCGGGAAGTTCTGTCCATGAATCCGCGAAGAAGCGAGCGGGGGTGTTACCCACGTCTTCCCACGTTGGCAGCGGAAGCCGCTCGCTCTCCTCTTCTGGCACCCGAATCTCGATCGGCGCCGGCTCGGCCGGGGCCACGGCGGCGGACGCTGCAAAGTCGAGGATGTCCGATTGTGAGACGACGCCGACCACGCGCCCGCTTGCGATTACCGGTGCGCCGCTGATGTGCTTCTGAGCGAACACGCCGCTCGCTTGCTCGAGAGTCAAATCCGGGCTCAGCGTGACGACGTCGCGGGTCATGATGTCGCGGACTTTCAGCATGGCGCACCTCCTCGGCATACGCCGGAGACGACAGCTCGCTACCTGCCAACACGATGCATCAACCTCCGCGCCGCGTCTGTAGGATGTGGTCAGGCCCGTTGTGCTGGTTCCCCTGACGCGAACGGGTGGCGCGCTGGCTCAGAACTTCACGTCTCGCACACCAAGCCAATAGCCGATGCGGGTCACGACGAAGTGACCGGCGAAGCTCACCAGGGCGATTATCAGGACGTCCGTCCAGGACAGCTCGAATCGGCTCCAGACGAGTGCCAGTGCCCCGACGACGTAGTCGAGCTGGTCGGCCGGAATCCACGGCTTTCCGGGGGCGATGCCGAGCCGACGCTTGAAGAAGCTCTTCACGCTGTCACCCGCCATCGCCCCCACGCCGAACAGGACGCCGAGCAGCACCCAGTCATCGTACGATCCCAACGCGCCGGACCACGCAATGCGCGACTGCGCGAACGTCGTGAGCACCGCGGCGAGCACGCCGAAGGCGAACCCCACGACGGTCTTGTGGCTGCCCAGCCATCGGGCACTGATCGGCCGGTTCCACCACGGCCAGTAGCGCACGAACGGCGGGGCCATGTCCGCGAGGAACGCCGGCGCCATGAGATACATCAGCTGAGTCAGGCGGTCCATGACACCTCCCGCTCGGGCCGTTGCCTGGTCGATGAAATCCTGGGCGCGAGGGAGAAATCCGGGAAGTCCCCATCGCGGCGTTGGTCATGCCCGACAGACGAGATCCTCCCCTCGCTCCACGTTGCTTCCATGGTCTGCTCTTCGCTTGCACGTGCAGCACTGGCGCTCGCGCTCTCGGCCGCGATCGCGGCATCGGGTGCCCAGGAGGCACCGCGGCCCAGCGGCCCCCGCCCGCCCAACGAGCTCGGGAGGATCCCGGTGCTCGTGTACCACACGGTAGGCGAGGTCGAGAGCCGCTGGCAGCGCGCACGGGCCGCCTTCCGCGCCGACCTCGAGCTGCTGTACGCACGTGGATATCGTCCCATCAGCATCAGCGACCTCGTCGATCGGCGGATCGATCTTCCGGCGGGGCTCTCGCCGGTCATCGTCACGTTCGATGATGCTTCGCCATCGCAATTCAGCTACATCGACCGGGGCGGCGTGCTCGAAATCGACCCGAACAGCGCGGTTGGCATCTGGCTCGTCTTCGCGGAGATGCACCCCGGGTGGCGAAATCGAGCCGTGTTCTGCGTGCTCACCGCCGCCGACGCGGGACACTCCTTGTTTGGCGATCGTGGCATCGACGGGCAGCGCACCGAGTGGCGCCACCGCAAGGTGCGTCATCTCGTGGAGCTCGGGTTCGAGATGTGCGGGCACACGCAAACGCACTCCAACCTCGCCACATTGAGCGACGCGGGGATCCACGAGCAGATCGGGCGCGGACTGCTCGCCATCGACTCCGCGGTGCCAGGACATCGGGTGCGGACCTTCGCGCTGCCGTATGGCACCTGGCCCGCGAACCGCGACGTCGTGCTCGGCGGTAGTTGGCGCGATCCGCGCTCCGGTCACGTGATCGACTACCGGTTCGACGCGATCCTGGAAGGCTGGGGCGGGACCGTGCCAAGCCCGTTCGCTCCGTCGTTCGACCCGTTCCGGCTGCGTCGTGTGCAAGTGACGGGAACCGTCCTGGAGCAAACGCTCGACTGGCTCGATGAACCCGGCCGACGGTACATCTCCGACGGGGATCCCGCCACCGTCGCCATCGGTACCACTCGGCCATCGACCCATTAGGTCGGACGGATCTACGACCGCCGCGCCCGCAATGTCGCCAACAGCTTGTCCAGCGACAGTGTGTTGACGACGCGGCGGCGCTCGACCCATCCGCGGCGCGCCTGATCCACGCCCCAGCGCATGAACCGAAGCTCGTCGACGGAGTGCGCGTCGGTATCGATGGCGAGCGACGCGCCGAGCTCGACGGCCCGTCGCGCCGCGATGTCGTCGAGATCGAGGCGCTCCGGTTGAGCGTTGATCTCGAGCACCACGCCTTCGCTTGCGGCGACGCGGCACACCTCGTCGAGATCGAATCGAGCACCCTGGCGCTTCGAGATGAGTCGAGCCGTCGGGTGGGCGAGCAGGTTCACGAAACGATTCCGCAGCGCGCGCGTGATTCGCTTCGTCTGCTGCGCCGGCGGCAGCGCCAGCGATGAGTGCAGCGAGACGATCACGATGTCGAACGTGGCGAGCATCGCATCGTCGAGATCCAGTGAGCCGTCGGCGTGCACGTCCACTTCGGCGCCCTTGAGGATCGTGAGCCGGCGCAGCTTGCCGTTGAGCCTGTCGATGCGCCTCATCTGCCGGCGAAAACCCGCCCGGTCGAGACCGCCGGCGATACGGACCGTCGGGGTGTGGTCCGTAATCGCGATGTACTCATAGCCGAGCTCCTGGGCCGCTTCGGCCATTTCCTCGAGCGAGCTTCGGCCGTCGCTGTCGGTGGTGTGCATCTGGAGGTCGCCGCGGATCTGCCGCAGCTCCACGAGTCTGGGCAGCTTGTGCGTGCGGGCGGCGTCGATCTCCCCACGGGCCTCGCGTAGCTCGGGCGGAATCCACGGAAGGCCGACCGCCTCGAAGACCTCGCGCTCCTCGCGGCCCCCGATTCGCCTGGCACCGCGATGCACGCCGTATTCGTTGATCTTGAGCCCGGCAGCGCGACCCAATGCCCGGATCGCGATGTTGTGCGCCTTCGATCCCGTGAAGTAGTGCAGCGCTGCGCCATACGAAGCCGGGGGCAGGACGCGAAGATCCACGTTCAGCCCGCCCGCCAGCTGCACCGCCGCGCGCGTCGTGCCATGCGCGATGACACGGCGAACCTCCGGATAGGACAGAAAATGCTGCACGGCGCCGCGCCCATCCTCGGATCCCACCAGCATGTCGAGATCACCCACGGTCTCGCGACAGCGACGGAAACTCCCCGCGATCTCCGCCTGTGTCACCCCGGTCGCGCCGCGCATGTACGCAAGCAAGGGCTCGCCGTACTGTGCCGCGCGGGCACGCAGCCACCGGCGGTCCGAGAGCATCGGCGCGGCGAGCTCGGTGAGGATTCGCTGCTCCGTCCTGGCGCCGAAGCCTGGCAGTTTGTGGATGCGGCCTTCGCGCGCGGCCCGTTTCAGCCCCTCGAGCGATCGCACGTGAAGTCGCTGCGCGAGCACTCTCGCCTTCCGCGGGCCGATGCCCGGGACGTGCATGAGCTCGGTCGCGCCCTTTGGTGCACGGCGCTCGAGCGTCGCCAGGATCGGAAGGGCACCGCTGCGTACGATCTGCGTGATCTTGCCGGCGAGGTCGGCCCCGATTCCAGGCAGATCCTCCAGCTCCTTCGGCGCCGTGCGCGCGATGGAGGCAATCGAGCGCCCCGACTCTTCCACGGTTCGCGCGGCATTGCGGTACGCACGAATACGGAACTGGTTCGCGCGACTCAGCTCGAGCTGGTCGGCGACCTCGCGAAAGATGCGCGCGATCTCCGCGTTGGCCGGACCCGTCGCCTGCGTCATGCCAGCTCGCGGAGCGAACCGCCCTCCAGCAACCGGCGAATCGCGGTCGCGATCAGCGGTGCCACCGAGACGGTGAGCGGCCGCAGCGTCGTCGTCGCATCGTCGGCGAAGGGAGTGCTGTCGGTGACGATCAGATCCCTCACGCCGGCCGCGGCGATCTTGCGAATCGCACCGGGCACGAGCACCGGATGGGTTGCGGCGACGATGACGTCCGGCCGTGCGCTCGCCGCCCGGAGCGCGCGAATGGCCTCGACGATCGTTCCGCCGGTCGTAATCATGTCATCGATGACCACGCACGACCGTCCCGCGACATCGCCGGTCACCCCGCTGATGCTCACGTCGGTGCCGCTCGTCCGGTGCTTGTGGCAGATCGCGACGGGCAGGCCGAGCTGTGTCGCGTAGCGATTCGCGAGACGCGTCGCGCCCACGTCGGGGGAAACGATCACGGCGTCGGGCGGTACGCGCGAGCGCAGCGTCTCCGCGATCAGCGGGACGGCGGTGAGATTATCGACCGCGACGCGGAAGAAACCCTCCAACGCGGGCGTGTGAACGTCGAGCGTGAGCACGTGCTCGATGCCCGCTCGTTCGATCAGGTCGGCCAACAGACTCGCCATGATCGGCATGCGCCGACCCTCGCGCCGGTCCGACCGGGCATAGCCGAAGTACGGGATCACGGCGACGATGCGCGCCGCCGCGGCGCGGCGGCAGGCATCGGCGATGGCGAGGAGCTCGATGAGATGATCGTTGACCGGGGGCGACGTCGGCTGCAACAACACGACCTCCCGTCCCCGCACGGACTCGTCGATGCGTACGAACACCTCTCCGTCCGGAAAGCGCTCGGTCGTGGAGGCGGCGATGCGCATGACGAGTGCACGCGCCACGCGTTGCGCGAGATCGGGATTGCCTGAGCCGGCGAGGAGCACCGGCGGGAAGGGCGATGGAGCTGATCCGACCTCGTTCTCCGCCGAGGGCTGTCCCCCGTGCACGGGCGTCGTCGCGATGGCCATGGTCCCACCGAGGGAAGAGCGGAAGAGGACCCAGTGTCAGAAGCTCATAGTGCGTCGGTCGCCCACCGATGTCCGTCGGGCTTTTGCCCCGTCACCGTCGGGGAATGGTGCATGGGTCTGCCGAATGCGTCCCGTCCCGGTCGTTCTTCCCGAACTTTGCAGGTTTTGCTGACTGACGCGCGACGCCCGCTCTCCAACGTTGAATGGCAGCGTTCCATGATGCCCGGCCACTCACACTGGGGAGACGGCCATGCCTTCACGCTTCAGGGACAGGACGAGCGCCGGCCGCGAGCTCGCGGCAAAACTGGCCCACCTTCGCGGGCAAAACGTCATCGTGCTCGCGCTTCCACGGGGCGGGCTTCCGGTCGCCTACGAAGTCGCTCACGCCCTGCACGCGCCGCTCGACGTGCTCAACGTCCGCAAGTTGGGCGTGCCATGGCACGAGGAGTTGGCGATGGGCGCCATCGCCACGGGCGGCGTCCGCGTATTGAATCACAGCGTCATCATTGCGACGGGTGTCACGCAGGAGGACCTCGATCAGGCTACGGCCGTGCAGCGGTTCGAGCTCGATCGCCGCGAGCGTGTGTATCGGAGCGGGCGCCCTGCGCCGGTGCTGCACGGACGCGTGGTGGTCCTCGTCGACGATGGGATCGCGACCGGTGCTACCGCGCGCGCGGCGATCGGTGTCGTGCGCGCCCAGTGGCCGGGTCGCCTCGTGCTCGCTGTCCCCGTGCTCCAGCCATCGGTGGCGAAGGAGCTCGAGGGCGAGGTCGATGAGCTGGTGTACGTTCTCGCACCCGGTGATCTCTACGCGATCGGCGTCTGGTACGACCACTTTCCTCAGCTCTCGGACGAGGACGTTCGGACGATCCTGGCGCGACACGCCGCGGAAACGGCGGCGCCTCGCGTCGACGAATCCGTCAGGTCCCCAGAGCCCACCACTCGAGCGGAGGCGTGAAGCGCACACGCTCCCCGTGCTGAGCGATGGTCGGCTGCGCGGCGTGCTCACGTTGGACGCGGTGGGTGAGTTCGTGACGATCGAGGCGGCGCCGCGCTCATCCGTTGCCAATCGCTGATCCCCGGCAAACCCCTATGCCGACGCGGCGATTCTCCGATAGTCGTCCCGCGGCGTCGGTCCTAGCATGAAGGGCGGCATCGACTACGAGGAGGCGCTATGCGCTCGACAATGCGGCTGGTGTACACGTCGATCATACTCGCGACCGTCGGTTGCGGGCCTTCCATCGAGGTCCGAACGATGGCGTCCCCCGATCGGGGACTCACCGGACTCCACACGTTCCGGGTGCTGCCCAGCCCCGCGCGCCGTGACGGGCGCGCCGTGACGGGAGCCGACGATCCCATGATTAGCAACTCGATCGCGAACCGCGCGATCCGCGAGCACATCGAAAAGGCATTTCTCGGTCGTGGATACCTGATCGCCGAGCGGAACCCGGACTTCGCGATCGCGTTCTACGCAACCGCTCGCGAAAAGCTCGACGTGACGATGTGGGACTACGGGTATCCGTTCTATCCGGGGTGGCCGCGGTATGGGCGGCCGGTTCAGACGGTGACCGAATACACGGAAGGCAGCGTGATCATCGACGTCATCGATCCGCGAAGCCGCGAGCTCCTGTGGCGCGGCGAAGGCAAGGCGCGGCTCTCGAACGACATGAGCAAGAACGTGGATCTGCTCGCCAAGGCCGCGGAGGCGATCGTCGGGAAGTTCCCACAGTCCAGCGGCCCACTTGTCGCCGTGAGGCCCTGAACGGCCCCTCATGACCCTGATTATCCCGAGGAGCCCCGCATGACGACGTCATCACAGCTGCACAAGAACGTGCTCCAGGAGCTGGCCTGGGAGCCAAGCGTGACCGCCTCGAACCTCGCGATCGAGACAACCGATGGCGTCGTCACGATGCGCGGACACGTCGGCAGCGTGCGAGAGCACGACGACGCCCTGGCGGCGGTGCAGCGCATCGCGGGCGTCCGAGCGGTCGCCGACGAGGTGGAGGTGCGGCTGCCCGAGGCGGCTCAGCGCCCCGATCCAGCGCTGGCCGTTGCGGTCGCCGGGGCCCTCGAGTGGAATGCCGCAGTGCCCCGCGACCGGATCAAGGCTACGGTGAAGGACGGGTGGGTCACGCTGCGAGGAGAGGTCGACTGGTACTACGAGAAGGCCGCCGCCCTTCGCGTGGTGCGACAGCTCGTCGGCGTGAAGGGCGTGGTCGACGAGATCACGATCGCGCCAAGGGCGAGCCCGGGCGAGGTGGTAAAACAGATCGAAGCGGCACTCGCCCGGTACGCCGAGGAGGAGGCACACCACATCCGCGTCTCCGCGGATGGGAGTCACGTCACGCTTCAAGGATGGGTGCATTCCTGGCCCGAGTATCAGCGCGTGGAGCAGGCCGCCTGGGCGGCGCCAGGGGTAGATCGCGTGACGAACCTGGTGACGGTCTCGCCTCGCCAGTGAGTTGGCGGGGCGAAACCGCGCCCGGGGAGAGAATCGATGTCCACTGAGGAAACCGTCCAACCCCAGCGGAGCACCATCGCTCTCGCCGGCGACGTCATGCTCGGCCGGCTGGTGAACGACGCGATGTTCGAGCACGGATGGGCGTATCCGTGGGGGAACGTCACTCCCCTTCTTTGGCAGGCCGACGCGTTTCTGGTCAACCTGGAGTGCGCCATCACCGCGCGCATCGTGCGGTGGCACGACGGCCACTACAAACCCTTTCACTTCCGGGCCGATCCCGGCGCCATCGACAGTCTGCGGATGGCGCGCGTCGACTGCGCCTCGATCGCGAACAACCACATCGTCGATTTCGGTCCCGACGGCGTGCTCGATACGATCCACGCGCTCGATGCGGCGGGCATTGCCCACGCGGGAGCCGGTCGCGACGAGCACGCGGCGCGCGCGCCGGCACTCGTGACCACACGACACGGCCTGCGCATCGCGGTGGTCGCGTTTGCCGACTACCCTGCCTCGTGGGCGGCGACCGCCGAGTCACCGGGGCTCAACTTCATGCCCGTGTCGGTGGAGCCCGGCGTGTTCGCCCGCGTCACGGAGGCGATTAGCGAAGCACGCTCGTTGGCGGACCTCGTCGTATTCTCGATCCACTGGGGTCCGAACATGCGCTCTCACCCCCCGCCGGAGTTTCGAGACTTTGCGCATCACGTGATCGGCGCCGGCGCTGACCTGTTCTGGGGGCACAGCGCGCATGTGGTACAGGGAATCGAGCTGTTTCAGGGTCGGCCAATTCTCTACGACACCGGCGATTTCGTGGACGACTACGCCGTTGATCCGGCGCTGCGAAACGACCTGTCGGCGCTGTTCCTCCTCGAGGTCGCGGCACCGCAGGTCGAGCGCATTCACCTCGTCCCGGTCCAGATCGGTCACCGGCAGGTGAATCTCGCGACCGGCGATCGCCGCCGGTGGATCGCGAATCGGCTCGTCAGGCTGTGTGCGGAGATGGGGACGGAGGTCGCCGACGTCGCCGGCCGCCTGACGATCGACGTCCACGTTCGCATGCACGAACCGGTGGCTGTCGACTAGCGCCGGGCGAGCATCAGGGTTTCGACGCGGCCGGTGAAGCATTCTCCGACAGACGGCCCCGTGGAGGGATCGTAGACTCCTTGCTGATACAACGTCACGTTCGCCGCACGATCCAGCACGACGCGGGCCCGCGCAGCGATCAATCGGGAGGAACGAGCCATGATGAAGAGCGATGCGCAACTCCAGCGCGACGTCCAGGAAGAGCTCATGTGGGACCCGAGCGTCGGTCGCGCCGAGCTCGGCGTCGCATGCAAGAACGGCGTGGCGACGCTGACCGGCCAGGTCGCTACGTACGCGCAGAAATACGCCGCCATGCGAGCCGCTGAACGGGTGAGCGGCGTGAGCGTGGTGGCGGACGAGCTGACGGTCCATGTGCCGCTTTCGTTCAAGCGGACGGACATGGAGATCGGGCACGCCGTGGCCGAGGCTCTCCGATGGGACATCGAAGTGCCCGACGACAAGATCAAGGCACGTGTAGACGAAGGATGGGTATGGCTGGACGGCGACGTCGAGTGGGAGTACCAGCGCTCGGCGGCCGAACGCGCCGTACGCTACCTCACCGGCGTGAAAGGAGTTTCGAATAACATCAAGATCTCCGAGCGTCCCTGGATTCCGGACGTCAAGAGCCGGATCGAAAGTGCCTTGAAGCGCACGGCCGAGCTGGATGCGGGCCAGATCAAGGTGGATGCGGCCGCCGGCAACGTGACGCTCACTGGCCGGGTACGGTCGTGGGCGGCGCGCCAGGACGCGGAGCGGGCAGTGTGGTCCGCGCCGGGGGTCACGTCGGTGAAGGATGAGCTGACGGTCTCGGTGTAACCGGATGATGCTGCGCGCTGGACCAGGCCGGCGGCGCTGCGAAAGCGCCGCCGCGCCTTTGGTTCAGTGCGTAACTGGTGAGGGCCAGGCGGCCTGGCCCGCCACGCTCGACGCCAGCGAGCTCGGGCTGGCAACCGCGCCCGCCGCGACCCGTGACAGCACCGCCTCCACATCGGCGTCCGTGAGCTGAGGGAACGTGTCATACCACACGCCGATCGCGAACAGCGCAACCGGCGCGGACACGCACACGACCTCGTCCACGTCGCGCGCGAGCGCGCGAAGCGTGGAAGCCGCGGCCACCGGCGTCGCGAGCACGAGGCGACCCGGCTTCTGAGCGCGCACGACAGCCACTGCGGCCCGGACGGTCGCGCCCGTCGCGATCCCGTCATCGACGAGGATCACCGTTCGCCCCTCGAGCCTCGGCGCCGGTCGTCCGCCGCGATACAGTCGCTCGCGCCGATCGATCTCCTGGCGTTGCGCCTGCGTGGCGAGCTCGATCTCTGCCACGCTCACGCCGGCGTCGCGGATCACCTCGTCGTTCAACACGCGGACACCGCCCGTGGAGACAGCGCCCATCGCAAGCTCCGGCTGGGAGGGAACACCGAGCTTCCGGACGTTGAGCACATCGAGGGGCGCACGGAGCGCGCGCGCGACCTCGTACGCCACCGGCAGTCCGCCCCGCGGCAGCGCCAGCACGACACAATCCTCACCCGCCAGATGTCCGAGGCGCTCGGCCAATGCGCGCCCGGCGTCGGTTCTATCGATGAATCGTCTGTGCATGATCATGGCTCCACCATACGTGTGCTCGGCGCCAGCGTCTGTAAGGCCATCCCGGACGGAGCGAGCGGAAGCGCCTGACGGCCCGTGTGCGGTGATCGCAGTAACTTCGCGAACGGACCGCGACGAGTAGTCGCGTAGCCTCAGGGAGGGCGCATGGCAGTCCTCGCGGCACCGCGGGCAACGGGGCGCATCATCGAGAAGCACATGGTGGCAACCGAGCCGCCCCCCAACCTCGGTGACTACGCAACGGCGCGCGCCGCCTTCTCGTGGAGCACGGCGCGCGCGGAGCTGAGCGGTCTCCCCTCGGGCGGACTCAACATCGGCTACGAGGCCGTGGACCGCCACGCGGCCGGACCGCGCGCCAGCCGGGTCGCCCTCCGGTGGCGCGGACGGAGCGGCGAGCGACGCGACCTCACGTACGCGGACCTGGCGCGGGAGAGCAGCCGGTTCGCGAACGTCCTGCGGACGTTAGGCATCGGCAAGGGAGAAGCCGTGTTCGCGCTCGCCGATCGCGTGCCGGAGCTGTATGTCGCTGCGCTCGGCACCTGGAAAAACGGCAGCGTCTTCTCCCCGCTCTTCTCGGCATTCGGGCCCGAGCCGATTCGCATGCGGCTCTCCCTCGGTCACGGCGCCGTTCTCGTCACCACGCCCGCGCTGTATCGCAAGAAAGTGGCGCCGATCCGCCCGTCATTGACGGAGCTGCGGCACGTGCTGCTCACCGGCACGCGGACCCCCGAGCCCCTTCCTGACGGAGCGACGGATCTCGCAACGAGCATGGCGCGGGCGGACGATCGATTCACGACGTGTGAGACGAAGGACGACGACACCGCGACGCTGCACTTCACCAGCGGGACCACCGGGACCCCAAAGGGCGCCGTTCACGTCCACGCCGCCGTCATTGCCCACCATATCACGGGGAAGCTCGCGCTCGATTTTCACGACGACGATGTGTTCTGGTGCACCGCGGATCCCGGGTGGGTCACCGGCACGTCCTACGGCATCATCGCGCCACTCACCAACGGTATAACGAGCATCGTCGACGAAGGCGACTTCGATCCCGTCCGCTGGTACGAGATCCTCGAGCGGGAGAAGGTCACGGTGTGGTACACCGCGCCGACGGCCATCCGCATGTTGATGAAGGCGGGCGGGGCGCTTGCCAAAGCGCACGACCTGCGGGCCCTCCGGTTCATCGCCAGCGTCGGCGAGCCGCTGAACGCCGAGGCGGTGCTGTGGGGACAGGAGACCTTCGGGCTCCCGATTCATGACAACTGGTGGCAAACCGAAACGGGCGGAATCATGATCGCGAACTTCCGCTCGATGGACATTCGCCCCGGCTCGATGGGACGCGTGCTCCCAGGCGTGGAGGCGGCGATCGTGCGTCGGCCCGACGGAGGAGATCCCGTCGAGCAACCCGATGACACCGAGGGCGAGCTGGCGTTGCGTCCCGGCTGGCCATCCATGTTCCGCGGCTATCTCGGCGACGAAGATCGATATCGCCGCTGTTTCGCCGGAGGCTGGTATCTCACGGGCGATCTCGCCAGGCGAGACAAGGACGGCTACTTCTGGTTCATCGGCCGCGCGGATGACGTGATCAAATCGTCCGGCCACCTCATCGGACCTTTCGAAGTGGAGAGCTCGCTTCTGGAGCATCCCGCGGTCGCGGAGGCGGCGGTCATCGGGAAACCGGATCCCGTCGCGGGGGAAATCGTGAAGGCGTTCGTCTGTCTCAAGAACGGCTTCGTCGCCGACGACGCAATGCGCACGGAGTTGCTGGCGTTCGCCCGGCGGCGGCTGGGTGCCGCGGTGGCACCCAAGGAAATCGCGTTCGAGCAGCACCTTCCACGAACGCGCAGCGGCAAGATCATGCGGCGTCTGCTGCGTGCGCGCGAGCTCGGGCTCGCCGAGGGCGACCTCTCGACTCTCGAAGCGCCGCTCCCATAGGCCGCCGGGAAAGGGGCAATGCGCAAATCGCTCCGGGCGTGTAACGTTCCGGCGATGCACATGCTCCAGGACCTCTACCCGGACGACTTCGCCCACTGCTACGGGTGCGGCCGGCTCAACACGAACGGTCTCCACGTGAAGACGGAGTGGGTCGACGGCGAGGGAATCGCGCGCTTTCGGCCCGCGCCATATCACATGGCGCTCCCCGGCTTCGTCTACGGCGGGCTGATTGCCTCGCTCGCCGATTGTCACGCCATCGCGACCGCCGCCGGCGCATCCATGGTTGCGGCGGGCGCGATGCCCGGCCGCGATCCGACGCCCCGCTTCGTCACCGCGTCGCTCCAGGTCGATTTTCTTCGTCCCACACCGCTCGGACCGGAGCTTCTGCTGCGAGCGCGCCCGTCCGAGGTCGCTGAGCGGAAGGTCGTGGTCGCGGTGAGTCTCCTCGCCGAGGGGCTGGAGTGCGCGCGCTGCCGGGTCGTCGCGGTGCGGGCGCCCGCGACGATGGTGCGCGAAGCGACCGGCCGCTCACTGTAAGCGGGGTACCCGCGCGTGTAGGGGCATCCCGGACGCACTCGATGGGGGCGCCTGATGGATTTGCCGGCGTCGGCGTGGCTACTTTCGCGCATGGCTCACGACGGTCTCTCTGGGAGCGTGAACGGCACGACCGAGTCGCGCGAGCTCCATCTGTTGCGCGAGATGCTGCGTGTACGCCGGTTCGAGGAGCGCTGCGCGGAGCTCTATAAAGAAGAGAAGATCCGCGGCTTCCTGCACCTCTACATCGGCGAGGAGGCGGTCGCCGTCGGCGTGCTCCAGGCGCTGACGGCCGAGGACGCGATCGTCGCGACGTACCGCGAGCACGGCCACGCGCTCGTGCGCGGTATGACTGCTCGCTCGATCATGGCCGAGATGTACGGCAAGCAGGAGGGATGCAGCGGCGGCCGCGGAGGCTCCATGCATCTCTTCGACGCGACGACACGGTTCTATGGCGGAAACGCGATCGTCGGTGGCGGCCTGCCGCTCGCCGCCGGGCTCGCGCTTGCCGACAAAATGCAGAAGCGAGAGCGCGTCACCGCGTGCTTCTTCGGCGACGGCGCGGTCGCGGAGGGTGAGTTTCACGAGACGCTCAATCTCGCCGCCCTCTGGAAGCTGCCGGTCCTCTTCTGCTGCGAGAACAACCTGTACGCCATGGGCACCGCCCTCGACCGCGCGCAATCCGAGACGCGTCTCGCCCTCAAGGCGGCGGCATACCGCATTCCGTCGTGGGATGTGGACGGCATGGACGTCGAGGCGGTGGAGCGCGCGGCACGATCGGCCGTTGCCGCAATCCGCGCCGGCGAAGGGCCGCATTTTCTCGAGCTGCGCACCTACCGCTTTCGCTCGCACTCCATGTTCGACCCCGACCTCTATCGGCCGAAGAGCGAAGTCGAGGAGTGGCAGAAGCGCTGTCCCGTGGCGACGTACACCGCCACCCTGCGCGACCGCGGCATCGTCGACGACTCGGCACTCAGCGAGATCGAGAGCGATGTCGCGCGCGAGATAGCCGACGCCGTGGAATACGCGGAGGCCGGAACGTGGGAGCCGGTCGAGACGCTCACGAAGCACGTGTACTCCGACGTGACGGGGAGCGCTGCCCAATGACGACGATCGCGACGCCGGTGGAGCCTGTCGCTCCGCCCACCGCAGCGACGCCAGCCGCGCCCGTGGCAACGCGCACGTCGTACCGCGAAGCCATTCGTCAGGCGCTGCGCGCGGCAATGCTGGCCGACGAGCGCGTGTTCCTCATGGGAGAGGACGTCGGTCGCTACGGTGGGTGCTACGCCGTCAGCAAAGGGATGCT
>DATBIU010000126.1:0-10095 GCA_036556765.1 Gemmatimonadaceae bacterium | reverse complement strand
CGTCGAGCGCCGAGCGGGATTTCGCTGGCTCATGTAGCAGAGGCGGCCGGCGAACTCGGCCAGACGCTCGCCCCCGCTCGCCTCGCCGAGCCACTCGACAGGGAGGTGACCTGGCTCAGCGAACTGCGGACGCGAGATGATCGTGAGACGCGGCTCTAGGAACAGCAAAGGGATCGAGGGATCGAGGGACCGGGGGATCGAGGGCGCCGAGGAAGCTACACTCACACCAGCGACAATCGGAAGCGTGCGTAGCCGCGCTCTCGCTCGATCGCATCGAGCGCATCGCGTGCGCGCTCGGGAAGGGGCTCGGCGGATGGATCGTACTTCACCTCATCGATCGCGCGCTGGCCGTCGAGCGGCACCTTCACTCCTGGATTGAAGACCCCCTCCGGGTCGAACGCGCGCTTCACCGCCGCGAAGAGATCGATCGCCTCGCCGCTCCACGTCCGGGGAGAGAGCGGCGTGCGAAGCCGACCGTCGCCATGCTCCCCAGCGAGCGTGCCGCGGAGCGACGCGACCAACGAGGTGACTTCCTCGAGCAAGCCGTTCACCTGCTCTCGCCACTCCGGCACGCGCACGTCGATCAGCGGGTTCACGTGGACGTGAGCATCGCCGGCGTGGCCAAATATCACACCGCGTACCCCGCGCGACTCGAGCGCCGATCGCACGCCATCCACGTACGCGGGCAGTCGCTCCGGCGGAACCGCCCCGTCCTCGATGAACTGCATCGATTTGAGGCTCGGATCGAGGCGGGCGAGAATCGGACTCGCCGCATGGCGGAGTGCCCAGAGCTCTCGTTCGGTCGTTTCGTCGAGCGCCACGCGCACGATGCTCGCCCCGGCGGCGGCGCAGGCGTCGGCGATCGATCGCGCGCGGTGACTCGCATCACCGGGCGCAACCTCCTCGACTTCCACGAGCAGCGCTGCCTCCGTCTCCGCGGGCACGAGCGGAGCACCGCCGAGCGCCGCCACGTCGAGGAACGTGCGATCGAGAAGCTCCGACGCACTCGCGCCACCCTCGCGGCTCGCCCTCGCGCCGTCTACCGCCGTCCCCAACGACGGAAATGCGGCGAGCACGCTCGCCGTGGCGCGGGGAATCGCGTCGAGCCGGAGCTCGAGCGCCGTGATGAGACAGAGCGTGCCCTCCGAGCCGAGTACGACGTCCAGCACATCTCCCGAGCGAACGAACTCGGCCAGCGCGTACCCCGACGACTCCTTCCGCACGCCACGCCGCTTCAGCAGAACCGGCGACGCGCTTCTCGCCCGCGGAGCGACAGCGGAGAGGAATCGCTCGATGGCGGCGGGCATCGCCGCCGCCGGCTCGCCCCGTCGCACTATCGCCCGGGAGCCGTCGGAAAATACGCACTCGGCCGCCTCCACCCAGCTGCGTGTCGCGCCGTAGCGCAGCGTGCGAGCTCCGGCCGCGTTCGTGGCCGCCATTCCGCCGAGGGTGCAGAAGGCGCCGCTGGATGGATCGACGGGGAAGCGAAGGCCATGCGCTCTCGCCGCCGCATCGACGGCACCGCGCAACGCGCCAGGACCCACCCATACACGACGACCGGCGACGTCGATCTCGCCGATCGCATTCAGGCGGCTGAGGTCGACGATGATGCCCTGCCCAACCGCGCCACCCGCCATTCCACTTCCCGAACCTCGCGCGATCAGCGCCGCATCGTTCGCGACCGCCCAGGATACGAGCTGTGCCGCGTCGTCGGCGTCCGCCGGCACCGCAACCCCGGTCGGAAGCGTCCGCGCGATCCCCGCCCCTTCAGCGTAGACGGATCTCGCGAGGAGGTCGGTTCGGTAGAGTCCGCGGGTGGAGGGAGCGGCCAATGAGGAGTGAGGAGTGAGGTGTGAGGGAATCTATGAACTTTGTCCCGGCCCGGACCAGTTCGTCGAATCCTCACTCCTCAATCCTCATCCCTCATTGTGCGACCGGCCGGAAGAGCGACTCCAGATCCGTCGCCCTCGCGATCGCCATCACCGTGTCCATCACGGTCGTGGCCTTCGTGGAATCGCCGGAGCGGTAGAGCCCCTCGGCGAGGTAGGCGCCGGTGATCAGATACGCCATCGGCATGTTGGAGGAGGCGCGATCGACCCACTTCCCTCTCGAGATCGCGGCGTCATGTGCCCCGTACACCGTATCCCACAGCGCGTGGGTACGGGCGACGTCCATCCATCCCATCGGCGAGCGCAGATATCCGTCTTCAGGCGTCACCGGACGCGGGAGCACCTTGTACGCGAGCCCATGGGCCACGACGTACGGCGACAATCCGATCGGACCGGCGATCACGGGCGTCGCGAGATAGAGCGGACGCTCCGGGAAGGAGTCGCGAATGAAGCGGAGGATCATCAACTGATCCCGCGTGAGAAACCCCGGCTCGATTCGCGCGACGAGACTGTCCTTCCGGAAGATCTGAGCCTCCCGGACCTGCACATAGGGCGGGATCTGGTCCGCTTCGGCGATCGTCAGCGAGAGCGGTGGTCCCGGCTTTCGCGGCGCCATCCCGCGATAGATCGCCGGTCCCGCGCTTTCATCGTAGTCGTAGAGCGGCCGGCGGAGAATCTGCCGCACGTACCAGTCGGTGTTCAGCAGCGACGTCACCGCCACTGTCACGTCCTGTCGGATGCCCTCGACGTCCTGCGCGTACCAGAGCGGGAAGGTGTCGTTGTCGCCGTTTGTGATGATGACCCCGTACGGCTCGACGGAGTTCAGGAGATCCCGCGCCCATTCCCGGGTGAAGGTCTCGCCACGGCGAGACGCGTCGTCGCGATTGCCGATGAGGGGAACGAAGGCCAGCACCAGCACGGGTGACGCGGCGAGAAGCGCGCGTCGCGCTCGTGTAGTCGCCCCGCCGACGAACGGTGCGAGCCCCTCCGCGACCTCTCGCCAGATCGCGACCAGTCCGATTCCCGCCCACACGCCCCAGGCGGAAAAGCTCCACAGATAGAAGTAGTCGCGGTCGCGCACTTCCCGTCTCGAGAAATCGTCGACGCCCAGACGCTCTCCCTGCGTCCATCCCAGCTTGAAGTTCATGTAGTAGATCAGCAGCAGCGTCACCGTGAGCATGAGCGGCCCGAAATACCAGAACGTCGTTCGGTCGCGGCGCCAATGCACCCACCCGCCATACAGACCGAGCGCGAGGAAGATCACCGCCAGCGCACGCTGCAGTCCGGCACTGTCGCCCTCGATATCGCGAAGCCACTGCCACCGGAAGTACTCCCACCACATGCCGACCTGGGCGGTGATGGGCGCCTGCCGCTCGCTGAGCGGTGGCTTCTGATACTGGTCGCGATTGAAGTTCGGAAGGAACCGGTCGACCGTCTCACCGCTGAACAGACATGGTGCCTCGAGCCCGTTCATGCATCCCGTCGGCTCGCCGGTGTTGAGCGGGGGGTGATAGGCCGACCGAATCGGCTGGGTCGCGAACGGCGTCATCCCGAACAGGAGTGCCGCCAGCGCGACGAGGATCAGCTTCCATCGCACGAGCGTCGCTGGCCGCCGCGTGAGGACGGCCACCGCGACCGCCGGCGCCGCGAGAAAGCCGGCCATGTGGTTCGCGTACCCGAGGCCGAGGAGGTACGCGATGAGGATGAGGATACGGTCGGCGCGGAACCCGTCGGGCGAGTCCAGCCAGCGCAGTGTGAGCCACGAAATCACGACCAGGCCCACCAGGGAGATCGTGTACACCTTCTCGTTCACGACGGACTGGTTCCAGACCGTGAACGTGGTCGCGCCGATGAGCGTCGCCACGGCGGCACCCACGAGTCGCTGCCACCGCTCCTCGATCCACGTCCGGAGGATGCGCTCGGTGACGAGGAACCACAGTCCGGCCGCCAGCGCGCTGGTGATCGCCGCCAGGAGGTTCACGCGCTCGGCGATCGTCGGCGCGATGGGAAGAAGCGTGAAGACACGGCCGACGAGGATGAAGAGCGGGTTCCCCGGCGGGTGCGGCAGGCTCATGCGGTAGGCGGCCGCGATGTACTCGCTCGTGTCCCACATCGCCGTCGTCGGCGCGAGGGTGAGGACGTAGAGCGCGAGGACGGCGATCGAGGCGATCGCGGCGGCGAGATACGGCGGTTTCTCCGCCGATCGGGGAAGCGAGATGGACGTCACAGGCCGAGGTCGTTCACACGTGGCGGGTCGATCGCGTAGTCATAGAAGCCCTTTCCCGACTTCCGTCCGTACATCCCCGCCAGCACCATGCGCTTGAGCAGCGGCGGTGGCGCATAACGAGTCTCCCGGTATTCGTCGAACATGATCTCGGCGATCTTGTACGTCGTATCGAGCCCGACGAAGTCGAGGAGGGTGAACGGTCCCATGGGATAGCCGGTCCCCAGCTGCATCCCCTTGTCGATGTCCTCCACCGAGGCGACGCCGCGCTCCAGCTGCGTGATGGCGTCGAGAAGGTAGGGGACGAGCAGCAGGTTGACGACGAAACCGGAGTTGTCCTTCGCCCGGATCGGCTCCTTGCCGAGGCGCCGTGCGAATTCGTAGGCGGCGTCGAAGGTGGCGACACTGGTGGTGACCGTCCGCACGACCTCGACCAGCTTCATCACCGGCACGGGATTGAAGAAGTGCAGGCCGACCATCCGATCGGGGCGTGTCGTCGCGGCGGCCATCGCGGCGATGGTGAGGCTCGACGTGTTCGAGGCGAAGATCGTGTGCGCGGGACAGAGGGCATCGAGCTCCTTCCAGAGCGCGTTCTTCACGTCCAGGTCCTCGACCACGGCCTCGATCACGATGTCGCAGTCGCGAAGATCGCCCACGGTGGTGGTAAAGGAGAGTCGGCCGAGCGTCTGATCGCGTTGCTCTGCCGTCACCTTCCCGCGTTCGACGACTTTGGCGAGCGACTTCTCGATTCCGGCGCGGGCGCGCTGACAGAGTGGGTCGGAGACCTCGCGCACCCTGGTCGTGAACCCCGACTGCGCGGCCACCTGCGCGATGCCGCTGCCCATGAGCCCGGCGCCGAGGACGCCGACCGTAGCGATGGATGTCATTTATCCGGGCGAGTTTCGTGAGATTGCGATAGCGAATTGCGGAGCTAAAGCTATCGGCGCACTGTCAGCGGAGCCAGCGCCCTGGGGGCGCGCGCAGCCCGGCGACGCGACTACGGTCGAAGGAGGCCTCGCGTCGCGCGATCCACCAGCGCCTCGATCGCCGTCCCAATCGGCCGCGGCGCGGGAGGCTGCCGCGCCTCCAGCCGGTCGAGTACCTGCTCGAGAGCGAGCTGCGCGCGGGTCGCGACGCCGCGATGACTGCGGGCAACGCCCCAGCCAGCGACGGCGCCAACCACCGCCGGCGCGACCGCCGCCAGCGGGAAGAATCCGAGCGCGAGCAGGGTTCCCCCGGCGACCAGGCCCGCGGCGGTCGAGCCCCCCGCACCGAGGAGGCGGCTCGTTCGCACGTTCGAAAGGTCCGCCTCGAGCCTCACGAGCGCGCGTGCCGTGTCGACGGGAACCACGGTGGCGCTGACGTCATGAGCTCGCGCGAGCATGTACCGGCGCCCGCCCATGTCCATGCTGCGCCGGACCTGCGTCCAGAATCCGCGATGCTCCTCCCACACGATGCGCTCCGGGAACCGGCGCTTGATGATCAGGCACTCCTCGCGCTGCATCCACGCATCGAGCGACGTGAGTATCTCCGGGGGCGCGCCGGTCACGACGCGCGTTGCCACCACGTGCGCGACGCCCGCGAACCGGGAGACGGCACCGGTCTCCTCCGGCAGCGCGACGCGCGTTCGCTCCTCGGCGAGCGCCTGGCGCATGTGATGCGGGGCGAGCCCCACCTCCTTCGCGATGTCGAGAAGCCGATCCTCGGAGATGTACTCACCCGGATCGAGCTCGCCCGCCTGCAACTCGGCGGCGCGCGCGAGCACTCGCTCGAGCGCCGACCGATCGAGCCGCGCGGGAAGATCGCGGCCGTCAGCCACCGATCAGATTCCTCCGAGGATCACCGCGAGCTGTCGGTTGATCGCTTCGCGGATCGCCTCGGGGAGCGGGAACGCGCTCGCGAGCGCGGCACCGAGATCACCCGTGGCCGGGGCGGCGGCCACGTTGAGGTAGTAGCGCGCGTAGCCCGGCGCGAGATCGGGGGAGATGCGCTCGAGCAGCAGATACCCGGCCCGCACCGCGGCGGCGCCGATGAAGGCATCCGTCACGCCGCTGCGCCGGTCGTTCGGGGTCGTGTTGTCGGTCACCGCGCTCGTCGCCATGCCGTACACGGCCTCGTGCGCGAATACGTAGATCGCGTCGGTGGCCGCGTCGCGCGACTCCGGCATCGTGCCGACGATGATGTTGCTGCGCTTCTCGAACGTGAACGAGCGTCCCTCGCCATTGACCGGCAGCGAGAGGATCCAGTCTCCGGCTTGCTGCTGCGTGTTGTTGAGGAACGGCTGAAAGCGGGCGCTGTACGTCGCGGTCCACATCGACTGAATGCGCTCGCGCACCGCGGCCAGATCGGTATGACGCTGGGTCCACCACGCTCGATAGAAGCGCTCGTTCTCATCGTTGAGCGAGAGCGCGAACAACCGAAGCCAGTCGCGGTCGGCGGCCGTGGAGAATGTCTGCGCGAAGGTCGCGATGATCTCCTGCGCGAGACGATCGCCCGCGCGGCCCGGATCCCCTTCCGCGCGGAGGAAAAGGTCGATGGCTTGACGCAGATCCTCCCAGCTCCCAAACCGCATCCCGAGGAATTGCGCGTTGAGGAGCGCGCGGTTGGTGGAGTAGCGAGCGCGCAGCCGATCGCGATTCGCGTCGAGCGAGGTCTGCACGTTGCTGCGCGCCTTGTTCTCGGCGATGCGCGCCGCGTAGCCGCGCTTGAACATCGGGACGCGACCGGTGTCGTCGGAGATGAGCGCGAAGCCGTGCAGCCACAAATCGATGTGCGCCCGCGTGCTCACCGGCCACATCACCCCCGCCTGCCCAGCCACGGCTGGCGCAGGGGCGGGAAGCGGCTCCCCCGGTCCCGAAGAGGCGCAGGCGGCGAGGGCGGTGATCGTGAGCGCCTGCAGAGCGCGTGTGTGGATCGGCGTCATTGCTTGCGTGGTGAGGGCCGTGAAGAAAGGGCCAGGGGCCAGGGGCCAAGGGCCTCGGGGCGGGTCACGGGGTCAGGGTGCCGGTGCCCCCTTACCTTCCACGTGGCCCCTGGCCCTTGGCCCCCGACCCACTCTACTAACCGAGCACTTCCACTATGACAGCGATTCCCTGGCCGCCGCCGATACAGGCCGTGCCCAGTCCGAATCGCTTTCCCTGCGCACGCAACGCATGCAGAAGGTGCGCCGTGATGCGGGCGCCCGAGGCGGCGAGTGGGTGGCTCAGCGCGATCGCCCCGCCATGAACGTTCAGCTTCTCGCGAGGCAGCTCGAGCTCCGCCTCCACCGCGCACGCCTGTGGAGCGAAGGCCTCGTTCACCTCGATGAGGTCCATGTCATCGAGGGACATCTTCGCCGCGCGAAGCGCGTTCTTCGTGGCCGGGACTGGTCCGATCCCCATGATCTTCGGATCGACGCCCGCAACGCCCCACGCGACGAGCCGACCCAGCGGCTTCTTCCCCGTCCGCTTCGCGTACTCGGCGCTCGAGATCACCAGCGCGCCCGCGCCATCGCCGATTCCCGATGCGTTCCCCGCCGTCACCAAGCCATCGGCGCGGAAGTACGGCTTCAGCTTCGCGAGCGCTTCCATCGTCGTATCAGGACGCATGTGCTCGTCGCGCGAGAACTGCGTCACCTGGCCCTTGCGGTCCTTCACCGGGACAGACACGACCTCGTCGGCGAACACGTTGGAATCCCATGCCTGCTTCGCGAGAACCTGCGACCGGTGCGCGAACTCATCCACGCACGACCGCTCGAGCTTGTACTGCACGGCCAGATTCTCGGCCGTTTCTGCCATCGAGAGGCCCGCGACCGGGTCCTTGAGCGATTCCCACAGGGAATCCTCGAGCGCAGGGGCCTTGCCGAGTGGCGTTCCCCACCGCAGGCCGCGGGCGATGTGCGGTGCCTGCGACATCGACTCGCCCCCACCAACCAGGCACACCTCCGCTTCGCCGAGCATGATCTCCTGCGCGCCGGTGACGACGGCCTGAAATCCCGATCCGCACAGGCGGTTGAGCGTGAGCGCGGGGGTCTCGATGGGACACCCCGCCTTCAGCGCGACATGGCGCGCGAAGTAGATCGTGTCGAACGTCGTCTGGAGGACGTTGCCGAAGATCGAATGTTGAATCTCGCCCGGCGCGACCTGAGCGCGCTCGAGCGCAACCTTGGCGGCCTCGACGGTGAGATCGACCGCCGTGTAATCCTTGAGCGACCCGCCAAAGGTGCCGAAGGGCGTGCGTACCGCGGACAGAAAGACGACGTCGCGGTTGGAAGACTGAGTCATGGTGGTGGCTGGAAAGTGATACTAAGGAAGATGGGTCCCGGGCATGGGGAGATTCAAGGAGAACGGTTTCAGGGGGTCGAGGGCTCGGGGGATCGAGGGCGCGAGTCGAGATCTCGACGCACGGGATCGCGGGTGAGGTCTGACACGGCGCCCTCGATCCCGTGACCCCTCGACCCCTCGACCCCTATGCCGTTCTGATCCACTCCGCTATCCAGTCCCCGACCTCGCGCGTGCTGTAGTCGCCACCGAGGTCGCGCGTCACGCGATCTTCCACGATTGCGGCGCGAATGGCGCGCTCCACCATCAGAGCAGCCTCGGGTGAGCCCACCGTACGCAGCATCATTCCCATCGAGAGAATCGCCGCCATTGGGTTCGCGATGTCCTTCTTCGCCATCGGCGGCGCGCTCCCATGCACCGGCTCGAACATCGACACGAAGCCCGGATGCCGGTTCGCGCTCGGCGCGAGTCCGAGCCCGCCGACGATCGCGGAGGCGAGGTCCGAGAGAATGTCGCCGAAGAGATTCCCGGTCACGATCACCTGGAACTGCTCTGGATTCCGCACGAGCTCCATGGCCATTGCGTCGATGTAGCGCGTTTCCCGGTGAATGTCGGGAAACTCCTCCTTGCCGATCTCGTCGAACAGGCGACGCCAGAGCATGTGCGCGGGAATCGCGTTCGCCTTGTCCGCCATCGTCACGTGCTCGCGGCCATTCTCGCGCGCCCAGTGAAAGGCGTAGCGGATGATCCGCTCCACACCGCGCCGCGTGTTGATCTCCTCGGCGATCGTGATCTCGTCCGGGAGCCCACGCTTGAACGCGCCGCCAATCCCGGCGTACAGGCCCTCGGTGTTCTCCCGGAAGATCACCAGGTCGATGTCGCTGGTGGTCTTCTCCTTCAACGGGGTGAGACGCTCGTCGAACAGTCGCGCTGGACGCTCATTCACGTAGAGATCGAGCTGAAACCGCATCCCGAGGAGGATGTCGCGCGCATGCTCGTTGCCCGGAACTCGAGGATCGCCGAGGGCGCCGACCAGGATCGCGTCGAACTCCTCCCCGAGGCGGCGCATCTCGGTGGGCGAGATCGTCTCGCCGGTCGCGAGGTAGTGGTCGGCGCCGTAGGGCAGCATCTCGAGCTCGATCCCGGGACGGTAAATCGGCTCGATGATGTCGAGCACCTTGAGCGCCTCGTTGATGACTTCGGGACCGATCCCATCTCCGGCGATGACGGCGAGCTTCGGCATGGTCGGAAGGCTCGAGAAGGACCGCGCGTCAGCGCGGTGGGCCCACGGCTGCGGGAAGGGTGAACGGCGAGAGCGTATCGAGCGGCACCGTCGTGGTGTCGAGCACGACCGAGCCGCGGTGTGAGAGACTGAAGACGTAGGCCGCGACGTGGCGGAGCTCCGCCTCGGACAGACGACCCTGGAACGCCGGCATCCCGATCGGCGATGCCTTGGGAACCGCGACGCCATCGCGAATCGTGCGGAGAATCGCCCGGAACGAGCCGTCGCTGTGCAGCCACGTCGCATCGCGCAGGTCGGGGCCCAGGCTGGCCATTCCCGTTCCGTACTGCCCATGGCAGGTGAAGCAGGTGCCGCGCCGGTTGAAGATACTATCCCCCGCTGCGCTGTCGGCGGCGAGAACCACACGCACGTCGGGCACATCCGCGGATGCCGACGCGCTGTCCAGCGTATCGCGGGGCACGCCCATCGAATCCTGTGGCA
>DATBIU010000125.1:0-3952 GCA_036556765.1 Gemmatimonadaceae bacterium | reverse complement strand
GCCTTTCACCGAGCCGCCGAGGACGAACATCGCGCCGGCGTGACCGTGGTCGGTCCCTCCGTTTCCGTTCTGCCGCGCCATGCGGCCGAACTCGGTCATCGTCAGGATCACCACATCGCCCATCCGGTCGCCAAGATCGGCCACCAGGGCGGCCACCGCGCCAGCGAAATCGGTGAGGCGGTTCGCCAGCTGCCCCGTCGCGCCCCCCTGGTTCACGTGCGTGTCCCAGCCGCCGACGTCGGCGAACGCCACCTCCAGCCCGACATCGGCCTTGATGAGCTGCGCGATCTGGAGTAGGCGCTGGCCGAACTGCGAGCGGGGGTACGTCGCACCGTTCTCCGGCCGATACCGCTGCGGGTTGGCCGCGCGCAGCATCTTCACGGCGTCGAAGGTCTCGGCGCCGGCACCGTGGATGATGTCAGCGCGCCCGGTGCGATAGAGCGCCTCGAGGCGCTCCACGTCGGAGCCGGTCGCGCGAATCGTGAAGTCGTCGAGCGATGACATCGCAATGACCGGGGCCGGCCCGGCGAGAATACGCGGCGTCTGTTCCGTCATCGCCACCGCGCGAAAGGCCTTCGTCGGCTTGGCGTCGCACTCGGCGCACGTGCCCCGGGTGGCGAGGTAGCGGTTGAGCCACCCGTCGGGCGTGCTCTTCACGTCGGGCGTGCCACTCTCCATGTAGTCCTGGGCGTCGAAATGCGACCGGGTCGCGCTCGGACTGCCGACTGCGTGAATGGGGCCGAGCATGCCGCGCTCCCAGAATGGCCGCAGGGGCGCGAGCGCGGGGTGTAGTCCGAAGAATCCGTCGAGGTCGAGCGCCGCCTCGGCGCGCGCGCCCGGCCGCGGGACCGCGATCGTCGGCCGAAGCGCGTAGTAGTCGGAGTCACCGTGCGGGACGACCATGTTCAGCGCGTCGGCCGCGCCGCGCTGGAAGAGCACGATGAGGACCTTGCCGCGCGCCGCCCCGCGCAGCTCGGTCGCGAAGGCCGTGCGGCGAAGGAAGCTCGGGTTGAGGCCGAGGGTCACGAGCGCGAACGCGCCGGAGCGAAGGAATATTCTGCGTTGCATAGGTTATCCGAGTGCGGAGTGCGGATTGCGGATTGCGAACGAACGCTACTTCCGCTGGAATTCCGGAGCGCCTAACGCCAGACCAATGATCTCCCTGAGCCCTTCCAGGTCCTGGGGGCGAGACAAGGGATCGCGCACGCGGCGGGTCGGGGGCATCATGTCCTCGTCGACGATCGAAGAGTCCGCCGCCGCGGGTGCGCAATCAGCAATCCGCACTCCGCAATCCTTTAGCAGAGGATTCACCCCGGCTTCCAGGATCCGCCGAGTCTCGACGCTGGCCTCGCCCCCGAGCAACCCCGTGATCACCCCATCCACCTGCGCCGCGCGGGGGGCGGCGGCGAGGTCGGCGTAACGCGGCCAGCGCTCAGGCCGCGCACCGGGAATGGCGCCCCCGGCCATCGCCAGGCCGAAATTGATGCGGTTGAGGATGGCGCCGGTGTTGATCCAGGCGTCTCCACGCTCGGGCCAGCCGTTAGGCGCCTGATGGAGGAACAGCGGCTGTCCCAGCCGTGCCACCACCTGCGCCGAGCGAGGGGTCATGTCGGGCGTGGCGCTCATGGCACGGAGGGCGCTCACCACGAGCTCGAACGGAGACTTCACCTTCGCCCGATAGGCGGCGGCCGAGAAGAACTCCTCGGAGGTGACGATGGTGCGGACCACCTCGCGGAGGTCGCCGTTCGTGCGACGGAACGTCTCGGCGGCGCGGTCGACGAGCGATGCCGGTGGATCGTCGCTCACGAAGCGGCGCGCGAGCTTGGTGGCGATGAATCGCGCAGTCGATGGGTGCGCCGACACGATGTCGAGCACCTCCTCGCCATCCTCGATGCCGCGCCCCGCCAGCAATCGATGCCCGAGCACCGATTTTTCACCGGCATCGTGCATGGCCGGCCGGAAGATGAACCCTCCGCTCCGGCGCGGCTGCTCCAGCGTCCACCCCGTGAACGCGCGCGCGACGTTGACGATGTCCTGCTGCGTGTAGCCACCGTCCACGCCGAGAGTGTGAAGCTCGAGGAGCTCGCGGGCGTAATTCTCGTTGAGTCCTCGGCGGCGACTCGGATTGCGGGTTGCGGACTGCGGATTGCGAATTGAAGGGCGACGTTTCGCAGCCTGTCGCCCGCAATCCGTCATCCGCAATCCGCAATCGAGCACAGGTCGCCCTTCCTCGACGGAGCTCTGCCAGTTGTCCAGGTAGAACAGCATCGCCGGGCTCTTCGCCACGGCGCCCAGGAGATCGCGGAACTTGCCGAGCGCGTGGGGGCGGATCGCTTCCCGCTCGTAGGCGGCGATGAAGTAGCGCTCCGGTCCCTTCCCGGCGAAGACGGTGAAGTGGTTCTCCCAGAAGTCCAACAGGACTTCCTCCAGCTGCCGCTCGCTCGCGACCGCTCGTGCAACCTTCGCGATCTGCATCTCGGCCAGCACGCGACGGGATTCCTGCGCTGTGCGCCGGACCTCGAGGGAGTCGGCGCGCGTCATCTCCGCGCGACGCATTTGCGCTCGGACGACCTGCGGGAGCGGGTAGCGGTCGAACAGCTCGCGCGATGACATCCCGAGTGTGGGGAGCGCTGCCACGATGCGCGCCCCCGCGGTATCCCGAATGCGCGAGGGCTCGAGCTGCATCGCGATCCACTGGTCCACCCCCACGGCCCGAACGCGTTCGACGTCGCCAGGTCGTGCGCCGAACGCGAGGCGATTCAGGACGTGGCGGACTTGCTGATCAGCGGTCTGCTCTCGCGCCTCGACGACAGCGGCCGGCTGCGGCGCCCGAGCAATGTCGCTCGACGTACCCCGAGCGCACGCCGCGCCAGCGAGGGCGAGCAGGATGGTCGATCGGCGGTGGTTCCTCATATGGTGGCCTCTGATCCCTCGATCCCTCGATCCCAGCAGTAATAGACGCGCCGCACCCCTCTTCGTTAATCACGTCGGTGTGGCCCTCGATTTGCCCGAACCGCCTGCGGAGGGATCCCATGACTCGATACATCATACCCATTCTCGTGCTCGCCGCCGCCTGCTCCGTCGAGAAGGCGAATCGCGACGCGTCAGACACCACCACCACGCCGCCAGCGACCGACACGGTTCCTCGCGGGGACACCGCCCGCGGCGCCGTGTTCGATACCGCCCCCGCATTGGCGGCGACCGATTCGGGAAGTGTTCTCCTCGGCCCGGACGAGATACGGCGGGGCGGTGTGGTGGTGGCGGTGGCGCAGGGCCTGGCGGTCGAAACCCCTCGATGCTCGTGGAAGGGAACACCCCTCCCATGTTACCGCACCCCCGCTGGCGTGCGCGCCATCGTCCCGCTTCCCGCGGACGAGCCGGGAGGGCGGTACGCCCTGGTGATCGATCGGCCGGCGAGTCGCATCACCCGGGAGGTGACGGTCGCCGAACGGGAGTTTGGAAGGGAGCTCATCTTCCTCGATGACTCCACCTATGCGATCCTCCGTCGCGGGCGCGACATCGCCCGCGATGCACGGGCGCTCCGGCGCATCCTGGAGACCGAGACCTCGGAGCAACACTGGTCCGGCGCCTGGCGGATGCCGGTCGAGGGTGGAAAGTCGTCCGGGTATGGCGTGGAGCGGTTCTACCATCGCGCGTCGGACTCGACGCGGGTCGTCACCCTCGAGTCATCGGCCCGGGCGCGGGGGGCGTTCGGAGTGGACACAGGCTCCGCGACGCAGGGCACACCGGCGTGGCGCCATGCCGGGGTGGACATCGCCGTCGCACGTGGAACAAGCGTTCGTGCGCCGCAGGCCGGCGCGGTGGCGGACGTGGGAGATTACGCACTGACGGGGCGTACCCTCATATTGGACCATGGGCAGGGCGTTCACTCCGCGTATTTCCACCTCGACACCGTTCTGGTCCGTAAAGGTGATGTGGTGCGAAGGGGTGC
>DATBIU010000124.1:0-12645 GCA_036556765.1 Gemmatimonadaceae bacterium | reverse complement strand
GTGTACGAGCCGTTCGGCATCATCAACCTCGAAGCGATGGCGTGCGAGACGCCGGTCGTCGCAGCGGCAGTCGGTGGGATTCCGGAGATCGTGGTGCCCGGCGAGACCGGCGTGCTCGTGCCACTCGACGCGGCGGGGGGCGATTCTCCCGAGCCGATCAATCCCGATTCGTTCTCGCGCGCGCTCGCGAGCGCGGTGAACGATCTGATGGATGCGCCCGACCGGCGGCGGGCGATGGGTAGCGCAGCGCGCCGGCGCGTGCTCGAGCATTTCAGCTGGCGTCACATCGCGGAGGTCACGCTCGAGTTCTATCGCGAGCTGATCGAGCAGCGGCACGAGCATCCGTGACTGACCTCCTCACGCTGCTCGAGGAGCTTCAGAGCATCGCGCGAACGGGCCTGAACTACAGCAGCGATCCGTATGCGCGCGCCCACTACTCCCGACTGCTCGAGCTCGCCGCGATGCACTATGGCCAGGCGCTCGATCTTCCTGCCGCGGAAGTGCGGGCGCGGCTTCAGGGTGAGTTGGGCTCGATCACGCCGAAGGTCGGGGCGGACGCCGCGATCTTCGATGCGCAGGGTCGCATGCTTCTCGTGGAGCGCGCCGACGATCGGTGCTGGGGCCTACCGGCGGGATGGGTGGACCCGAACGAGGCGCCCCTCGACACGGTGCGCAGGGAGGCCCGTGAGGAGCTGGGGCTCGAGGTCGAGCCCGTTCAGCTCGTCGATGTCTTGTTTCGGCCGGCGAGCGTGGCGTACGGACCGCACGCGGTCGTCTCGGTCGTCTATCTCTGTGAGGTTCGCGGCGGCGAGATCACGCTGTCACACGAGGTGCTGGCGGCGCGATACTGGGGGATGGACGAGGTGCCGGTGTGGCACAAGGACCATGAGAAGTTCGCGAGAGCCGCTCACGCCGTCTGGACGACGCGTCGGCGGGCGACATAGCTTTTGATCAGGTTCTTCGGCGTGGCGGGCTGACTCGGGCCGCCAGGGGCCACGGACAGCCGAACTGCCGATAGGCCCGAATAACAGCACGAATTACTCGAATTGCTCCGCGCGCGGTGGAGTCTGCTGGCGCAAGTGGCATGTGCTGTCGATGTTACTGCCCTCCGAGGAGCGCCGTCGGCAGTAGCGGGGTCATTCGGGGTATTCGGGGTATTCGGCAGTTCGGGCTTTCCGTGGCCCTGCAAACAGAATCATCGCTGTTGAGCACTCACCTGAGGCCGAGATGGACAACAAGAAACTGCTGGCGCTGGCGAGAAAGAACGCCGCAAAATCCGCCGACATCGAGAAGAAGCGCAAGAAGAAGACATACGACGCGACCCTCGATGTCACGCGCCCGGAAGATCCTCCGGAGGACAGCGAGGCCGACGCGATCTTCCGCGAGATGAAGAAGCGGGAGTTCTGATCGCGTTGACCCGCGCTAGCGCGAGCCAAGCGCCGCGGTAGCACATTTGCAATGATTGGCGGGGTGATTGTTGTTGTGACCGCTGCGATGACGCCCGTGGAGGCGGCGATGCGGCTGCGCCCACTAGTCAGAACGGGCCTTGGACTCGCGACACTCGTTGCCGTGAGCGCGATGTGGGTCGCCATTGGCGATCGCCACTGGGCGGCCACGCTCGTGCTCGCCATCATGGCGCTCACCTGCGCGTACCCGGCCGTGACCGGCCGCGACCCGTTCGACCCGCGCCATCGCCGCCGAAAACACCGCCGCCACCGGTCCAGGCGTCACGGGACTGCGAGTGGTCCCGGGGCCCCCAGCCATGGCGACGGCCAGGCCTAACGTGCTCCCCGAGACAGGCAGTTTGCCCGGTCGCGAACGCGGAGCGACGCCGCCGTCCGCGGAGCTCTACCGCCTCCTCGTCGAGGGCGTTTCGGACTACGCCATCTTCGCGCTCGATCCCACCGGGCACATCATCACCTGGAATCCGGGCGCGGAGCGACTGAAAGGGTGGAAAGCGCACGAGATCATCGGCCGCCACTTCTCGACCTTCTATCCCGAGGAGGACATCCGGGCGGGCAAGCCACCGTGGGAGCTGGAAGTCGCCATCCGCGAGGGGCGTCTGGAAGATGAAGGGTGGCGTCTTCGAAATGACGGATCGCGATTCTGGGCGAACGTGGTGATCACGGCCCTCCGCGACGATCACGGAACCCTCATCGGATTCGCCAAGATCACGCGCGACCTCACCGAGCGTATGGAGGCTCAGGAGCGCGCGATCCAGAACGCGCGGCGCCTGGCGGAAGTCGAAGCATTGAGCCGCGCGAAGAGCCAGTTCCTGGCATCGATGTCCCACGAGCTGCGAACCCCGCTCAACGCCATCGGCGGCTACACCGAGCTGATCGAGATGGGACTCGGCGGCAGCGTCACCGAGCAGCAGCGTGAGTACCTGGCACGCATCCGAAGCAGCCAGCAGCACCTGCTCCGGATCATCAACGATCTGCTCAACTACAGCCGCATCGAGTCGGGCAAGCTGACGTATGAACGCGAGCCGGTGGCCCTGCCCGCCGTGATCGAAGCCGTGTCGGCGATGATCGAGCCGCAAGCGACCGGGAAGGGCATCACCCTGGTTCAACCACAGTGCCCAAACGACCTGCTCGCGATTGGCGACCGGCTCAAGATCGAGCAGATCGTCCTCAACCTGCTCTCGAACGCGGTGAAGTTCACGCCTTCGAAAGGACGCGTGACCGTGGCGTGCCACCAATCGGAGGACCGCGCCATGATCACGGTGCGCGACACGGGCCCCGGCGTTCCGCGTGATCGCGTCGACGACATCTTCGAGCCGTTCGTGCAGCTTGGCCGCTCGCTCTCCACCGGCCCGGAAGGGACGGGCCTCGGTTTGGCGATCAGCCGTGATCTCGCGCGAGCGATGGGCGGTGACGTGACGCTCGAGACGGAGCCAGGTGTCGGCTCCGTCTTCACGCTCAGTCTGCCCAAGGCATAGCGGCGAGCGCCCGGCCGCTACCGCGCCTCCGCCCAGAACCCCGTCACCGATTGAATCTGTCCGCTGGCACCGAGCACGAACACGGTGGTGCCGCGCCCCCGCTCGTTTCCATCGCTCGCGGTCGCGATCCAATCGACGAGCGCGGTTCCCTGGCAGTGGCGCACATCGCCTTCGCGCCGCATCCGGAGCCCCGGCATGTAGAGCTGGGCGGCCGTGACGTGCGGCAGGAGGTCGTCGAGACCGGTGGTGTTGCCGAAGCGATCCTGGAACCGTACGCCGGGATCCGCGATGCGACGGAACGCCGCCTCGCGCGCGCGCGCGTCGGGCTCTGCCCACGCCTCGAACCACCGGTCGACGAGTGCGCCCGCGCCGGTGTGGAGCTCGTCGGCCACGACGTTGGAGAAGACCGCCAGCTGGTACCGCCACCCTTGAACGTGGTGATCGCGCACGGTCTCGTCCGCGAATTCGTGCGTGAGGTGTAGCTGAGTGCCGAGCCCGTGCGGCTCGAGGCGGATGGTGACTCGTGAGGCGCCGGGAGGGATGGGGTCTCCGGTGACGAACCCATATGTGAATACAACTCGCTCGGGCGGCGTGATCTCGAGCACCTCGCCAGCGACCTCGACACCGCCGGGGTAGCGGATGAGCAGCGCGCCCCCGGGGCGTGCGTCGATGGTCGATCCAGCCCCCCACCACGTGGCCCAACGCGGGGTCTCCGAGAGGAACCGAAACACGTTCTCTCGCGGCGCGTGGATGACGACGCTGCGATCGAGTCGGTATGGCAATGTCGACATGGTGATCACCCCTTTCGCGCCTTGACGGTTCGACGTCGTGGTCGGGGACCGCGACGTGTATGCTCGAGCTCGGCGGCGAGCTTCAGCCGCCAGAGTGCGTCGTCCCACATCTCCTCCAGCATCCGGCCGACCGGTCCCAGCGCTTCACGCCGCGCCCGATAGAACCGATGCCGCCCTTCCGCGCGCGACTCGGCCAGCCCCGACTCGGTGAGCGCCCTCAGCTGAAGCGACACCGCGCCGAAGGTCACGTCCGGCATGGCGCGATGAATCGCGCCGGCGGTGCGCTCCTCCCGCCAGATGAGCCGCAGGATCTCCTGCCGGCGGGGGGAGGCGAGGGCGGCGAGCACGGCGGGGGCGGTCATGGATGACATTTTAGATATAACTAAAGTACAAGTCAAGCCCCGGTGGACCGCGCGCACTTGACGGTCCCGTGACCCGAACCCACCATGAGCGGGGCCCCCCGTTCCCGGTTCAGGAAACGAAAACCGTGGCTTTCTCGCTCCGTCGGTGGCGCCCGCGCCATCTGCTGCTCGCCTGGGGCACGTACTGGGTTCTCGCGCTGCTGTTCGCGCTGCGCTCGGCGATCGCCTCGATCTGGAGGGTGACGACCGATCCCGAGGCGCACGGGAGCATCAGTGCCGGCGTCAGCGACGGCATCCTCACCCTGACGGTCACCGAGGGAGCTCGGGTCGCGTGGGAGAGAAGCGCCTCCGTAATGTCGATCGTGCTCTGGGCCGCGGGTCCGCCGCTGCTGCTGTTTCTCCTCTGGCTCGCCGTGCGTCCGCGAGCCGCCGAGCCGGTACTCTCGGGCACCCCACGTCCCCGATGACCCATGCGTGAGTCGGGGGCGAACGACCGGGCGCCCACGCTGCCGGCCCTCCTCGCCCACCGCGCGCGCCACGCGTCCGACGGGCGCCTGGTGCTCGACGCTGTCGGGGGACTGATTGTCGGCGCACTCGCGCTGGCGACGCGACCACCGGCGTGGCCGATCCTCGCGAGCGCCGCTGCGTCATTTCTCGCCTTTGGCGTTTGGGGAATCAGCGATCGCATTCTCGAGGATGCCGGCGTCGGTGCGTACGCGGCTCGCGCATTGCGCGCGCTCCGCGGCGCTGCTGCGGCCTTCGGCGCCGCGAGCGCGCTGGCGCTGGTGCTTACGGCAATGGCGCTCATGCTGGGGACGTGGATCAGCTGAACTTCAAAGGGATCGAAGGGATCGAGGGGTTCGAGGGATCGAGGGGATGGAAAGGCGCGGCGGCTGCTTCGCAGCCAGCCGCGCTCATCCGATGAGCGCCGCGGCTCCGCCGCGGCGCCTTTCCTTCCCCTCGATCCCTCCGATCCCTTCGACCCCTTTAGCCCTTCGATCCCTTCGATCCCTCGACCCCCTTGCCCGTCTAGCCTCTCCCCCCGCCCCACGCGACATTCCTGTCGATGAAGATCGTCACCGTCGGCGGCGGCCCGGCCGGGCTGTACTTCGCCCTCCTGCTCAAGAAGCGCCGCCCCGACGCCCAGATCACCGTGCTCGAGCGGAACGCCCCCGACGACACGTTCGGGTGGGGGGTGGTGTTCTCCGACCAGACGCTCGACAACGTCCGCGCCGCCGATGCTCCCACGCACGACGCGATCAGCGACAGCTTCGCGCGCTGGGACGACATCGACATCCATTTCAAGGACGCGACGATCACCTCCGGTGGGCACGGGTTCGCCGGTATCGCGCGCCGCCGCCTGCTCGAGATTCTCCAGCGCCGCGCCCAGGCGCTCGGCGTCGACCTTCGCTTTCGGCAGGAGGTTCGCGGCCTCGGCGATCTGCGCCGCCTCGGCTTCGACGACGCCGATCTCATCGTCGCGGCCGACGGCATCAACAGCGTCATCCGGCAGGAGCTCGCGCCGCACTTTCGGCCCAATCTCGACGTGCGCAAGGCGCCGTACATCTGGCTCGGCACCACGCAGCGCTTCGACGCATTCACCTTCATCTTCATCATCAACGACGCCGGCGTCTTCCAGGTCCACGCCTATCGATTCGAGGAGGCGCAGTCCGCCTTCATCGTCGAATGCGACGAGCGCTCGTGGCGCAACGCTGGCTTCGATCGAATGGACGCCGCGGAGACGCTCGCCGCCTGCGAGTCGATGTTTGCACCCTGGCTGGGCGGGCACCGCCTGATGCACAACGCGCCGCACCAGCGCGCGAAGCCGTGGGTCACGTTCGTCCGCGTCAGCAACGCATCATGGTTTCATGGCAACATCGTTCTCATCGGTGACGCCGCGCACACCGCGCACTTCTCGATCGGCTCGGGAACGAAGCTCGCCCTCGAAGACGCGATCGTCCTGGCGCGGGTGATCGATGAGCATGGGACGCAGGATCTGCCGCAGGCTCTTCAGCGGTACCAGGACGAGCGCATGACGGAGGCGCTCCGTCTCCAGAACGCGGCCCGCAACTCGATGGAGTGGTTCGAGAACGTGCGCCGGTACGTGAACCTCGACCCACCTCAGTTCGCGTACTCACTGCTGACGCGCAGCCAGCGGGTGAGCCACGAGAATCTGCGCATGCGCGATGGCGCCTATCTCTCCGGCGTCGAGCGGTGGTTCGCGAGCCGCGCGGCGACCGCGGTGCCGGCCGCCGAGCCGCCTGGTGAGGCGGCGTCGCCGCCGCCACCGATGTTCACGCCGTTTCGGCTGCGCGGCATGACGCTCGAGAACCGGGTGGTCGTCGCGCCCATGGACATGTACTCGGCCGTCCACGGCGCGCCGGGCGACTTCCACTTCGTGCACCTCGGCGCGCGGGCCCTGGGGGGCGCCGGACTCATCGTGACCGAGATGACGTGCGTCTCGCCCGACGCGCGCATCACCCACGGCTGCACGGGCATGTACGACGATGCCCACGTGCCCGCCTGGCGGCGGATCACCGAGTTCGTGCATCGGTGGAGCCGGGCGAAGATCTGTCTTCAGCTCGGACACGCGGGCCGGAAGGGCTCGGTGAAGCTCCCCTGGGAAGGAGGCGACGACACGCCGCTCGTCGGCGACGGATGGCCGGTGATCGCCCCATCGGCCCTCGCGTACACGCCGCACATGCCGGTGCCGCGCTCGATGACGCATGAGGACATGGACCGCGTGCGCGCCGCGTTTGCCCGCGCCGCGCGAATGGCAATCGACGCGGAATTCGACATGCTGGAGCTGCACTGCGCACACGGCTATCTCCTGTCGAGCTTCATCACCCCGCTGAGCAACCACCGCACCGACGAGTACGGGGGCTCGCTCGAGAATCGCGTTCGCTTTCCAGTCGAGGTATTCGCCGCGATGCGCGAAGCGTGGCCACCCGACCGGCCGATGTCGGTGCGCATCTCGGCCACCGACTGGGTGAATGGCGGCGTCACGGGCGATGACGCGGTGGAGATCTCCCGCGCCTTTGGCCGCGCCGGCGCGGACATCATCCACGTCTCGACGGGCCAGACGTCGGTCGACGCGAAGCCGGTGTACGGGCGCATGTATCAGACGCCGTACAGCGACCAGGTGCGCAACGAGTGTGGCCTGCCGACGATCGCCGTCGGAAACATCGTGGATGGAGATCAAGTGAACGCCATCATCGCCGCGGGGCGAGCGGACTTGTGCGCGCTCGCGCGCCCGCACCTCGCGAACCCGCACTGGACGCTGCTTGCCGCGGCCGCCTCGGGGTACACGGCGCAGCATTGGCCGGCGCAGTACCTCACCGGCAAGCGACAGCTCGAGCGCACCCTCCAGCGCGAGCTGGAGCTCCGTGGATCGGCGACGATATGACCTCGCCCCCGGACGGCGCATTCCTCGCCGGCAAGCACGCGATCGTCACCGGCGGAGGCAAGGGCATTGGCGCCGCTATCGCGCGCGAGCTCGCCACGCGCGGCGCGTCGCTGACGCTCCTTGGCCGCGACACCACCGCGCTGGACGCGCAGGCGAGCGCCATCCGTGCTCTCGGCGCGCGTGCCCAGACGTTCGTGTGCGACGTCGCCGATGAACCGCTCGTGGACAGCGCGTTCGCCCAGGCGCTCCGGACGTTCGGCGTGCCCTACGTGCTGGTGAACAACGCCGGTGACGCGTCGGCCGCCCTGTTTCACGAGCTCGACCGCAGGAGCTGGGACCATACGATCGCGGTGAATCTCACCGGCACGTTCCTGTGCATGCGGCAGGTGATCGGCCCCATGCTGAACGCGGGCGAAGGGCGCGTGGTCAACATCGCCTCGACCGCGGCGCTCAAGGGCTACAAACGCATGGCCGCCTACGCCGCGGCCAAACACGGCATACTCGGCCTAACGAGATGCGTGGCATTGGAGACGGCCAGGAGCGGGATCACGGTGAATGCGGTGTGTCCGGGCTACACGGCGGATACCGGATTGCTGGATCGCGCCATCAGCAACCTGCGGAGCTCGGGCAAAAGCGAGGCGGAGGCGAGGGAGATGCTGGACCGCGGCACGCCGCGCGGGGTCCTCGTGCGCCCCGAGGAAGTGGCGAGCGCCGTCGCGTGGCTCTGCTCGCCCGGGGCGGGCGCCGTTACCGGCCAGGCGATCGTCGTCGCGGGCGGGGAGGTCATGTGATCTCGTACCGCTTCCCGCCCCAGACCGTTCACCCTATGTTGGCCGCATGACCACCCGCCTTCGCGGCGCGGACCTGAAGCCGCGCCACTTCAAGTGGCATGTCGACGGCCGCGTCGCCACCATCACGCTGAACCGCCCCGAGCGAAAGAACCCGCTCACCTTCGAGTCGTACGCCGAGCTGCGCGACATCTTCCGGCAGCTCGCGCTCGCCAGTGACATCAAGGTCGTCGTGCTCACCGGCGCGGACGGGAACTTCTCATCGGGCGGCGACGTGCACGAGATCATCGGTCCGCTCGTCACGATGAAACGCGAGGGGAAGGTGGACGAGCTGCTCGCCTTCACGCGGATGACGGGCGACGTCGTACGCGCCATGCGGGCCTGCCCGCAGCCGATCATCGCGGCCGTCGACGGCGTCTGCGCCGGCGCGGGGGCGATCCTCGCCATGGCGAGCGATCTGCGCATCGGCACATCGCGGAGCCGAGTGGCGTTCTTGTTCACGCGTGTGGGCCTGTCGGGTGCCGACATGGGGGCCTGCGCGATTCTCCCCCGCATCATCGGCCAGGGTCGGGCCGCCGAGCTGCTCTACACGGGCCGGTTCATGTCGAGCGATGAGGCCGAGCGGTGGGGGTTTTTCAACAAGGTCACGACGCCCGAGGCGTTGGAGGATGAGGTGCGGTCGCAATCACGCTCGCTCGCCTCGGGACCCACCTTCGCGCACGGGATGACGAAGCGCGCGCTGCATCAGGAGTGGGGCATGTCGCTCGACGAGGCGATCGAGAGCGAAGCACAGATCCAGGCGCTGTGCATGGAGACGGAAGACTTTGCTCGGGCATACGAGGCGTTTGCTCGCAAGCAGTCTCCGGTGTTCGAGGGTAATTGAATGACCGCAGAGATGACAGAGCTCAGAATACAGAATTCAGAATACAGAATCCGCCTTCTGCATTCTGAATTCTGCATTCTGAGCTCTGTCATCTGTGCCGTTGGTCTCTCGCGGGCTCGGAGTTGGTGACCCAAACGCCGGCGGCGCGAGCGGAGGCAGACCACCTCGAGTGGCCCTTCTTCGCCCCCGAGCATCGCACCCTCGCGCGCGACATTCGCCAGTGGGCGGCCGCCGAGCTGTGGCACGCACCGGAGCCCGAGGACGTCGACGACGTCGACGCGGCGTGCCGAAGTCTCGTGAAGCAGCTCGGCGAGGCGGGGTGGCTGCGACACGTGGTGCCTGCCGCCCACGGCGGGGTGAGCGATCCACTCGACGCGCGCTCGCTCTGTCTCATCCGCGAAGCGCTCGCCACGGCATCCGGACTCGCCGACTTCTCGTTCGCAATGCAGGGGCTCGGCACGGGGCCGATTACGCTGTTCGGCTCCAGCGCGCTCAAGCGGCGCTACCTACCGGACGTCGCGCGGGGAAAGCGCATCGCTGCCTTCGCCATCTCCGAGAGCGGCGCAGGCTCCGACGTGGGCGCGATGCAGACGGTCGCGCGGCGCGACGGCGATGGCTTCGTGATCACCGGGGAGAAAACCTGGATCTCGAACGCGGGCATCGCCGATCACTACGTCGTGTTCGCGAAGCTCGACGAAGGCAAGGTGACGCGCGATGGTGAGCGGCGCTTCGTCGCTCTCGTCGTCGACGCCGACGACCCGGGGTGTCGGGTCGCAGAGCGCATCGATGTTTCGGCTCCGCATCCGTTGGGGACGGTGCGGTTCGACGAGTGTCGCGTCGCCGCGGATCGTGTCATCGGCGAACCGGGAGCGGGGCTTCGCATCGCGCTCGCGACGCTCGACCTCTTTCGCCCCACCGTCGGCGCGGCGGCGCTCGGGCTGGCGCGCCGGGCGATGGAGGAGGCATGCGCCTGGGTCACCGAGCGTGAGGTCTTCGGCCGTCCGCTGGCCGAGCATCAGATGACGCAGGCGCGGCTGGCGGAGATGGCGGTGCGGATCGACGCGAGTGCCTTGCTGGTGTATCGCGCGGCGTGGACGCGGGACGCCACCGGGCGCCGCACGACGCGCGAGGCAGCAATGGCGAAGCTTCACGCGACGGAAAGCGCTCAGCGGGTGATCGACGACGCCATCCAGCTCCTCGGTGCACGCGGGGTGCGCAAGGGCGCCGTCGTCGAACGGCTCTATCGCGAGATCCGCGCGCTTCGGATCTACGAGGGGACGAGTGAGATCCAGAAGATCGTGATCGCCGGCACGGTGACGAAGCCCGCATGACCGCTCACGTCGATCAGTTCGCGCGGCGCATGCTGCCGCCGCGGGAGCTGTGGCCCGAGCTCTCGGCCGGCGAGATGCGCTATCCGGACCGGCTGAACTGCGCCGCCGAGCTGCTCGATGCGATGGTCGTTCAGGGAGGGGGCGATCGCGTCGCGCTTCGGTTTCCCGGCGGCAGCTGGACCTACCGCGAGCTGCTGGAGCACTCCAATCGCATCGCGCACGTCCTCACGCGAGATCTCGGCCTCGTGCCCGGGAATCGGGTGCTGCTGCGCGGGCCGAACAACCCGATGATGGCGGCGTGCTGGTTCGCCGTGCTCAAGGCCGGAGGCATCGTCGTTTGCACGATGCCGCTGCTGCGAGCGCGCGAGCTGGCGTACCTGATCGAGAAAGCGCAAATCGGGCTCGCGCTGTGTGACACGCGCGTGGTTCGAGAGCTGGAGCAGGCCGCGGCGAGCGCACCCCTGCTGCGCCGCATCGTGGAGTTCGGCACCGACGCCGCCGGCTCGCTGGACGCGCTCACCCGGTCGAGGCCGGGGAGCTTCACCAACGTCGCGACGGCCGCCGATGATGTCGCGCTCATCGCCTTCACGTCTGGCACCACCGGGCAGGCGAAGGGGACGATGCACTTCCATCGCGACGTCCTCGCGATCTGCGACCTGTTCCCGCGCCACGTATTGCGGCCCTCGCGCGACGACATCTTCTGCGGCTCCCCTCCCCTCGCGTTCACCTTCGGGCTCGGCGGATTGCTGCTGTTTCCCCTGCGCGTCGGCGCGTCGACAGTGCTGCTGGAGCAGGCGACCCCGCCGCAGCTGCTCCAGGGGATTCAGGATTTCCGGGCAAGCGTCTGCTTCACGGCGCCCACGGCCTATCGGGCGATGGCGGCGACGGCGTCGGGGTTCGACCTCTCGTCGCTGAAGAAGTGCGTGTCCGCGGGGGAGCATCTTCCGGCGGCCACGTTCGAGAAGTGGCGCGCTGCGACCGGCCTCGGGATCATCGACGGCATTGGATCGACGGAGATGCTGCACATCTTCATCAGCGCGGCCGGCGATGACATTCGCGCCGGATCGACGGGCCGCGCCGTGCCCGGCTATCGCGCGCGCGTCATCGACGGCGACGGGATCGAGGTGCCTCCGGGAACGATCGGGCATCTCGCCGTGCAGGGCCCAACGGGATGTCGCTACCTCGACGATGCAGAGCGGCAGCGAGCCTACGTGCAGAATGGATGGAACCTTCCGGGCGATTCCTATCGCATGGACGAGGAGGGATATTTCTGGTATCAGGCGCGCACCGACGATCTCATCGTCTCGTCCGGCTACAAGATCTCGGGGCCGGAGGTGGAGAACGCCCTTCTCGATCACCCCTCGGTCTCCGAGTGCGGCGTCGTCGGCGTCCCCGATGAGGAACGCGGCTGCATTGTGAAGGCGTTCGTCGTGTTGAGGCCGGGCATTGGGGCAACGGAGGACATGACGAAGGAGCTGCAGGACTTCGTGAAATCGCAGATCGCGCCATACAAGTATCCGCGCAGCATCGAGTTCGTGTCGGCACTGCCGCGGACCGAGACCGGCAAGCTCCAGCGCTTTCGCCTCCGCGGGGCGCCGACGTCACCGGGCGCGGGACGCGTCCGATGAAAGTCGTTCAACCGCCGGGATGGCCCCGCCCCAGCGGATACGCGAATGGCATCGTGGCGACCGGCCGAGTGGTGGCCGTCGCCGGCCAGATCGGGTGGAACCCAACGACCGAGCGATTCGAGACCGACGAGATCGCCGCGCAGGCCCGGCAAGCACTCGACAACCTCGTCGTCGTCCTGCGTGCCGCGGGCGCGCAGCCGGCCGACGTTGTTCGCCTCACCTGGTACGTGACCGATCGCGCCGGCTACGTCGCGTCTCGCCGCGAGATCGGCGAGGCGTATCGCGCGCTGTTCGGCGCTCACTATCCGGCGATGTCGGTCGTGATCGTCGCCGGGCTGCTGGACGAGCGGGCGAAGGTCGAGATCGAGGCGACGGCCGTGATTCCATCGTGAGAGGCGCGAGGCACCGGGAATGACCGTCCCACCGAAGAAAGGCGAGCCCGCACGAGAACGTCCGCCGCGGTCGCGCCCGAACGACGAGCGACCCGAGCAGCGCGACGAGGTCGAGGAGGCGTC
>DATBIU010000123.1:0-5047 GCA_036556765.1 Gemmatimonadaceae bacterium | reverse complement strand
GAGCACCTTGAGCACCTCGAGCACCTCGAGCACCTTTCCAGGACGGCGTTCAGGGCGCCGCCCGTCCGCGGAGAGGACCGAGTCCACCTGGTTGGCCTAACGATCGGCAGGGTTCTCACGAACCTCCTTGGCCCCACGCAGCGGACTGCGGGCCGCTCCACAGGAGGCTCGTCATGCCCCACCGTTCCCTCCCGGTTCGCCCGAACCTGGACCAGCTCAAGCACCAGGCAAAGGATCTGCTGCGGGCAATCCGCCGGCGTGATTCGGCCGCGCTCGCCGACCTGGCCTCGTATCACCCTGACGCCATCGATCCGGCCACCGCCAAGCTCGCCGACGCGCAGCTCGTGCTCGCGCGCAGCTACGGCGCGCCAAGCTGGCCGCGCCTCGCGCACGCCTGCGAGCTGATCGACGCGATCTGGCGCGACGACGTGGACAGCGTGAGACAGCTGGTCACGAAGCACCCGCGACTGCTCCACGAGGACGCGGTGGTCGGGCGGCGCAGCAACTGGGGCCCTCCGCTGACGTATGCCGCGAATCTGGGTCGTGACCGCATCATCACGATGCTTCACGCCTTGGGCGCCACCGACCTGGAGAGCGCGCTCGATCGGGCCGCACTGCAGAGCCGCATCGAGACCGCGCGCATGCTGCACGCCATGATGGGGGCCCCTCGGCCGCCGGCCGACTCCCTGGAAGGACCCGCCTACACCCTCAGCGCGTCGGGCACGGCGCTGATGTTCGAGCTCGGCGCGAAAGTGCACGACGCCAACGGCACGAGCATCGCGCCAGTGCGCGTCGTGCTCGAGACCGACAGCAGAAAGCCGGCGGCCAAGCACGCGATCCTCGAGATGTACGTGCAGCACGGGCTCGAGCTGCCCGACACACCACCCATGGCACTGCATCGCGGCCGGATCGACCTGCTAGAGCACCACCTCCGACGCGACCCGGAGCTGTTGCGCCGAACCTTTCGGCACGAGGAGATCTATCCGCCGGAGGTCGGGTGTGGCGATGAGGTGCTGGCGACGCACGGGACCCCGTTGGCGGGCGCGACCCTGTTACACATGTGCGTCGACTACGACGAGATGGAGATCGCCCGCTGGCTCCTCGATCGCGGGATGGACGTCGACGCACGGGCCGCCGTCGACTCGGATGGGTTCGGCGGCCATACCGCGCTTTTCGCGACGGTGGTGTCTCAACCCAACTTCTGGACGAACCGCAGCGGATCGCAGGTCGCCCCCTTCACCCAGCTGCTGCTCGATCATGGCGCCGATCCGAACGCGCGGGCCTCGCTCCGGAAGCAGCTACACCCGGGGTATGGCGAGGACACGCTCCACGAGTATCGAGACGTGACCCCACTGTCGTGGGGTGAGCGGTTCCACAACAAGCTGTTCGTCAGCGAGTCCGCCATGCGCCTCATTGCCGAGCGGCTCGGCCGGTGACCGCCCGGCGGTTCGCCCTATGGCGCCGCCGCGACGGCGAGACCATCATTGCTGCCCACCCGGCGATCACCCTTCATTAAAGCACATTCGGAGCGGAGTCTCCCCCATTGGCCAGGAAACCCAACTACGGCTTCGAGAAGCGAAAGAAAGAGCTGGACCGCAAGGCGAAGAAAGACGCCAAGCGCGAAGACCGGCGTCGGCGAGAGGAGGCGAAATCGGAAGAGGCCGGAACGGGCTCGGCCCCTGACGAGACCAAATCGGAGGACGAGCTGAGTAGCCCATGACCCCTCGCGACGGCTCCTCGACGACGATCTTCGCCCCGATCGCGGGGGTGCTCGTTCCGCTCGCTGAGGTCCCCGACCCCGCGTTCGCGCAGCGGCTCGCCGGCGACGGGATCGCGATCGATCCGCTGGAGCAGCGCATCGTCGCGCCCTGCGACGCGCGTGTGATCATGGTCCATCGCGCCGGACATGCCCTGACCCTCGATGTGGACGGGCTCGAGCTCCTCATTCACGTCGGGCTCGACACCGTCAAGCTGAACGGCCAGGGGTTCAAGACACGAGTGAAGGCGGGCGACCACGTTCGCAAGGGCGACGAGCTGCTCACGTTCGATGCCGACTACGTCGCGACGCATGCGCTCAGCCTGATCTCGCCGGTGCTGGTGACGAACATGGACCGCGTCACCTCGCTCCGACCGCAGTCGGGCAAAGTTCGTGTGGGCGATGTGCTGATGACGATCGGCACCGGCACCGCCTCCACGGTCAACGTCGCCGAGTCGCAGCGCGATGCCGTGCGCTCGGCGCCGATCGTCGTCAGGCACGAATCCGGTCTGCATGCGCGGCCGGCGGCGGTGGTCGCGGCGGCGGCGCGACAGTTCACGTCGGACGTGCGACTCGTGAAAGGAGATCGTGAAGCGAACGCGCGCAGCCTCGTGTCGATCATGGCGCTCGAGGTCGGACGTGGCGACACCGTGACCGTCGTGGCGCGCGGGGAGGACGCCGCGCACGCCATCGCCGGGATCACCCGAACGCTGACGACTGACCTTGCCGCGGCTCACGGCGGGGCACCGTCCGCCAAGCCTGCCCCAATGGGGCGCGCGCCAGCGACGGGAGCCGCCGCGCTGTCTCGCGTGGACGGCGCGCTGCGCGGTGTGGCGGCGTCCCCCGGCGTCGCGGTCGGTCGGGTCTTCCAGCTCCGACATGAGGACGCCGTGATCGAGGAGCGCGCGGCCGACCCGAACCGCGAGCGCCGCGAGCTCGACGCGGCCATCGCGTCCGCACACCTCCAGCTCGAGGCGATGCGCGCCCGCCTCGCGACCGAGGCGGACGCGGACCGCGCGGCGATCTTCGCGGCACACCAGGAGCTGCTCGAGGATCCGGAGGTGCTCGATGCGGCGGCGACGCACATCCGCGAGGGGGCGTCAGCGGCCTTCGCGTGGCGCGAGGCGTACGCGGGGCAGGCCGATCGACTGGCGGGGCTCGAGAATCCGCTCCTCGCCGGCCGGGCGGCCGATCTGCGCGACGTGGGACGACGCGTGCTCCACCTGCTGGTGGGCCGCGACGACACGCCGCACGACATTCCCGACGACTCGATCGTCGTGGCCGAGGACCTGTCGCCTTCCGATGCGGTGTCGCTCGATCGGACGCGCGTGCGCGGCTTCTGCACGACCATGGGGAGCGCGACGTCGCACGTCGCGATTCTGGCGCGCGGGCTCGGCATTCCAGCCGTCGCCGGCGTGGATCCCCGCGCGCTCGACATCGCGAGCGGCACGCGTGTGGTACTCGACGGCGACGCGGGAACGGTGCAGCTCGGTCCCACGGCGGCCGAGGAAGCCGAGATCGCCAAGCGGCAGGCGGCGGCCGCGCGGCAGCGCATCGAGGAGCTCGCGGTCGCGCTCGAGGCGGCGATCACTCGCGACGGGCATCGCGTGGAGGTGGCGGCGAACATCGCCGATGAGAAGGAAGCGCGCCAGGTTCCCGAGGTGGGCGGTGAGGGCGTGGGGCTGCTGCGAACGGAGTTCCTGTTCATGGAGCGCCGCACAGCGCCTGACGAGGACGAGCAGGCGCGCACCTACGAGGCGATCGCGCGCGCCCTCGGTCCCGACCGCATCGTCGTCATGCGCACCCTCGACGTCGGGGGCGACAAGCCGCTCTCGTACATGCCGATGGAGACGGAAGCCAATCCGTTCCTCGGCGAGCGCGGGGTGCGGCTGTCGTTGAATCGTCCCGAAGTATTCCGATCGCAGATTCGCGCGATCCTCCGCGCGTCGAAGGCGGGGAAGGTCGCGATGATGTTTCCGATGATCTCGACCATCGCCGAGTGGCGGGCGGCGCGCCAGCTGGTGGAGGAGGAGCGCGCGGCGCTCGGCGTGCCGGCGATTCAGATCGGCATCATGGTGGAGACGTCGTCGGCCGCGCTCATGGCCGATCGGTTCGCGGAGGAGGCGGACTTCTTCTCGATCGGGACGAACGATCTCACCCAGTACACGTTGGCGATGGACCGCACGAATCCGCGGCTCGCGCCGCAGGTGGACGCGTTGCACCCGGCGGTGTTGCGGCTCATCGAGCGGACGGTCGCGGGGGCGCACGCCCGCAAGCGGTGGGTCGGTGTGTGCGGTGCGCTCGCTGGCGATCTCCAGGCGGTGCCGGTGCTCGTCGGGCTCGGCGTGGATGAGCTGAGCGTGAGCGTGCCGATCATACCGGCGGTGAAGGCGCGGGTGCGGTCGCTGGTGCTGTCGGAGTGCAGGGAAACGGCTCGTCAGGCGCTGGACGCCGGCGATGGGGCGGAGGTGCGGGCGTTGGTGGCGAAGCGGCACACGTAGGGGTCCGGAGTGATCCGAAGGAGCTGACTTCCATGCGCGCGCAGCTGACACTGGTCCTCGCGTCTCTTGCGCTGTCAACCGGGCGCGTTCCGCCGAGCGGACAAATACAGTCGGCGCTCCCTAACGACAACCGAGCTCCCGCCGGGCGGATGACGAGCAGCGTGCTTCGAATTCGTCTGGAAGCGCGCGAGGCTCGGTGGTATCCGGAGACGGAGCGGGGCGTGGGCGTTCCCGTGTTTGCCTTCGCGGAAGCGGGAGAGCGCGCGCGGATTCCCGGGCCGATGATTCGCGTTCGCCGCGGAACGATCGTCGAGGCGACGATCCGGAATCTACTCCCGAGGGCGGTCGCGCTCGGCGGTCTGCGCGCGCGCGGAGAGCCCGGGTCGGACTCGATCGTCGTCGCGCCAGGCGCCGAGGTCACACTCCGGTTCCCTGCCGATCTTGAGGGAACCTACTTCTACTGGGGACGAACCGAGGGACTTCCGGCTCTGCCGGGCCCTGGCATGGGGCGCGACGCGACGCTGAGCGGGGCCTTTGTCATCGATCCGCCGAATGCGCGTCCGATCAGGAACGAGCGCATTCTCGTGCTGAGCTCGTTCTCCGAGTCGGTGCCGGAGCTCGGGATCAAGCCGGAGGCCGCCGACGTCGTGCTGCGCCGCGAGAGCATTCCACGCGATCGCTGGTTCATCACCTCAGTCAACGGGCTGTCGTGGCCGCACACCGAACGACTGACCTACACGGTCGGCGATACGGTGCGCTTCCGGCTGATCAACACCGGGCGGTTTCCGCA
>DATBIU010000122.1:0-16855 GCA_036556765.1 Gemmatimonadaceae bacterium | reverse complement strand
ACGTCGAGCAGGTACAGCACGTCCTTGCCCTTTCGCTGCGCGGTGAACGCCAGGGTGCGCCCATCGGGTGAGAACGAGCTCTGCGAGTACAGCAGCCGCAGCTCCTCGAACTCCGGGTTGGTGGTGCTTTTCACGAGCCGCTTCAGCCGTTTGCCGGTGCGGGCGTCAGCGAGCCAGAGGTCGATGAAGATCTGTCCGCGGAGAAAGCTGCCGTTCGACAGGAAGACGATCTGCTCGCCGTTCGGCGAGAGCGCGGGAGCCAGGAAGATCGCGCCGCCGCTGCGCCGCTCGGACAGCAGGGGCTGCGCATACTTCCGTGCGCGCTCGAGGTCGGCGATCTGTGGCAGGTGCTTCACCTGCATCGCCTCCTTCCACTCGTCGCCGAGGTCTTCGAGCGATTTCCCGAGCTCGCGCCGGAAGGCGCGCTCGACGCCGACGTTGGGCGCGGCCTGGAGGATCGCCCCGATCACCTCGTCGCCCCACCGGTCGCCCACGAACTCCCAGAGGGCCTGGCCGATGTCGTACGGGTTGTATTGATCGGGACGCATGGTGAGCTGCTCGATCGATGGCAGCCGACCGTTGAGCGCGGCGTCCCGCATCACCGTGTTCGCGAAGGCGTCGTGCGGGCCCAGCGACAGGTACTCCGCCATGCCCTCGGCGAACCAGTATGGCATCGCCTGCTGCTGGAGCGTCTGCAGCCCGGCCCCCGCCTTCCCGCGCGAATAGATGTCGTACTGGAACTCGTGCACCATCTCGTGCGTGAGCACTTGCTCGAACGACCCGTAGTCGCCGGTGAAGGGCATCAGGATCCGATGCCGAAGGGCCTCCGTGACCCCGCCGGTGAACTCACCCAGGTCACCGGTCACGTTGTTCTGCCCGAAGTCGGAACGCGAGGCGAACAGGACGATCGGCTTCTTCTCGCGGAACTCATGGCCCAGGATGCGCGACAGCCGCCCATACGCGCGCTCGGCCATCCGAGCCGCGTCGCGAGCGGCGGTTGCCTCACCCTCGTAATAGTGCACGAGGAAATGGTCGGTCTCGATGACCTTCCAGTCGAACGAGTCGTACTGGACCTGGTTCTGCCCGAAGTAGAATTGGGCGTCCGCGCGCGGGGCGGCCGCCAGCACGGCGGCGAGCGCACCCACCAACCATCTCCGTTCGATCACGGTTGTCCTCCCTCCCGGTCCAGCGGGATGCGCTCGGCGTCGCTCCACAGGCGCTCGAGCTGATAGAACTCACGCAGCGTCGGATGGAAGACGTGCACGATCACGTCGACGTAATCGAGCAGCACCCATCGGCCCCCTTGTAGACCCTCGATATGGTGCGGTGCGACACCTTCTTTTTTCTTGAGCCCTTCCATCACGTGCTCGGCCGTGGACCGGACGTGGGTATCGGACGTGCCGCTGGCGATGACGAAGAAGTCGGTAGCGTCGGAAACGCCGGTGAGATCGAGGAGAACGACGTCGGTGGCCTTGAGGTCCAGGGCGAGGGCGGCGGCGCGCTGGGCGAGCGCGAGGGAAGATGTGGTCGTCGACTGGGCCATTCGGGGACCGTTCAGGATGAGCGTCGCGTCAGCGTCTTACTCGCCTTCGAGGGTGGTTGTTCCCACGTCGGGCATTGGCCGTGCCATAGGGCCCGTGTCGAGGGTCAAGGGGTCGAGGGATCAAGGGCGCGTGGCGAGTGATGTGACTCAGGACACGCCCTCGATCCCCCGATCCCTCGACCCCCCGATCCCTACTGCTTGATCACCCAGACCTTGATCTCCGGCTTCACTTCCGCGTGGAGCCGAACCGGGATCTTGTAGACGCCGAGCGACTTGATGGGCTCGTGCAGGTCGATCTGCTTCTTCTCGATGTCGAAGCCCTGCGCCTCGAGCTGGTGCGCGATGTCGGCCGTCGTCACCGATCCGAAGAGCTTCTCCTCGTCGCCCACGCGCGCCGAGAAGGTGAGCTGGACGCTCTCCAGGCGCTCGGCCAGTGTCTGCGCCGCCTTGATGCGCTCCGCCTCAGCGGCCTCCAGGCGCGCCTTCTCCATCGCGATTCGCTTGCGGTTCCCGGGGGTCGCCTCGTAGGCAAGCCCGCGTGGCAGCAGGTAGTTGCGGGCGTACCCGGGGGACACCTTCACGATGTCGCCGGGCTTGCCGAGGTTCTCGATCGATTGCCGAAGAATGATTTCCATGAGAGCTCCGATATGGTGCGAAAGAAACGAGGTCAGGATGCGGCGCGCAGGCGGCGCCGCCAGTCTCCCCACGCGTCGCTCACGCCCAGCACGGCGAACAGCGCGAGCACCACGGCCAGCGCCAGCAGCGCGGCGTAGGGACGAGGGTTGAGGATCGCGATGACTGCCGCGATCGCGACCAGTGTGGCACTCCGACGAACGAAGCTGTCGATCACGCCGAGGCCACGCAACGCGTACAGCATGCCGAAGAACAATACCAGGTTCTGCCCCAGCCGCTGCAGTGACGCGAAGGCGGGAAGCAGCACGAGGGTGAGCCCGACAATCAGGCCCCACGCCAGGTGGTCGTGAAAGCGAAACTCCCGCAGGGTCGCCAGCGGTGGGCCGATCCGGGCACGCGACAGACGATGATATAGCGTCCACGCCAGCGCGCACACCACGAGCGACTGTAGCGCCAGCAGGGCGGGGAAGAGCGGAGCGGCCCCCTCCGACAGGCGATGCAGCTCGAACGCGGTTTGATCGACCGTCTCGTCCGTCATCACATCGCGCATCGCGGGCATCCGGTCGACGATGCCGCGCAACGACAGTGTCAACGCGTCGACCGACTGCCCGTTGCGCACCCCGTACTGCTCGTCGAGCACGCGCTCGATGCGGCGGAACGACGTGCCTCCCACGACGCCGTGCGCCAGCCCCACGAGCAGGGCGAGCCCGATCGCCGAGAGGCCCCGCGTGAAGAACGGCCCCTGCTTCCCGAGGATGCAAATGACGCCGAATGCCCCCGCCAGCAGGAGTCCCCACGCGCGCGCGAGGTCGTAATAGGATCCGCCAATACTCGGCGCGGGCTGCCCGAGCACCCAGCCCGCGAACGCCAGCCAGACGAGCGCGAGCGACAGCCGCCCCCCCGCCCACCAGCCGAGGAGAAAGCACACGGCGAGCGTGGGAACCAGGAGAATGAGCGTGTGCTCCACCGGGAGCACCGCGCGCACGGCCGGGAAGAGTGGAACCAACAAGAACGCCGCGAGAGCAAAGGCGAGACGCGCCCACCCTCGCTCACGCGGCGCCGGCGCGAGGCCGTCGGCCATGCTCAGGTCTGGTGGTGGCCCTTGATGTACGGAATCAGCGCGAGGTAGCGTGCCCGTTTGATCGCCGTCGACAGCTGCCGCTGGTGTCGCGCGCACATCCCGCTCAACCGGCTCGGGAGGATCTTCCCGTGATCGGTGATGAAGCGGCCGAGCGTGCGGTCATCCTTGTAATCCACGTACCGAATACGGGACTCGCAGAAGGGACAGGACTTCTGGGGTCGGCGCATCATTCTTCGTCCTCCTCGTCGTCGTCACGGCGGCGGATGCCGATCTCCGCCCCCGGCTCGATGGCGGGCGCGCCGACTTCGTGCTCGTGGAGGGTGATCAAGTAGCGAACGATACCGTCATCGAGCTTGAGCGCGCGCTCGTATTCGGGAAGCGAGGCGGGCTCGGCCTCGAAGCGGGCGATGGCGTAGTAGCCGTTCTCGCGCTGGCCGATGGGATAGGCGAGCTGGCGCCGGCCCCAATGGTCGGTGGCTACGTCGCCGGTGGCGGCGAGCAGACCGTGAAAGCGCGAGATCTTGTCGTTGATTGCGGCGTCTTCGAGCGTGGAGTCGAAGATGTAGACCGCTTCGTACTGGCGGGTCACAGTGGCAAGCCTCCCTTTGGTCGTAGAAGCCGCCCCCCGCTGGTTGCCGGAGCAGGGGGAGGGTGTCAGTTGTGAGCGGTGAAATGTAGCGACGGCGCGAGCGCCTGGCTACTGCGTCACACGTTGAATCGGAACAGCATGACGTCTCCGTCGCGGACGACGTACTCCTTGCCCTCCGATCGGACGACGCCCCGTTCCCGCGCGCCCTTCCACCCGCCGCCCGCCACGAAATCGTCATAGCTCGCGGTCTCGGCGCGGATGAACCCGCGCTCGAAGTCGGTGTGGATGACGCCGGCGGCCCGGGGAGCCGTGTCGCCGCGGTGGATCGTCCACGCGCGCACCTCCTGCTCGCCGGCCGTGAAGTACGTCTGCAGCCCCAGCAGGTGATACCCCGCGTGGATGACGCGGTCGAGCCCGGCCTCCTCGAGCCCTAACGAGGCGAGGAAGTCGGCCCGGTCCTCTGGGGGCAGATCGCGCACCTCCGCCTCGATCTTGGCCGAGAAGGGAACCACCTCCGCGTGCTCGCCACTGCGCGCCACGGCCGCACGCAGCGCGCGAAGGTGCGGCCCCTCGTCCCCGGCCAGCTCCGCGTCGCTGACGTTGGCGGCGTAGAGCACCGGCTTCACCGTCAGCAAGCCGAGCGGCGCGAGGAACGCCAGCTCCTCCGCCGTCAGGCGCGCCTCCCATAACCCGCGCCCCTCGGACAGAAAGCCGTTCGTGCGCTCGAGCACCGGCAGCTCGGCGCGCGCGTCCTTGTCGGCCGCGCGCGCCGCGCGCTGCACGCGATCGAGTCGCTTCTCGACCGAGGCGAGATCGGCGAGCGCGAGCTCGAACTCGATCACCTCCCGGTCGCGCACCGGATCCACCGCGCCCATGACGTGCAGCACGTCGGGATCCTCGAAGCACCGAACGACGTGCACGATCGCGTCGGTCTCGCGAATGTTGGCGAGGAACTTGTTGCCCAGCCCTTCCCCCTGCGCGGCGCCTTTGACGAGGCCGGCGATGTCGACGAACTGCACTACGGCCGGCACCGTGCGCGTGGGCCTGACGATCTCGGCGAGCTTCGCGAGCCGGGGGTCGGGCACCTCGACGATGCCGACGTTGGGGTCGACGGTGCAGAAGGGGTAGTTCTCCGCCGGGGCGGCTGCCGCGGTCAGCGCATTGAAGAGCGTGGATTTCCCGACGTTGGGGAGGCCGACGATTCCGAGCTTCAGCATAGATCAACGTCCGCAGACGTCAGGGGTCAGACGTCAGGTGTCAGTGGTCAGAAACCGCGCTGCGCGCAAATGGCCGCGGCCGCATTCGAACAGTTCGGGGCGGAAGGCATCGCCGTCCCACCTTCGAGCCATGATCGACTTTACGCAGCTAAAGGTGTGGGAGAAGGCTCACGTTCTCACTCTCGACGTCTATCGTGCTACGAACAGCGAGTTGCGACATGACCGCTCGCTGGCAGCCCAGGCCCGACGCGCCGCTGCGTCGGTTACAACGAACATTGTCGAGGGATGCGGAACCGCATCGCAGCGTGAGCTCGCACGGTTCCTTCAGATCTCGCTCTCATCGGCGACGGAGCTCGAGTATCAGTTGTTGCTTTCCCATGACCTCAGATACCTCGAGCGAGGCCGGTACGAGCGGCTCCGATCCCAGGTTCAAGAAGTGAAGCGAATGCTCACCGGTTTCCTTCGCACCGTCAGGGCGCGAAAGACGAAACGGCAGCGGGATGTCAGGAGTCCAGAGGGTGTCACTGACATCTGACACCTGACGTCTGATTCCTGACGTCTTCAGACGTTGCCTTACGAAATGAACCACGGTGCCAGCACCAAACTCACCACGCTCATCAACTTGATGAGAATGTTGAGACTCGGCCCCGACGTGTCCTTGAAGGGATCTCCGACCGTATCGCCAACCACGGCCGCCTTATGAGGCTCCCCGCCTTTCCCTCCGTGCGCGCCGCCCTCGATGAACTTCTTCGCGTTGTCCCACGCGCCGCCGGCGTTGGCCATGAACAGCGCGAGCATGACACCGGTCACCGTGGCGCCGGCGAGCAAGCCACCGAGCGCCTCGACGCCGATGAAGCGTCCCACGACCACGGGAACGGCGACCGCGCTCATCCCGGGAATCAGCATCTCGCGCAGCGCGGCACGCGTGGAGATGTCCACGCAGCGCGCGGAATCGGGCTTGGCGGTGCCCTCGAGCAGGCCGGGGATCTCGCGGAACTGACGGCGCACCTCGGCCACCATGCCCTGGGCCGCGCGCCCCACCGCCGTCATGGTGCTCGCGCCGATGAAGAACGGCATGGCTCCGCCGATGAACAGACCGATCACGACCATCGGATTGAGCAGGTCGAGCCCGCGCGCACCCAGCCCCACCGCCGACGCGTAAGCGCTGAACAGGGCGAGCGCGGTGAGCGCGGCGCTCCCGATCGCGAACCCCTTGCCGATCGCGGCCGTCGTGTTGCCTAACGCATCGAGGCCGTCGGTGATGCGCCGCACGTCGGGGCCGAGGTGGGACATCTGGGTGATGCCGCCGGCGTTGTCGGCGATGGGTCCGTAGGCATCCACCGACATCGTGACGCCAACGGTCGCGAGCATGCCGACCGCGGCGATGGCGATGCCGTACAGGCCGGCGGCGGCGAACGAGGCGTACGTCGCCGCGGCGATGAGAAGAATCGGGACGACGGCGCTTTGCATCCCGACCGCGAGGCCGGCGATGATGTTCGTCGCGGCACCGGTGGTCGATGACCCCGCGATGCGGCGCACCGGAGGTCCGGCGGTATAGAACTCCGTCACGAGGCCGATGAGGATGCCAGCGAGCGTCCCCGCGACCACGGCCCAGAAGGGCCCCGTCACGGGGAAGGCTGACCCGTCGCCATGAACCTGGCCGATCGGAAGCAGGAACGTGAGGCCGAACGCGAAAACCAGAAACAGCGCCGCTGCCGCGAACGTCGTCAGGCGCAGCGCGTTCGCCGGACGGCCGCGCGCGAGCACGCGCATGAGGCCGATGCCGGCGACCGACGCCAGCAACCCGGCCATGGAGTACGCGATCGGCAGCGAGACGGCGTTGAAGTTGTTCTGGATGGCCGGGGTCGTCGCCGCGATGGCGATCGTCGCGATCACGGCGCCTACGTAGCTCTCGAAGATGTCGGCGCCCATGCCGGCGACGTCGCCGACGTTGTCGCCCACGTTGTCGGCGATGGTCGCCGGATTCCGGGGATCATCCTCGGGGATGCCCGCCTCGACCTTGCCCACGAGGTCCGCCCCCACGTCGGCGGCCTTGGTGTAGATGCCTCCGCCCACGCGCGCGAAGAGCGCGACCGAGCTTGCGCCCATCGCGAACCCCGCGATCGTCTCCGAGAAACCGCGCCAATGATCGGCGGTCACGATCGCGGGCACGAGCCAGCTGAAGATCACGCCGATCCCGAGCAGGCCCAGGCTCGCGACGCTCAGCCCCATCACTGCGCCGCCGTCGAAGGCGATGCGCAACGCGCGCTCCTGACCGGTGGCGCGAGCCGCCTCGCTGGTGCGCACGTTGGCGCGCGTCGCCGCTTTCATCCCCGCCAGCCCGGCGATGACCGAGCACAGCCCGCCGGCCACGTACGCGTAGCCCGTGCGCTCACCGACGGCGGTGTACAGCAGCCCGCCCACGACGAGCAGGAACGGGATGACGACCATGTACTCCCGCCGGAGGAACGCCATCGCGCCCGTGTGTATCTGGTCCGCGATGCCGCGCATCACCTCGTTGCCTTGCGGCTGCCGTCGAATCCAGAGGTAGAGGGCGAGCGCCAGCACCATACCGAACGCTCCGGCCCACCACGCGAAAAAGGCAATCTGGGTCAGCATTACTCGGATGGCTCCCTGTTGTAGAGACTCATTGCGCGCTCGATCCCATCGGTCAGCCAGGTCTCCACGGCGCTCGTCACGCGGGGCAGCTGGGCACGCAGCTCCGCACGCTCATCCTTGCCGAAGGGTGACAGGACGAAATCGGCGAGATCGGAGCCGCGGCGCCGCGGATCGCCGGGAGCGACACCGATGCGCGCGCGCGCGTACGTGCGCGACGACAGCGCGCCCTCGATGCTCTTGAGACCGTTGTGTCCTCCCGCGCTTCCCTCGGCGCGCAGGCGCAGACGCGCGAGCGGGAGCGCCACGTCATCGACGATGACGAGCAGGTCGCGCGCGGGATCGAACATCGGGCGACGGAGATACGGGCGGAGCGCGGCGCCGCTCAGATTCATGTACGTCTGCGGTTTCACCAGACGCACGGCGTACCCGGCGGTGCGGCCGGCGACGACCAGCGAATCGCCGTCGCGTCGCCAGTCATCGAAACGCCAAACGTCGGCTAGATGATCGACCACCATCCAGCCGACGTTGTGTCGCGTGAGCTCGTACTCCCGGCCCGGGTTGCCCAGGCCCACGATCACCTTCAATCGCCTGACGAGCGCCGCTACTCGTCCTCGCCGCCCTCTTCCTCATCCTTCGGCTTGCGGATGAGCTCCGGCTCGGCGGCGGCTTCCACGACGCCCTCGGCGGGTGCGGGGGGCTCCTCCTCCACGCGAGGCGGCGCAACGACGGCGACCGTCGCCTCCAGGTCCTCGAGCAGCTCGACGCCCTCGGGCACCTTGATGTCGCTCACGTGCACGGAGTCGTTGATCCCGAGCGCCGAGATGTCGATCTCGAAGTGACTGGGGATGTTCGCTGGATCGACCTCGACGGAGACCTCGCGCATGACCTCCTCGACCGTTCCGCCGTCCTTCACGCCCGCGGCGGTGCCGACCAGGTGGATCGGCACGTTCACGGTGATCTTCTCACCGGCCACGAGCTCCTGGAAGTCGATGTGCAGCACCTGCCGCTTGAAGGGGTGGCGCTGAATCTCGCGGATGAGCGTCTTCGCCATGCGGCCGCCGAGGCTGAGCTCGACGACGGTCGTGCCCGGCGCGATGGAGCCGAGCAGCTTCTCGAGCTCGCGCGCGTCGATCGCCAGCGGCGTGGCCTCACGATGGTGGCCGTAGACGACACCGGGGATGCGGAGGCTCGCGCGCAGCTTGCGGGCGGCGCCCTTGCCGACGTCGGTTCGCGGGGTGGCGTTGAGGGTTGCGGTTGCCATTCCAGACTCCAAGCAAGAAAAAGGTCGTCGAACTTCCGAAGACGTCAGGTGTGAGACGTCAGGTATCAGTTGTCAGGAACACCATCACCCGGAAGCGCAGCTGTCGTTTTCCGACATCTGACGCCTGACGTCTGACACCTGACGTCTCGGGTGTTGCCTTATTCGAACAGCGAGCTCACCGACTGGTCGAAGTGCGTGTACCGAATCGCCTTCGCCAGCAACTCGCCCACCGACAGCACCTTCAACTGCTTCAGCTCCCGACGCTGCTCGGGAATCGCGACCGTGTCCGTGACCGCGACCTCGGCGATCGGCGCGTCCCGGATTCGCTCCACCGCGGGCCCCGACAACAGCGCGTGCGTCGCGCACACGTAAATGTCCTCGGCGCCCAACCCCTTCAGCACCCGCGCTGCTTCCGTCACCGTTCCGGCGGTGTCGATCATGTCGTCGGGGATCAGGCAGTCCCGTCCCTCGACGTCACCGACCACGTTCAACACCTCGGCGACGTTCGGTGCCGGGCGTCGCTTGTCGATGATCGCGAACGTCCCGTTCAACCGCTTCGCAAACCCTCGTGCCATCTTCGCCGAGCCGACGTCCGGCGCGACCACCGCCAGCTCCCGCAACTGCTTGCGGCGGTAGTGCGACACGAACACCGGTGCGGCGTAGAGGTGATCGACGGGAATGTCGAAGAACCCCTGCAACTGATGCTGGTGAAAATCGATCCCCAGCACCCGGTCCGCCCCGGCGGTCACGATCATGTTCGCCACGAGCTTGGCGCCGATCGCCACGCGCGGCTGGTCCTTGCGGTCCTGTCGCGAGTAGCCGTAGTACGGCATCACGCACGTGATTCGCGCCGCCGACGCGCGCCGCGCCGCGTCGATGAGGAGCAGAAGCTCCATCATGTTCTCGGCGGGCGGATTGGTCGGCTGCACGATGAACACATCGTGGCCGCGGACGTTCTCGTCGATGCGCACGAAGCACTCGCCGTCGGCGAACCGACTGACCGTGACCTTCGCCAGATCGGTCCCGAGACACCGGCCAATTTCCTCGGCGAGCCCCTGATTGGCGGTCCCGGCGAGGAGCTTGAACCCGCGTCGCGGGACTAGGAGCTCGTCCATTCGCTACAGCCTTGAAGCATAAGGGGATAGGGCGATGGCGTCAACGGGAACTACCGGGTCGCGGGGCCCGGGGGGCCCGGGATGGAAAGCCGGCGCCTTCGGCGCTGCTCATCGTGGAGCTCACGCAGTGCGCGAGCTATCCCTTGACCCCTCGACCCCCGTGATCCCTCGACTACCGGCTCCACATTGCCCCCGGTGGATTCGAACCACCATTCTCGGATCCAAAGTCCGATGTCCTGCCATTGGACGAGGGGGCAGCAGCCTCGAAAGCTACTCGCTCCCGAGATGGGCGACAACACGCGCGGGTGCGCGCGTCGCGATCACCGGAGCATCGCAGGCTCGCGCGATCGCCGCGACATCGGGCTCCTCCGCGAAGAGGCCGAATACCGCCGACCCCGATCCCGACATCATTGCAATGCGCGCTCCGCCCTGGCGCAGGTGCGCGCGATACGAGTCGATGACGCGGTGTCGCGCCACGACCGGCGCCTCGAGGTCGTTGACGGCGGCGCTCGTCAGCGTGGGCCATGCGCGCGCGGCCTCGCGCAGCCCGGCACGATCGAGGGGAGGCACCCGGGCGGCATCGGCGCGGTCCGCATCGAGCCACGCGTAGGCGTCGGCCGTCGACACAGCGAAGCGCGGGAGCACGACCGCGAGCCATCGCGGTGGAAGCGGCTCGAGGATCTCGATGGCATCGCCGCGCCCCGTGCCCAGGGCGAGCGGGGCGTCGAGGGTGAGAAAGGGTACGTCCGCGCCAAGGGCCGCCGCGAGGTGCGCGAGGCGCGCGACACCGAGCGGCGCCGGTGCGAGCGAGTCGAGCGCTCGGAGCACCGCGCCAGCGTCGGCGCTGCCACCCCCCAACCCCGCGCCGACGGGGATTCGCTTGTCGATCTCGATCGCACACCCGCTCGGCCAGTGTGCCGCGGCCATGTAGGCCCGTGCCGCGAGGACCGCGAGGTTCTTGTCCGCCGGCCCCACGGTCTCGTCAGGCGCGCCGTCGCGCGTCACTCGCAGCGAGACTCCGGTGCGCAGCGTTCGCACGATCACATCGTCGGCGAGCTCGATGCGGGCGAAGATGGTCGCGAGCTCGTGGTATCCGTCGGCGGCACGCGGGCCCACCCGGAGCGCGAGATTCACCTTGGCCTGCGCCGGGATTCGCGCGGCCGGGATGCTCACGTCGTGCGCTCCGTGGCGGTGCCGAGATCGCGGAAATGCAGCCCGAGCCGGACGAAGTAGTAGGCGCCGATCACGGTGATCGGGATGAACGACAGCAGGTGAAAGCCGATGGCCCACGTCACCGCCAGCGTGGGATCGACGCCATAGAGTCCCAGCCCCTCTCGTCCGAGCGCCTCGAACACGCCAAAGAAGCCGGGCGCAGACGGCACGGCCACGCCGATCGCGATCAAGCCCTGGAGGACGAACATCGCGCTGAAGGGCACCGCGATGCCGACCGCCTTGCAGGCGATCCACCACGCGAAGGCGTTGGCGATCCAGTGGGCGATGGTCCAGCCGAGGACCGCGACGAACCGCCGCGGCGAGCGGAGAACGCTCAGTCCGGAGGCGAATGCCAGGAGCACCTCGGCGCCGCGCTGCTCCAGGCGCGGAGCGACGCGGCGGGCAACGGCCTGATACACCGTCACGATCGCCCGGGGGAAGAAGACGATCAAGTACACCGCGACGAGAAAGACGGCCGCCGCCATGGCGCCTAACGTCACCCAGTGCGCCACGAGCTGCCCGGCCACGCGCTCTCCGCGCGGAAACGCCGGATCGAGCATCGCGACCAGCATCAGCGTGAGGACGACGAAGGCATCGAACAACCGGTCGACGGCGAGCGACGCGAACGACGCCGAGAAGGGGATGCTCGGGCGCTCGCGCGTGAGCGCGAACGCTCGCGCCAGCTCCCCCGCGCGCGCGGGAACGACGTTGTTGACCATCATCCCGATCGCCGTCGACCGCCACAGCGGCCCGAACGGGATCTGGTCGTCGATCGGCGAGAGAATGGTCTTCCACCGCCGGGCCCGCAGCGGGAAGATCAGCGTGCCGACGACCGTGGCGAGCAAAAAGAGCGGAATGCTCGAGGCGCGCAGCGCCTGCGCGACGTCGCCGAAGTCGACGCCGCGCAACGTAAAGGCGAGCAAAAGGACGCTCAGCAGAATGCCGAGCGCGCCACGCCATCCGAATTTCATCGCGAGGTCCGGGGTCGAGTCAGTCGACGAGCGCGAGGTCGAGAAGATCGTACAGCTCGTCGATGACGTCCTGCGAGGGGGAGCCCCCGCGCCGGCGCAGCTCGTCACGAAGCGTCCGCGCGCGCTCCACGGCCGCGCGCCCCCGGTACAGGAGCTCCTGAATCGGGACAACGGTCTCGTCAGGCAGTGGGGTGGGCTCACGCAACGGCTTGTCCTGCAGGCGTCCCAGCGTCTCGATGCCGCGGTCGAGGAAGTCCTTCAGCTCCTGGCCGGTGGGGGTGGCCGAACGGCTCCGGGCGGGCGCGGCCGCGGTGGCGGCGGGCTGCCCCGGGTGCCCGAGCTGGTCGAGTGCCCGGGCGAGGTCGCCGGCCTGCACCCGCGCGTCGGCGAGCAGGGCGGCCAGCCGATCGAGTGACTCGAGTGCACGAGGCTCGAGCGAGGCGGCGGTCGCGGCCGCCGCGTGCGCGATGCGCGCCACGCGCTCCTCGCCGAAGCTCACGGCCGCCGCCTCCAGCGCCAGTACCGCCACGCGAAGCTCGCGTCCCAACCGGTCGCGCGATGCCGGGTCCTTCGCCACCCGCGCATCGGCCACCAGCCGCCGAAGATGCTCGGCCTGGCTCACGACCTCCATGCGAAAGCGCTCGGCGGGCGTCGTGGGCGGGTGTGGCGATGTCGACACGAGGTGCGGACCCGTGTCGCCGTGGAACAGCGCGGTGATCGGCACGATGTGATCCGCGCGCGGCGCCTCGTCCGCCAGCGCTGCCGCCGCCGCGGCGAATTGTCGCACCTCCGGTGAGCCCGGGTCGGGTCGGCGTCCGCCGCCGAGCTCCGTCGAGATGCGCCGCAACAGCATCGCCGCCGCCGTGAGGACCGCGAGCTGCTTGACACTCGGCGTGGTGACCGCGCCGAGCTCCACCGGCTTGGCCGCGCGCTCGATGGCGTCGACCACCTCCGGCAACGGCGGCACGTCGCGAATGGACGCGACACCGCGCAGGGTGCGAACGTGACGCAGCGCGCTGTCGAGCGCGTCACGATCGCCCGGGCGGCGCACGATCTGCTCGAGCGCATCGGCGATATCGCCGGTTTCGGCGACGAGAAACGCGCTCCCACCCCCCGAGCTGGGGGTCGGCGTGCGTCGCGGGGCGTCGGGCGCGAGGCGCGCGAGCTCGGCCGTGCGCGACTGCGCGCGGCGCTCGTCCGCGGTGCTCCAGTTCCGCACCGAGCGGATGAGCAGCTTCAGGTCATCCACCGCCGCGACCAGCGCCGCGTGCAGCCCCGGACTCCACGTCACCTCGCGGTCGCGCACCGCGCGAGCCACACGCTCGATGCCGCCGGCGACTTCGGCGATTCCGTTCTGGCGCGCCATCGTCGAGCTGCCGCGAAGCGTGCGAGCGTGTCGGAGCAGCACCTCGATGTCGGGGGCGCTGGTCGCGGCACCGCTGATGGCCGCGTCGAGGCGATCGATGGAGTCGTTCGCCTCGAGGATGAAGAAGTCCAGCAACCCGACCGGGGACGTCATGCTTCTGAGCCTCTGTGTGAATGATACCTGGTACGAACTTCTGCAGACGTCAGGTATCAGACGTCAGGTGTCAGTCGTCAGCAACGGCAACAACATCGCGCAGTCGACGTTCCTGACGTTTGAACCCTGACGTCTGATCCCTGATGTCTGCGGAACTTATCGCTTTGCCGCCCGCATCGCCTCTCGCATTTCCTGCACCGCCTTCTCCAGACCGATGAAGACGGCGCGACTCACGATCGAATGACCGATGTTCAGCTCCTCGATCTCCGGCACTGCCGCCACCGGTCCCACGTTCCGCACGGTCAGCCCGTGTCCGGCGTGAACGGCCAACCCCGTCTTCGCCGCCTGCCGCGCGGCGTTCCGCAGTGCGTCGATCGTCCGTGCCTCGTGCGGGGCGTGCGCATAGCGGCCCGTATGGAGCTCCACGGCGTCGGCCCCCACGTCGCGCGATCGCGCGACGGCATCGGTGTCGGGGGCGATGAACAGACTGCTACGGATGCCCGCGCGTTTCAGCCGCTCGATTCCATCGCGAAGCGCGCGCGGGTCGCGGGCGACGTCCAGGCCTCCCTCGGTGGTGATTTCTTCGCGGCGCTCGGGAACGAACGTGACCTGATAGGGTTGTAGCGAGACGGCGATGCCGAGCATCTCCTCGGTGAGCGCCATCTCGAGGTTGAGGACGGTGCGGACCGTGGCGGCGAGGCGGCGGACGTCGTCATCCTGGATGTGTCGCCGATCCTCGCGGAGGTGCGCCGTGATGCCGTCGGCCCCGGCGCGCTCGCACTCCTGCGCGGCCGCGACCGGATCGGGCTCATCGGCGCGACGCGCCTGCCGCAGCGTCGCGACGTGATCGATGTTGATGTACAGTCGTTGATGGGTTGCTGGCATGTCGGCTCCCCAGTAGGTTCCCGCTCACAAGTACGCTGGAGACACTCCGTGAAGCGTTCGCTCATCGCGTTGGTGGTGGTTCTTGCCGCGTGCGGTCCGAAAACGACCGGACCGCTCACCGGCGCTCCGGCGCCGCGCACGGCCGTCGAGCAGTTCCTCGCCGCGGTGCGGGCACAGGATCTTCAGGCCATGTCGATCATCTGGGGATCCGAAAAGGGACCGGCGCGCGATCTCATCGAGCGGCGGGAGCTGGAGAAGCGCGAGCTGGTCATGCAGTGCATGCTGGGACACGAGCGCTTCCGCATCCTCAACGAGGGTCCCGGGCAGGCCGGCAAGCGGATCTTCCGCGTGGAGCTCACGCGCGGCCCGATCACGCGCGCCACCAATTTCACCGCCACGCAGGGCCCGTCCGAGCGGTGGTACGTCGAGAGCGCGGACCTCGAGCCGGTGAAGGACCTCTGCCGGAACATGCCGACGGGCTAGGCTCATCGCGGAACGGTGCCGCTCCACCGGGCGTTAGTCCTCGGTGAGCTCGACGAGCACGCCGCCCGTCGATGCCGGATGGAGAAATGCGATTCGCTTCCCTTCGGCCCCCATCCGCGGGGCCTCGTCAATGAGCCGGATGCCGCTTGCTCGACACCGGTCGAGCGCCGCGTCCAGGTCGTCGACAACAAAGCAGATGTGGTGGATTCCCGGGCCCCGTCGCTCGACGAACCGGCCCACCGGCGAGTCCGGCGTGGCGGCCTCGAGCAGCTCGACGAGCGCGTCCCCCGCGGCGAGGCCGACGATGGACGCGCCATCAGCGTCGTCGAGGGGAACGGTGGGGAGGCCCAGGACATCGCGGTAGAAGGGCAGGGAGTCGCCAAGGGCACGCACGGCGATGCCGATGTGCGCGATGCGTGTGCCGCGGCGGGTATTATCTTTCATCCAGGACTCGCGCTCCGGTGCGAGAACGACGTGACAAATCTGGCCAGCGGGGGGACCGCGTGGAACCCCGCGTTCAGTGGAGGAAGGGGATGTCGAATTCAGTAGCGGTGACGGACGCGACGTTCGGTGCCGAGATCGAGGGGCACAAGGGCCTGGCCGTGGTGGATTTCTGGGCCACCTGGTGCGGCCCGTGCCGGATGATCGCGCCGATTCTCGATCAGCTCGCGTCGGAGTACAACGGGAAGGCCAAGGTGGCGAAGGTCGACGTCGACACCAACCAGCAGACCGCGATGCGCTTCAACGTCCGGTCGATCCCGAGCATTCTGTTCTTCAAGGACGGCAAGCACGTCGACACGGTCGTCGGCGCGGTGCCGAAGTCGCATCTCGAGCGCAAGTTCGCCGAGCACGCATAGCGCGCCGGCGGGGCTCACGCCATTCTTCCGCCTGGACGGGATCCCGTCCAGGCGGTTGTCGTTTTCCAGCCGACGTCGCGAATCCCCACCCCCGTGACCGATGCGCAGGCCGGGCGGCTCTACGTGGTGAGCACGCCCATCGGCAATCTCGGTGACATCACCGTGCGGGCGATCGAGACGCTGCGCGAGGTGAGGGTCATCCTCGCCGAGGATACCCGGCACTCGCGCACGCTGCTGGACCGCCACGGCATCACGACACCGGTCGAATCGTATCACGAGCATAACGAGGCGCGTGCGACGCCCGGCATCATCGCCCGGCTGCGTGCGGGGGAGTCGGTGGCGCTGATCAGCGATGCCGGCACGCCGCTGCTCTCCGATCCCGGGGATCGCCTCGTCCGCGCCGCCATCGACGCGGGCATCGTCGTGAGCCCGCTCCCCGGCGCGTCGGCGCTGTTGGCGGCGCTGACGGGCGCCGGGCTCCCCGCCGAGCGGTTCACCTTCTTTGGCTTCCTGCCGCGAAAGGGGCGGGACCGCGCGGCGGCGCTCGATGCCATCGTGGCGCTGCCGCATACCGCGGTGATCTACGAGGCCGCCAACCGGGTGGGTGACACGCTGCGCGACCTTGCGACCCATGGTGCACGGGGTCGCGAGGCGGTGGTGGCACGGGAGATGACGAAGCAATTCGAGGAGTTCCGGCGCGGAACGGTTGACGCGCTCGCCGAGTACTATGGGGGAAGCGCTCCGAAGGGCGAGGTTGTTCTGCTCCTGGCCGGGGCAGCGCCGCGCCAGCTCGACGAGGGGGCGCTCCGGGAGCATGCCCAGCGCCTCCGCGCCGGGGGCGCATCGACTCGCGATATCGTTCGTCTACTG
>DATBIU010000121.1:0-31906 GCA_036556765.1 Gemmatimonadaceae bacterium | reverse complement strand
ACGGGGATGTCCCCGTTGGCGCGCTGGTCGTGTCTGGGGCTGACGTCCTCGCGCTGACGGCGAATCGCACGGTGCGCGACCAGGATCCGACCGCGCACGCCGAGCTGCTGGCGTTGCGCGAAGCGGCCCGCGTGCGTCGCTCGTGGCGGCTCGAGGACTGCACCCTCTACGTCACGCTGGAGCCGTGCGCGATGTGCGCGGGGGCGATCGTGCTGTCGCGTCTGCGGCTGCTGGTGTTTGGCGCGTGGGATGAGAAGGCGGGGATGGCGGGCTCCGTGGGTGACATCGTGCGCCACCCGCGCTTGAACCATCGGCCGGAAGTCGTCGCCGGAGTGCTCAGCGACGAGTGTGGAGCAGTGCTGAGGGATTTTTTTGGGGGAATGAGGACGGAGGAATGAGCAGTGAGGGTCGGATCTTCGAGGATCATTCAAATCGATTTCCTCACCGCTCCTTCCTCGTTCCTCATGACGCGCCTCTCGTTGACTCTCCTTCAGCGCCCAATGATATTTCGTGACCCTGGACAGGTGGCCGAGAGGCTGAAGGCGCCGGTCTCGAAAACCGGTATACGGTAACCCCGTATCGTGAGTTCGAATCTCACCCTGTCCGTGAGATACAACGAGGGATGGGGACTGAGGAGCAAGGAAACGGATTTCCTCACTCCTCGTCGCTCATTCCTCATTGTGTTTCTTGGATGGGTGGCCGAGTGGCTTAAGGCGCACGCCTGGAAAGCGTGTGGACGGGCAACCGTCTCGCGAGTTCGAATCTCGCCCCATCCGCTTTACCCGCAACGTGAAACGAGGAGTGAGGAATCGAATTCCCCACTCCTCGTTCCGCATTCCGACCCGCCGTTCTAGTAGAGCTCCACCCAGGCCCGGTCTCGAATCGCGGCCGGCGATGCGCTGCCGCGGAGCGCGGACATCAGGGCGCAGCTCGAGTAGCGGAACGTGGCGTTCCCCGACACGGTGTTGTTCGACGTCGTTGCCCCACCCACCGCAACGTTCGCCGCCAGCACCGTCCCGTTGAAGTGGCCACCGGTACCGGCCGTGCGCAGCTCGCCTCGGACGATGATCAGCCCGTAGAACTGGAATCCCCCCTGCACCTCGAGGTTGCCCTGCACGAGCAGAATCCCCTGTCCACGATCGCCGTTGATCTTGAGATCGCCCGGCGCATAGATGATCGGATAGTAGCTCTCACAGGGCCCGGGCGTGCCGACCGTGACCTTGGCGGGCTCACCCCAGTTCAAGATGTCGGCCGTGTTGCACTCACCACCGGAATAGCGTGGACCGACCGCAGTGTGCGGACCGGGCGACATCGTCTTGTTCGCCATCGCGACGAGGTCGTCCCACTTGTAGTCGCCGTAGCTGAAGTAGGTGTTCGTGTCGGCCATTTCGGACCCGAGCTTCACGACCGGGGTGCCCTGCACACATTGGTAGTTCGTGCACGTGCCGCCCAACGAGAGCGACGTCCAGCCGGGGACTGCCACGCCCGCCACGCCGGTACCGGGAGCGGGGGCCGGGCAGTCCCAACCCGGATAAAGCGTGTCGCGACCGATCATCAGCGCGCTGCCGCCCACCTTGGTGGACCCACGAGCGGTGAGCGCGCCCATGATCTTGACGTTCGGGATGCTGAGCTTGAGCAGGCTGGCGACGCGACGGCGTGAGCCCGACGCCAACCCCGTTCCCGCCGACGCTTCCGACGTCACCAGGAAGATGTTGTCGCTCAGCCTCGTGACCCGCACGATCGCGGCGGCGCCCCCGGCGTCGTACGTCCGCACGAGCGTGTCGCCCCGCAGAATCGTGTTGTTCCAGTCGCTGCTCCAGTTGGCTCGCAGCGCGCTGTTCCCGTACTCGGCCGCCGCGAAGGCGCGCGTCTGCTGAAGCGCATCGCGGCCGGTGCGGAACTCGGCCGTGGAAGCAACGAAGGCCCCGGCCACGAGCGCCCCGACGAGGGCGATCGCGCCTACGGCGGTGGCCAGGGCGAACCCGCGTCGGTTCGCGGAGATCCATCGGGTCAGCATCTGATTCTCCCCTTACCTCGGATTGCGAACGGCCACCGAGACGCGCAGCGAATCGGCGAGCGCCCCAGACCGCATGCGTGAACGTTCCCCCACCGGAGCGCCGTCCGTATGCAGAACGAGCTCCACGAAGGCGACCTGCGACGGCGTCGCCGTCACCGCCCCTAACGAATCGCGAAAGGTGAACCCAATGCCCTGGCCGCTCGGCGAACGCACGGGGCCCGCGACGACGTCGAGGGTTCCGCAACCGCCCGAGCACTCGGTATAGCCGAGATACCACTTTCCGTCGGTGCCGGTGGCGAGTGCATACCGGGCGGGCCGATAGAATCGGATCGGCGCGCCAACGCTCGTGGTCAGCGGGATCGCCGTCGCCACCGTCAGCGTCATCCCCGCCGCCGCTTCGCCAGCCGAGCGCGTGAAGCCCGTGGTCGTTGCGCAGCTGCCCGCCGCGGGAGCGGCGGTGAGGCGATACGCGCGCCACGAATCGTCGTTCCGCGCCGCCGATGCCCCTTCATCGAAGATGAACACGGAGTCGCCCGCCAGCGGCACGTCGCGCCACGACGTCAGCGGCAGCCCCGTTCCGAGCTGTACCGGCGGAATGGTGACCGACGTGCCTCCCCCGGTTACGGCGCACACGACACTCGAGCCGGTGGTCACGCGCAGATCGATCGACGAGGCATTCATGGCGTAGATGTCGCCGGCGCCGGTCCCGAGGGCGCGTAGCTCGCCGGGGAGCAGATCCCCGATCTGCCGCATGGTCCGCTGCGAGCTGACGACGCGCGCCGCGCCCGCCTGGAACCGCGTCTGCTCGGAGATGGCGCTCGTCACGCCGGCCATCACCAGCCCGAAGATCGTGAGCGCGATCATCAACTCGATGATCGACGCCCCGCGCCGCGAAGGCGCCGGCGAGCCCGTCAGCATGGGCGCACCGAGCGGTAGACCTGCGTCCGCGGCCCCCGTCGCGTTTGGTAGGTCACGCGGGCCGTAATGAACGCGGACGTCCGAATCGAGTCGACCTCCCACGATTCGATCACGCCGCGGGTGTAGGTGCTCCCGCTCGATAGCGCCGCGCAGCTGCCGCGCCGTAACATCTCGAAGCGCGACTGCGCGACCGATGCCGCCAAGGTCTGCCGGCCACCCGCGCCGATCATCTGCGTGGCAACCGCGCTGCTCGCCGCGAGGCCGAGCAGCGCGACCGTCAGAATCATGATCGCGACCATGAGCTCGATCAGACTGAATCCCTTTCGCGCGGTCATCACAGACAACCTCCGAGGCGCGTGTTGCCGTAGCGCGAGATGCACAGCGCCGACGACATGGTGCCGTGAAACGTTCTGACCTCGACCTGTCCGGTGAGCCCCGACGCAAACCCGCGACTGTCGAAGCGGATCTCGCTGCGGCCAGACGTCAATGTTGCACCGTACTCGGTGCCGAGGCTCAGCGGCGGAAGCACTTCCTGTTCGACGCCGCCGACCGTTCCGTACGAGCGGATCGTGGATGCCCCCATCACTACGCGCGTGCCGATGCGGCGCCGCGAGGCGATGTCCCGGGTGCGGCTCACCTGCGCGGCCACGGCCTGCGCGGCGCTGCGAGAGCCCGCGCGCATACGTGCCTCGAGCAGGCGCGGCGCCGCGTACCCTCCCATGATGCCCATCAACACGACGACGATCGCGACCTCGAGCAGGGTGAATCCACGCCGGATGCGCATGTGCCTGGCCCAGTCTCAGGGGTGACCCATCGGAACTCGCCCGCTCCATAAGCGCGTTGCGTGCCGCGCATGAGCGCCAGCTAATCCTTGAACACCCACTCGCAAACCGTTTTGCTCTCGGGAGTTGCGTCGCTGGTCTGAAGTCACATCCGGAGACCTTGCTGCCGGGGAAGGCGGATCGACCGGTCGCCCTGACCGAGTGGCTGCCAGGAATGCCGATTCGAAGAGCGGCGCGTGACAAGACCGCCTGTCCTGTGACGGCCCAGCCCCACCAACGCACCGAACCCCGTCCGCGCGCGCCGGCTCGGACGGGGTTCGGAGCATGCCTGACGAGCGTCGCGACGACGTCGGCGCTCGGCGGGCAACCGCCTACGGCGGAGGTGCGGCGCCGGTGGTATCGGGGCGCACGGCGTCGGCGACCGTGCCCGCGCCCACGATCACGATCTCGACACGCCGATTCTGCTGCCGTCCCGCCGGCGTATCGTTCGTCGCGACCGGGCGCGTCTCCCCGAATCCTTCGGCGGTGATCTTCGACGCGTCGACGCCGCCCGCGACCAGCTCCGTGCGGACCGAACTGGCCCGGTCGCGTGAGAGCTGAAGGTTGAAGTCATCGCCCCCCGTCGCATCCGTGTGCCCCTCGACCAGAATCTGATGCTGTGGATACTGGCGGAGCACCACCGCGATCCGTCCGATGCTAGCCTGCGCCCCGGGCTTGAGGGTGCTCTTGCCGACATCGAAGAGGATGTCGCTCAGGCTGATGACGAGACCGCGCTGCGTCTGCTGCAGGTTCGTGATCTCGGCCACGAGCGAGCGGAGCTGTCCAACCGCCTCGTTCAGCCGGCGGTTGGCTTCTTCCGCCGCGTTGCGGAGGGAGTCCGCGCGCTCACGCAGGGCCTGCATCTCCTGCTCGGAGAGCTGGCGCCTTGTCTCGAGATCGGCGCGCTGGGCTTCGCTCAGCGTCAGCAGGCGCTGCAGGCGGACCTTGCTCAGGCTGTCGGCCGCGCGCTCGGCCAGGATGCGCGCGTTGTTGGCGTCCGCTGTCTGCGCGAGACGAAGCGCGATGTGGCCGAGCGCATCCACGTCGTCTTGATCGTTCTTGGCGGTGAATGCTGCCTCAGCCTCGACGATCGCGGTGTTGGTGCGCAGGAGGTCGGCCTCGACGCGCCGCTCGGCGCCGGACGCCATCAGTCGCTGGTGAATCGTGCGCGCCTCGGCCAGCTCGCTCGACGGCCGGGTCGTGGCACAGGCCGCGGCGAGCACCATCGCCGCCGCGAGCATCAAATGCCGGGGATTCATCGCGCACCTCCCGGCGGCAGTTCCGCGAGCGCGGCGCGCGCCCGCGCTTCCTCCCGCTGTGCCAGATCGCGCTCCGCCGTCGCGCGTGCATAACGAGCCTCGGCCTGCGCGCGCAGGGCCTCGACCTGGGCGCGGCCGCGCTCCCCGCGCTGCTCGAACCCTCGTGCGGCCTCGAGGGCCTGGCGGGCGGCCGTGATCGCCGTCGCGGCCAGGGAGTCCGCGCCCGCTTGCTGGGCGTCGATGACCAGCCGCTCAGCCTCGGCGATCGTGGGCGTACTGTTGACATCGTTCATGAACGCCCGGCCGGGCGCGCAGGCCGCCAGCAGCAGCGATCCCACCACGAAGCCTTTGTATCGCATGGACCGTCCTTCCGAGTGGAGTCGTGGCGAAGTCGCTGCAAGGGGCGGGCCGAGCACGGCCCGGCATTGGTCTCCCCCCTTCTATCAGCGCACCGCCGCGGGCATATTCCTCCACCGATGCCTCCAAAGAATTCCATCGTGCTCGACGCGCGCGCAATCGATCGCGCGCTCAAGCGCATGGCCGACGAGATTGTCGAGCTCCACAACGGGACGGACGACCTCATCATCGTCGGCATCCAGCGACGCGGCGTGCAGCTGGCCGCTCGAGTCGTCGACGCCATTCGTGAGCGGGAGAAGGTCGACGTGCCGAGAGGCGCGCTCGACATCACGCTCTACCGGGACGATCTGCAGACGGTTGGCCCACGCCCGGTGGTCGGGCCCACCGATCTGCCGTGGAACCTTGAGGGCAAGCACGTCGTGATCATCGACGATGTGCTCTACACCGGACGCACCGTGCGGGCGGCGCTCGACGAGCTGGCGGACTTCGGACGGCCGGCGAGGATCGCGCTCGCCGTGCTCGTCGACCGCGGAGGACGGGAGCTGCCGATCCACGCCGACATCGTCGGCAAGAAGATCGAGGTCGCCTCCACCGATCGCGTCGACGTGCTCGTCGAAGAGCTCGACGGCAAGGACGCCGTCGTCGTCGTGCCACGCGACGAGGGCGCATGACGAAAACGCTCGGCAAGGACCTGCTCGGACTCGAGCCTCTCTCGACGGAGCAGATTCGATTGATCCTCGATACCGCCGAGCCGTTCAAGGAAGTCAGCGAGCGTCAGATCAAGAAAGTGCCCGCGCTGCGCGGGATGACGATCGTCAACCTGTTCTTCGAGGCCTCGACACGAACGCGGATCTCGTTCGAGTTCGCCGAAAAGCGGCTGTCGGCCGACACCGTGAACGTGGGCTCGTCGGGCTCGAGCGTCCAGAAAGGGGAAACCCTCGTCGACACCGCGCGCAACCTCGAGGCGATGCGGATCAACATGGTCGTGATCCGGCACTCCGCGTCGGGGGCGGCCCACTTCCTCGCTGACCGTATTCAATCGAACGTCGTCAATGCCGGCGATGGCACGCACGAGCACCCCACGCAGGGGCTGCTCGACCTGCTCACACTCCGCGATCACTTCGGGACACTCGAGCGGCGGCGCGTGTGCATCGTCGGTGACGTCCTGCATTCGCGTGTCGCGCGGTCGAACATCTGGGGCCTCACCAAGATGGGTGCCGAGGTCGCCGTGTGCGGCCCGCGCTCCCTGCTTCCGAAGGACATCAGCGAGTTCGGCGTCACCGTCTTCAGGCGGATCGAGGAAGCGATCGAATGGGCGGAGGCGCTCAATGTTCTCCGTCTTCAGCTCGAGCGAATGCAGGCCGGGTACATCCCGTCGCTGCGCGAGTACAACCGCGTCTTCGGCGTCACGCGCGATCGTCTCGATCGCGCCGGACGCCCCGTGCTCATCATGCATCCGGGACCGATGAACCGCGGTGTGGAGATCGACTCGGACGTCGCCGATGGAGAGCATAGCGTGATTCTCGACCAGGTGACGAACGGTGTCGCTGTGCGGATGGCGGTGCTGTATCTCCTCGCCGGCGGCCGCCCCGAGCTCGCCGCCGCGGCCAAGGGGGCCGGCGAGCGATGACCACCCGCGAGCGAACGGGAGCCGCCGCGCGCGACGTCCTGCTGCGCGGTGGTCGCATCCTCGATCCCGCACGCGGCGTCGACGAGGTTGGCGACGTGCTGTTGCGCGGTGGTGCCATCGAGGCACACGGTCGGTCGCTGAGTGCGCCCGACGACGCCGAGATCCTCGATTGCGCTGGCGCCATCGTCGCCCCGGGATTCATCGACGTGCACTGCCATCTGCGGGAGCCGGGGCGGGAAGACGTCGAGACGATCGCGACCGGCGCGCGGGCGGCCGCCGCGGGCGGCTTTACCGCCGTGTGCGCGATGCCGAACACCGAGCCGGTCACGGACAATCAGGCGGCCGTCGGCTTCATCCTGCGCCAGGCGATGCGCGCGGGGGCCGCACGCGTGTATCCCATCGGCGCGATCTCGCTCGGGCAGCGCGGCGAACAGCTCGCCGAGTTCGGCGAAATGGTCGGGGCGGGCGCGGTCGCGGTGAGCGATGATGGAAAGCCGGTCGCGTCCGCGCACCTCATGCGGACGGCCCTCGAGTACGCGCAGTCATTCGGCATCCCCGTCATCGATCATTGCGAGGAGCCGACGCTCGCGTCTGGCGGCGCGATGAACGAAGGCATCGTCAGCGCGCGCCTCGGCGTGAAGGGGATTCCCGCCGAAGCCGAAGAGGTGATGGTGGCGCGGAACATCCTGCTCGCGCGGCTCACCGGCGGACACGTTCACCTCGCGCACATGAGCACGCGCGGGTCCGTCGAGCTCATTCGGTGGGGAAAGGCGCTCGGCGTGACGGTGACCGCGGAAGTGACGCCACATCACCTCACGCTGACGGAGAATGCGTGCGAAGGCTATGACACACATGCGAAGATGAACCCGCCATTGCGCACCGCGGACGACCTGGACGCGTTGCGCGAGGGCGTGCGTGACGGCACCATCGATGTCATCGCCACCGATCACGCGCCGCACCACTACGACGCCAAGGAGCGAGAGTTCGCTGATGCGCCCTTTGGCATCGTCGGCCTCGAGACGGCGCTCGGCGTGATGCTCACCGACCTCGTTCACACCGGCGTGCTCGACCTGCCGACGCTGGTCGACCGGCTCGGCTGCGCACCGGCGCGCATCTTCCACCTGGCCGGCGGAACGCTCGCGCGTGGCGCGCCGGCGCACGTCACGGTGTTCGATCCCGACCTCGAGTGGTCGGTCGACCCGTCGGCGTTCGTCTCGAAGGGGCGGAACACGCCCTATGCCGATCGGTTGCTGCGTGGCCGGGCGATCGCGACCATCGTCGATGGGCACGTGATCTACCGCCTCACGAGGTGACGGCGTCGTGTCAGGAGCGTCCAGCGCTCGGCGCGAGATCGTCGGCGTCTGCCGTCGGCTGTGGGAGCGCGGGCTCATCGCCGGCGCCGAGGGCAACGTGTCGGTCCGTCTCGGTCCCGATCGCATTCTGGTGACGCCGGCGGGGATGTCGAAGGTGGATGTTCGGCCCGATGACCTGGTGGAAGTGCGCGCCGACGGCCGTCGCGCGCGTGGAGCTCGCCAGGCCTCGAGCGAGCTCGCCGTGCATCTGCGCATCTACGACCGGCGCCCCGACGTCGGCGCCATCGTCCATGCGCATCCGCCGATCGCGACCGGGTTCGCGGTCGCAGGGGAGGGGTTTGCCTCGTGTGTACTCCCCGAGGTTATCTTCCAGGTGGGCTGGGTGCCGCTCGTTCCCTACGAAACTCCGGGGACGGAGGCGCTCGCTCGGCAATTCGATCCGTTCCTTTCGGCGCACGACGCCTTTCTGATGGCGAATCACGGCGCGGTGACGGCGGGACCGACGTTGTCGATCGCTCACCAACGGATGGAAAGCCTGGAGCACACGGCGCGTATCCTGCTCACGTCGCGATTGCTCGGGCGCGTGAACGAGCTCTCGGGCGAGCAGGTGGCGGCCCTCGTGGCCGCGCGCGAACGCGCAGGAATCGCCGGACCGTATCCTGGATGTCCGGCGCCGGTTGACCAGCGGAGAGACGAATGACGAATCCGCCCTCGAACACCGCGTCGAACGTCGCGTCGCTCATGGCCGAGCGCGCGCGGTTCGAGTCGTGGCTCGCCGCGCTCGAGGCGCGCCGCGATTCGACGCCCGCGCACATCTATCAGCGTGTGCACGGCGACTACGCGCTCCGGCTCCAGAAGGTGGTGGACCAGCTTCTGAGCCACATGTCGGACATCGAGGCGGCGGCGAAAACGCTGGCGGAGCGGCTGGGCGAGCTGGAACGGGCCGAGGCGAAGCATCGGGACGAGCGATCGGAGGCCGAGCTTCGCGCCTCGGTGGGTGAGCTGGGCGCCGATGCGTACGACGAGATCCTCCGACGGACCGACGAGGCCACGGCGTCGATCGCCCTCGAGCGCACGCAGGCGAGCGTCGAGCTCACGCGGCTGCGCGAGGTGCTGGCGTTGAACTCACCCAGGACGGGCGCGACACCGCGTGAGGCCATGACTCGTGAGGCGCGCACGCCGGCGGCGCCCAGCGCTCCCGCGAAGCCGACGCCCTCGCGGCCCGACACCGGCGGCGTGGGCTTCGACGAGCTGGAGTTTCTCAAGTCCGTCGTCGATTCCCGCGGGCGTCCCGTCAACCCGACACCGTCAGCCAGCCAGACGGCGAGCGAGGCGCAAACCAATCCCTTCGGGCTCGGTCTTCCCGCCGAGCCGGCGTCCCCGCACATGCCTCGCCAGTCCACGCAGGTGCCGTCGTTCCTCAAGGACGTGCCGAGCGAGCAGGTGAAGACGCTCAAGTGCCAGGAGTGCAGCACGATGAACTATCCGACGGAATGGTACTGCGAGCGATGCGGGGCGGAGCTCGCCGCGTTGTAGAAGAAAAAGGTTCTTTGGGTATTTGCGAGGTTGCCTGAGTCTGGCTCCGGTCCCCAAGCGGCCACGGACAGCTGACACTGCCAACTGACCGAATAACGACACGAATGACGCGAATCCTGTCGCGCGCGTGAGCTCGGCTCCCCAGCGGATATGAGTGGATAGTCGTGCGTACGCCCGGAGGTTTGCGTGGCGCCAGGAGCAAATTCGGGCAATTCCCGTTGTGAATACGGGTCAGTTCGCAGTTTCGGCTGTCCGTGGCCCCGTCACCGCGATCATTTGTGCGACGTCCCGAAGAACCAAGAAAAAAACCCGGGCCGTTTGCCCGGGTTCATTTTTTGTCAGCGGAGGCCGATCTACTTCGACGCTTTCGCGAGCCGGCTCTTGTACCGCGCCGCCGCGTTGCGATGAATGAGGCCCTTGCGAGCCGCGCGATCGAGCAGGCTGATCGCGCCGAGCCGGGTCTCGTTCGTGGCCTGCGGATCGGCCGCCTTCTTGAGGGCGGTACGGAGCGCCGAGCGCTGGGCGCGGTTGCGCACCGCGGCGGCACGCGACTTCCGCATGTTCTTCTCGGCGGACTTGATATTCGGCACGACGAAACTCTCCGGAGAGGCGATGGTGCGACTGCGATTTCGGAGGGCGAAAGCTAGGCCGCAGGATCACGGATGTCAAGGCGCCACATGGCTTTGACATCATTTCACGCCGCGCGTACCTTACGCGCGGTCCGACGTGCGGACCGCGCTCCACTCATACCGCGCCCCGATTGAACCTGGAGCTGCTTCTCCTCGGCCTACCGATATTTCTGTTCTCGGTCATCGCTCATGAGTACGCGCATGGCTACGCGGCCCTGAAGCAGGGGGATCCCACGGCATACCAGCTCGGCCGCCTCACCTGGAATCCGGTCAAGCACATCGATCCGTTTCTCACGCTGCTGCTGCCCGCGTTGACGTACTGGGGATCGGGAGGCTCGATGATCTTTGGCGGAGCGAAGCCGATACCGGTCGTCCCCCGTAACTACCGTCAGTTCAAGCGCGGCGACATCATTGTGTCGCTCGCTGGCGTCGCGGCGAACGCCGTCATCGCGATCGCGTGCGTGGTGCTCGCCGTGGCGGTCGGCGCGCTCGGGCATGGCGCTCCGGCGACGGCCGGGGTGCTCGGGTACGTGCAGGAGATGCTGCGGTTCGGCGTCCTGATCAACCTCGTGCTGATCATGTTCAACCTGTTTCCGATGCCGCCGCTCGACGGCTCGCACGTCGTGAAGTACCTGCTCCCACCGGCGTGGGCGCTTCAGTACCAGCGCATTGGAGCGTATGGATTGCTGATCCTCATCCTGCTGCTCTCGTTCGCGCCGGCGGTGATCGCGACGTGGATGGCGCCGGTGCGCCTGCTGATGGACGTGGCGACGCGCCTCATCGCTCCCTTCGATCTCGCGCAGCCCACGTGAGCGCGACGCTCGAGGCCGAAGGGACGCGGACCTTCATCGTCGAGCTCGATCAGTTCTCGGGCCCGCTCGATCTCCTCCTCACGCTCATCCGCGAGGAGGAAGTCGAGATCACCGACATTCCGATCGCGCGGATCTGCGAGCAGTTCCTCGCGCGGATTCATGGGCTCGAGCTGAGCGACGCCGCCGAGTACCTCGAGATGGCGGCGCGCCTGCTGCGCATCAAGGCGCAGATGCTGCTCCCACGCTCGCAGGACGACGACACGTGGGAGGATCCGCGCGCGGAGCTGGTGCGCCGGCTGCTCGAGTACCAGCAGATGCGCGAAGTGGTCGATGTGCTCGAGGACCGCTCCGAGGACCGGCGCAACCGGTTTGCGCGCGGATGGCTGCCGGCCGAGCCGGCGGCGCCGACGAGCCCGCTCGCGCTGTCGCTTCCCGAGCTGCTGTCCGCGGTCGACCGCGTGCTGCGCGTCGCCACGCGCCCCACGCTGCACGACATCGTACCGCGCGCGCTCGACGTCGATGGCGCCATGGCGACCATTCGCGCGGTGCTCGGCATGCGGGCGATGGCTCGCTGGTGGGATGTCGTCCAACCGGACGCCGAGCCGTGGCAGATCCTCTCGGCGCTGCTGGCGCTGCTCGAGCTGGCCCGCCGCGGCGAGCTCAAGCTGGTGCAGGCGCGCCCCTTCGCCCTCGTGGAGATCTCGCGTGACGCCGCTAGCGAAGCTGCTTGAGGCGGCGCTGTTCGCGAGCGGGCGTCCGATCCCGACGGACGAGCTCGCGGCGCTCGACGACGAAGCGAGCGCGGCCGCCGTCGCGTCTGCCCTCGATGAAATTCGCGAGCACTACGACGTGGAGGGCCATGGCGTCGAGCTGGTGGAGATCGCGGGAGGCTGGCAGATCCTCACCCGCGCCGAATACACCGAGGCGATCGAGCGCGCACAGCTCGCTGCCCGCCCCCAACGGCTCTCCGGCGCGGCGCTCGAGACGCTGGCGATCATCGCCTATCGTCAGCCGATCTCGCGGGCGGATATCGAGGAGATCCGGGGCGTCGCCGTCGGCGGCGTGCTGAAGTCGCTTCACGAGCGCGGGTTGATCGACGTCGTCGGTCGCGCCGAGGGGTTGGGCCGTCCGCTCCTCTACGGAACGACGCCCTTGTTCCTCGAGCATTTCGCCCTCCGGCACCTCGAGGAGCTGCCGCGCGCCGACGAGCTCGCGATCGCGCTCCGCGTCGTCGCGTCCTCCGACGCCTCCGCGCCTAACGCGGCCGAGTGAGGCCGATGCCGGCGATGCGTATCCAGCGGGCGTTGGCGCGGGCCGGCGTCGCGTCGCGTCGCGCCGCCGAGGCGCTCGTCGTCGCCGGCCGTGTGACGATCAACGGCACCCCGGCCCGCACCGGGCAGAGCGTCGATCCGGAACGGGACCGCATCACCGTCGACGGCCGCCCCATCATCGCGCCGAGGACGACCGCCTGGCTGGTAATGAACAAGCCGGCCGGCGTGTTGACCACCCGCGCCGATCCCCAGGGGCGCCGCACGATCTTCGACCTCATCCCGCCGGTGCCGGGGCTCACGTACGTGGGGCGCCTCGACTATCTCACCGAGGGCGTGCTGCTCTTGACGACCGATGGCGATGGGGCCCATGCCCTCACACACCCGAGTCGTGGCGTCGAGCGCGAGTACGTCGCGACGGTGCGCGGGAACGCCGAGGCGGCGGTTCGCCTCGCGCGACGGGGCGTGATGCTCGAGGACGGTCCCGTGCACGTACGCGACATCGATGCCACCTCCCTGGGCGGCGGCCGGTGGGACGTTCGCGTGCTCATCGCCGAGGGACGAAATCGGGAAGTGCGGCGGCTCTGTCTCGCGTTAGGCCTGGAGGTGGACCGGCTCGTGCGCACGCGCTTCGGACCGGTCACGCTCGGCAAGCTCGCCCCGGGGGCCACGCGCAAGCTCACCTCGCGCGAGCGGGACATCCTCGACGCGCTCATCCGGGAGCGCTGAGCGGCGTGGAAATCCGAGACTCCACGGTGCTCCTCCTCGGGGGAGCGGGACTGGTCGGGACGGCGGTTGCGCGGCGACTCGCGCAACTCCGGCCGCGCCGTCTCGTCATTACCGCGCTCACCAAGGCCGAGGCGGACGCCGGGCTCCGAGATCTCGGCGAGCTCGAGGTGCCGGTCGAGGCGCGGTGGGGCAACATCTTTCTCCCCAGTGATCTCGCCGAGCGCGCGCGCGACGATCTCATGCAGGACGCGGCGGCTCGCCGCCGCATGATCGACGACGTGCTGCGGCCCGCGAGCGCCTCGTTCGACGACAACCTGCTCTTTCAGTGGCTCACGACCATCCGCCCCGATGCGGTGGTCGACTGCGTGAACAGCGCCACCGCGCTCGCGTATCAGGACGTGTTCGCCAGCTCGGCCCGGCTCATGGACGCGGCGGTGCGGGGTGGGGCGAGCACGGAGGAAGTCGAGCGTCACCTGCTCACCCTGCCCCTGCCGCAGCTCATCCGTCACATGCAGACCCTGTTCGAAGGGCTGCGTCGTGCCGGGACGAAAGCGTACGTAAAGATCGGAACGAGCGGCACGGGAGGGATGGGTCTCAACATTCCGTATACGCACAGCGAGGAAAAGCCGTCTCGCACCCTGATGTCGAAGTCAGCCGTCGCGGGCGCGCAGAGTCTATTTCTCTTTCTCATGGCGCGCACCCCCGGGGCGCCGGCCATGATCGAGATCAAGCCGACGGCCGTTATCGGGTGGAAGGAGATCGGCTACGGCCCCGTTCGGCGCGGGGGACGCCCGGTCGAGCTCGTCGACTGCGAAACGCCCATGCGCCTGAGCGACGCGTTCGCGGCCGGCGCCCGCGGATGGAAAAAGACAGGGAAGCAGCTGGAGAGCGTCTTCATCAACGTGGGGGAGAACGGCGTCTTCGCGCGCGATGAATTCGAGACCGTGACCGCGCTCGGCCAGATGGAGCTGGTGACCCCTGAAGAAATCGCCGAGGCGGTGATCATGGAGCTCACCGGGCGGCCGACGGGCAAGGACATCGTCGCCGCCCTGGACGGGGCGACATTCGGGCCGACCTATCGCGGAGGGTATTTGCGATCGATGGCGATCGCCGGCCTGCGCGCGCTCGAGGATCAGCACGGGGTGCGGTCGGTGGCATTCGAGATGCTGGGGCCCCCGCGCTTGACCAAGCTGCTGTTCGAGGCCTACCTGATCAGCCGTCTGTACCCTTCGGTACGCGCACTCGCCACCGCCGATGCCGCCTGCGTGGCGCGCGAGTGCGAGCGGCTCATCCGCGAGCGGGAGCCCAACGTGCGGCGGCAGATTCTCTCCGTTGGGCTCCCGATCCTGCTCTCGGATGGGGAACACGTGCTTCGCGGCGAGAAGGTCGTGGTCCCCCCCGAGGATCGTGGCGCGGACATCGCATTACGGGGATGGGTGGATCTGCGGCCGGCCAACCTCGCCCTCTGGGTCCAGCGGGCGAGCGCGATCACCGCGGTGACGCGCGACGTCCGCACCGGCTCGAGCGCGCGATGGACCGCGATCGATCCCGATGCGCCCATTGAGCCCGCCCGAATGGCGGTGTGGGTGTTCGAGGAAGAGGACGAGGGGTACCGGATCAAGAGGTAAGGGTGCTCAGGGTGCTCAGAGTGCACCCGGCATGTTCCTGAACCTGAGCACGCTGAGCACCCTGAGCACACTTACAAAGGACCAACTGCATGGCCACGCGCACCGCCGCCCCCGCCGCCGACACGGCACTCGTTCAGGGCATCATCACGCAAGTCGGTCGACGCGTGGTGGGGCAGGACTACATGGTCGAGCGCCTTCTCATCGGGCTCCTCACGGGCGGACACGTCCTCCTCGAAGGCGTCCCTGGCCTCGCGAAGACGCTGACGGTGAAGACGCTGGCGGAGACGATCAGCACGACCTTCCAGCGCATCCAGTTCACTCCCGACCTGCTCCCGGCCGACGTGATCGGCACGATGGTCTTCGATCAGGCGACCGGGAAATTCAGCGCCAAGAAGGGTCCGATCTTCGCGAACATCATTCTCGCCGACGAGATCAACCGCGCGCCGGCGAAGGTGCAGGCCGCCCTCCTCGAGGCCATGCAGGAGAAGCAGGTGACGATCGGCGGGACGACGCACCGGCTCGAGGAGCCCTTCCTCGTGCTCGCGACGCAGAATCCCATCGAGCAGGAAGGGACCTATCAGCTCCCCGAAGCGCAGGTCGACCGCTTCATGCTCAAGCTGCACGTGGGATATCCCACGCGCGACGAAGAGAAGGAGATCATGCGTCGAATGGCGAGCGGGGAGCCGATCCCGGTCCAGCACGCATCGACGCCGCAGCAGGTGCTCGACGCACGGCGCCGCATCGCTGACCTCTACGTCGACGAGCGGATCATGGATTACATCGTCGACATCGTGCATGCCACGCGCAAACCCCACGAGGCCGGACTCAAGGACCTCGCCCCGCTCATCGAGTACGGCGCCAGCCCGCGCGCCACGATCTTCCTCGCGCAAGGGGCGCGCGCGCACGCGTTCCTCCGCGGCCGAAACTTCGTGACCCCCGACGACGTGAAGGCGATCGCCCCCGACATCCTGCGGCACCGCGTGTTGACGACGTACGAAGCCGAGGCGGAGGAGGTCACGAGCGACATCATCGTCAACAAGATTCTGGGCGCGATCGAGAGCCCGTGAGCCCGAAGGGAACGAAACGACCGGGCGCCCCTCCGGTTGCGCGGGCCGACCGGCGGCGCGAAGTGTCGCGGGTGTCCGGAAGCGCCCCGATCGCCACCGAGGCGCCCGCGCGCGCGCGGACGGCAAGCTCCTCCCGGGCCGTTCCGCCGGAAGTGTTGCGGCAGGTCAAGCTCCTCGAGATTCGAACCCGCGGCCTCGTGAACTCGCTGTTCACCGGCGAGTATCACTCCGTATTCAAGGGGCAAGGGATGGAGTTCGCCGAGGTGCGCGAGTACCAGCCCGGCGATGAGGTGCGCACGATCGACTGGAACGTCACGGCGCGCATGGGCCACCCCTACGTCAAGCGCTACATCGAGGAGCGTGAGCTCACGGTGATGCTCGCCATCGATCTGTCCGGCTCGGAGCGGTTCGGCACGCAGGCGCGATTCAAGAGCGAGCTCGCGAGCGAGCTGAGCGCCGTGCTCGCCATGTCGGCGATTCGGAACAACGACCGCGTGGGTGCGTTGCTGTTTACCGATCGGGCCGAGCATGTGGTGCCGCCCGGGAAGGGGCGGCGGCACGCCCTGCGCGTCGTGCGCGATGTGCTCGCGTTCGAGCCGGTGGGACGGAAGACCGACATCGCCGCCGCGGCGGACTACCTGGCGAAGATGCTCTCGCACCACGCGATCATCTTTCTCATCTCCGACTTCATCGCGCCCAACATCGAGCGCCCCCTCAAGATCCTCGCGCAGCGCCACGACGTCGTCGCGGTGACGATGGAGGATCCGCGTGAGATCTCGCTGCCGAACGTCGGGCTCGCCCGATTCGTCGATCCCGAGAGCGGCACGACCGTCACCGTCGACACGAGCGACGCCGGCGTGCGGAGGTCGTTCGAGGAGATGGCGGGCGCGGAGCGGGCGGAGCGCCGCCGGACGTTTCGGCGCCTCGCCATCGACGAGATCGTCGTCCGTACCGACGCGAGCTACATCGAGCCCCTGCTCAAGTTCTTTCGCGCGCGCGAGACGCGCGGCGGGCGGCGCCGGTGATTCGCATTGCCCTGGTTCTGCTCGTCCAGGGGGTGGCCCAGCCGGCGCCCGCTGCGCCCCAGGGTCCCGCTCAGGGCATCCAGCTCGGCGTCGCGGTGCGTCCGGAGACGGTGACCGTCGGCACGCGCTTCATCGTCGCGGCACGCCTGCGAGCGCCCGAGGGCGCCACGATCGCGTGGCCCACCGCCCCCGACACGTCCGAGTCGCTGGAGATCGTCAGCTCCCGAATGCTCGATTCGGCGAGCGACTCGCTCCGTACCGAGGAGACGGCGCGGTGGCGACTGGCGGCGTGGGACACAGGCACGATGACCATCGTGTTCGAGGATGCGGTGGTCACCACGCCTGACGCCGAGAGCCGGGTGCCATTGCGGGCTCGCGTGTACGTCCGGAGCGTGCTGCCCGCCGACACCGCACTCCACGATCCGAAGCCGCCGCGCGACATCATGGCCGCCGATCCCCCCTGGTGGCGGTGGGTCGTCGTCGCGTTGCTCGCGCTCGCCGTCATCGGACTGCTCGTCTGGTGGTACCTGCGCCGCCGCCGTCGAAAACCTCCGCCTGCTCCGGTCGACGCCATGCAGTACGCGGAGCGCGAGTTTACCCGCGTGGAGCGGATGGGCTTGCTCGAGGCGGGAGAGCGTGGCCGCTTCGTGGCGCTCATGGTCGAGGTGATGCGTGACTATCTCGCGCTGCGACTCCCCGGCGCGTCCCCATCGCTCACCAGCACCGAGCTCGTCGGGTATCTCCGGTCACGGGCCGACCTGCCGGTGCAGCGGCTGGGCGCCATCCTCGGCGAAGCCGACCTCGTGAAGTTCGCGCGCCGCTCCGTGACGGCGGAGCGTGCACGTGAGATGGGCCAGGAGGCGCGCGCGATCGTGCGCGACGTGGAGCAGGTGAGCGCGCGCGCGATGGCCGCGGCGGCGGCGGGGAAGGCGGCATGATCAGAGTCTTCGGTCTCGAGTTCGCCGCTCCCTGGGCGCTCATCCTCCTGGTCGCCATTCCGGCCTGGTGGATCTGGCGGCGCCGGCGGCACCGGCCCGCGATCGTGTTCTCGCGCGCCGATGTGCTGGCGCGCGGCCCCCGGGCCGGCCGGGGCATCGCGCGCCTCCTCGTGGCGCTCCGCGCGCTCGCGATTGCCGCTCTCATCATTGCCCTCGCGCGTCCGCGGTCCGGCGCGCGCGCCGAGACCATAACGAGCGAGGGCATCAACATCGTCCTCGTCGTCGATCTGTCGAGCTCGATGCTGGCGGAGGATTTCCAGCCGCAGAACCGGCTCGAGGTGGCCAAGGACGTGGTGAAGCAGTTCGTCAACGGGCGTCGCAGCGATCGCATTGGGCTGGTGGCCTTCGCCGGCGAAGCGCTCACGCAAACGCCGCTCACGCTCGACTACCCGGTGATCCTCGCCGCCGTCGACCACCTCCACGCGGGACTGCTCGAGGACGGCACGGCGATCGGCACGGCGATCGCCACCGCGGCGAATCGCCTGCGCGACGCCCCCGGCCGCTCGCGCGTGATGATCTTGCTCACCGACGGTGAGAACAATCGCGGCAACATCGACCCGCGCACCGCGGCGCAGGCCGCGGCCGCGTACGGCATCCGGATCTACACCGTGGGGGCGGGAACCGAGGGGGTCGCCCCCGTGCCCGTGGGCCGCGGGCTCACGGGGCTGCGCTACGAGAACCGCCCCGTGCGCATCGACGAGAAGCTGCTCACCGACGTGTCGCGCACCACCGGGGGACGCTACTTCCGCGCGCGCGACGCGGCGGCGCTCCAGCGCATCTACGAGCAGATCGATCGCCTCGAGCGCGTGCCGGTGACGACGCGCACGTACACGCAATACACCGAGCAGTACCGGTGGCCGCTCGCGCTGGTGCTCATCGCGATCGCGGCCGAGATGGCGCTGCTGGCCTGGCGGGGCCCGTTGCCATGATGCCCTACTTCGACATCCCGTGGGCGCTCGTGGCGGCCCCCGTCCTCGCCGTCGCGGTGGCCGCGTCGCTGATGGTCGCCTTCCGCCAGCGCCGCCGTCGCCTTGCCGCGTTAGGCCAGGAGGGGATCGTCGCGCGGCTCATCCCGGTCGCGGCGACGCGATCGCCGATTCCCCGCATTGTCCTGCTCTCGCTCGCCACGATCTTCGCCGGCATCGCGTACGCTGGTCCGCGATGGGGCACCGAGCGCGCGATCGTGCGAGCGGGCGGGGCCGATATCGTCCTCGCGCTCGACGCGTCGCTCTCCATGCGGGCCACCGATGAGCGCCCCGACCGCCTGGAGCGCATGAAGCAGGAGGCTCGCCGGTTCCTCGCCGGCTCGCCCGGCGATCGATTCGGCCTCATCGCCTTCGCGGGGCGCAGCTACATCCTCACTCCGCTCACGGTCGACAAGGGCGCGCTCGAGCTCTACCTCGACAATCTCGACCCCAGCGTCGTGGGGCAGGCGGGAAGCTCGCTCGCGCGCGCCATTCGACAGGGAACAGATCTCTTACTCACCTCACGTAGCGGAAGCGACCGCGCACTCGTCATCATGAGTGACGGGGAGGCCTTCGAGCCGGAGAGCGATGTCGTCGAGGCCGCCAAGCGGGCGGCTGAAGCGGGGATTACGCTCGTAACGGTGGGCTTCGGAACGCCAGCCGGCGCGACCATCCCCGAGCGCGGAGCGGGAGGGCAGACGTTGAAGCGTGATGAGAACGGGGAGATCGTCGTGTCCCGGCACACACCGGAGCTGCTCGAGGCCGCTGCGCGCGCGGCCAATGGCGTGTACATCGCCGCGGCCGCGACCGACAAGGCCGCCAACATCCGCCGCTCGCTCGCCACACTGCGCCGTCAGGGGCGCATGGCCCAGGCCGGCGCCGAGCGGCGCCCCCAGTTCCAGCTCTTTCTGCTTCCGGCGCTGCTCTGCCTGCTCGCTGATACGCTCCTTGCCGAGCGCCGCGGCGCCCGGCGCCGCGCCCCGGCCGCGGCGCGCACCGCCGCCGCCGCGCTCCTCGTCGTGCTCGCGCTGCCCGGTCGCGCCCACGCCGCCGGCACGGAAGGGGACGAGCTGTTCCGCGCGCGTCGTTATGCGGAAGCCGCCGAGGCCTACCGGCGGGAGATCGTGCGGGGGGATCGCTCGCCGCGCGTACAGTACAACTACGGCACGGCGCTGATTCTGGCCGGCCGCGCCGACGAGGCGATCGAGGCCCTCGAGCGCGCGGCGCTGTCGACCGACCTCGAGACGCGGTACCGCGCCCTCTTCAACCTCGGGTACATCTTCCTCGAGCGGGGACGCCGGCTCGAGGGCGACGCCGCCACGCAGGCGTTCGCCGCGGCCGTCGACGCGTACAAGCGCGCGCTGCGCGCACGCCCCGAGGCGCTCGATGCCAAGTGGAACTACGAGCTGGCACGGCATCGTGAGCAGGCATCGGGGGGCGGGGGCGGCGGCGGCGGCGAGACCTCCGAGCAACCGCGCGAGGACCCGGCCGCCCAGCCGCGCGAAGCAATGCCACGCCCGGCCGGAAGTCTGTCAGAGCGCCAGGCCGAGCAGATTCTCAACAGCGCCGCGCGTGACGAGCAGGAAGTGCAGGGGCGGAAGCAACGCACCAACCAGCCTGACACGCCGCCGAGGGGAAAGGACTGGTGAAACGACGGCTTCTTCTCGGAGCCGCGACGGTCGCCGCGGTCATCCCCCACGCCGGGGACGCGCAGCTGCGCGCCCGCGACTATTCGCGCGCACCGGCGATCACGCGCAACCCCGTCCTCGACACGCTCGCCCCCGTTCAGGTGCGCGCGCTCGTCGTGCCGGAAACCGTCTATGTGGGGCAACAGGCCACCTACCAGGTCGCGGCGTTCTTCGCCCGATCGGTGCGCGACCGCGTGCGTCGTCCCGAGTTCTTCGCGCCGGAGATGCGGGGGATGCTCGCCTACGAATCACCGTCCGATCTCCCCGCGTATACCGTGTCGTCGCGAGGGAAATCGTTCGAGGCGTTCGTCTACCAGCGCGCGATCTTCCCCGTTGCCGCCGGACGCTTCACGATCCCTTCGGCGCGCCTCACCTACGCGCTGCCGCTCACGCCGAGCTTCTTCAGTCGCGACGAGAGCTACGAGGCGCGGAGCGACAGCATCGTCGTCGTGGCGATCGATCCCCCGGCCGCGGGTCGCCCGCCGGACTTCCAGGGCGCCGTCGGCTCGCTCAGCATCGCCGCCGACCTCGATACCGGCCGAGCGCGCGTCGGCGATCCGCTCATGCTGCGAGTGCGCGTGGCCGGGGTGGGCAACGTCAAGCTTCTCCCGCGTCCCTCGCTGCGCGTTCCGTGGGCGACCGCGGTTCCCGCCGATGAGCGGGTGACCGTCGCCTCCGATCGCGACACCGTGCGCGGCGCCAAGGAGTTCGATTGGGTCCTGACCCCCACGCGACCGGGTATGCGCACCCTTCCGCCAGTGCGGTACTGGTACTTCGATCCGTGGACCGAGAGCTACCAGCTGGCGGAAGCCGCGCCCGATTCGGTGTTCATCGCGCCGGGCACGCTGGCGGGCGCCGATACCGGAACGATGGCGGTGGCGCCCCTGGCGATTCGCTCCACCTTCCGCGGGCCGCTGCCCGTGCCGCCTCACGAGCGACGTGAATTCTGGCTGCTCCTCGGGCTCGCGCCCTTGCCGGCAACCATCCGCCGCCTGACGAGTCGACGCCGCGCGCGCGCGCGTCCGGCCCCGGTGTTTCGCGATCTCCGTGGCCTGGCCCGGCAGCGCCGCTCGGTGTCCGCGACTGAGCTGCGGCGCGCTCTGGTGCGCGCCCTTGCCGAACGGCTCAACGTGAGCGCCGCCACGCTTGCCTCGAACGGCGCGCTCGCCCGGGCCGCACGGCGCGCCGGCGTCTCCGCGGCGGTCGCCAACCAGGCCGACGCGCTGCTCGCCGAGCTCGATCGAGCCGCATTCGGTGGGGCGCCCGCGGCCGTGAACGATGCGGCCAAGCGCGCCTGGCGCATTTATCGGGACATCGATCGCGAAGCGCGCTCGCGCGAGTCGCTCCGCGCCGCGATCTCCGGCGCGCTCCTGGGTGTGCTGCTCCTGCTGGGTGCACACACCGCGTTCGCTATTCAGGCCGCGGACGTCGATCCGGCACGCCGGTTCGCCGCCGGCGTCGCGGCCTACCGAGCCCAGCGGTATTCGGATGCCGCGCGCGAGTTCGGTGCCCTGGCGACCGCCGAGCCGCGCGCGCCGGATGCGTGGATGAACTACGGGAGCGCATCGTGGCAGGCCGCCGACACCGCGCGCGCGGTCGTGGGATGGCAGCGGGCGCTTCGGCTCGAGCCCCTCGCGACCGACGCCCGCGAAGCACTCGCCCGCGTCGATCTGCCAGTCGACGAGTCGCTCGGCGACGTCCCACCGCTCCCCGTGGGACCGCTCGCGCTCATCGCCGCGTCGCTCTGGTGTCTCGCCTGGCTGGTGGTCGCATTTCGCACCCAACGCCCCGGATCCACCGCCGTGGCACTCGGGGGCATCTCGCTTTCACTCGCTCTGGCCGCGGTCGCGTTCACCGCGCACTCGGTCGTCACCGGACGTGGGCTGGCGGTGCTCGACGCCACCGGCGCGCTGCGCACGCTTCCCGCGCTCGCCGCGGAGTACGGCGCCGTCGCCCGCGTTGGGGAGGTCGCGCGCATCGAGGAACGACGGGGTGACTGGACACGGGTCTCGCTCGCCGGGGCGCGCGACGGGTGGGTCGAGCACGCATTGCTGGTGAGGCTCGCGCACAATTGACCGCCCGCGGCAAGCGCGCGTAGCTTCACTCATGCCGCGCATCGCCGTTCTCCCCGACACCGTCGTCGACCAGATCGCCGCCGGGGAGGTCATCGAGCGGCCGGCGTCGGTGGTCAAGGAGCTGCTCGAGAACGCGCTCGATGCGTCGGCGCACACCATCGAGATCGACGTCGGCGACGGCGGTCGCGCGAGAATTCGCGTCGCCGATGACGGCCTCGGGATGGCGCGCGACGACGCGCTCCTCGCGCTGGCGCGACATGCGACCTCGAAGATCCGCCGCACCGACGATCTCGTCGGGGTGGAGACATTCGGCTTTCGCGGCGAGGCGCTCGCCGCGATTGCTTCTGTGTGCGCCATCGAGATCGAGACGGCCGCCGCGGATGGCGCCGGAACGGTGGTGCGTGCGGAAGCGGGGGACGTGCGCGAGGTTGGTGCGTGCAGCCGCCGGCGGGGGACCACGGTCACGGTGACGCGGCTCTTCTCGAACGCTCCCTCGCGTCTCTCGTTTCTTCGGTCACCCCGGTCGGAATGGCGCGCAACCGCGGAGGTGCTCACGAGCATCGCGCTCGCGCGGCGCGACGTGCGCCTCACCGCTGTGCACGATGGCCGGCAGGCGCTGGCGCTCGCCCCGGCCGCGTCGGTCCGCGCTCGCGTCGCCGCGCTCTGGGGCGGTGCCTACGCCGATGCGCTCGTCGACGTCGACGACGTGAGTGGCTCGATCCACGTGTCGGGGCTCGTCGAGCGGCCCGGCGACGTTGGCACCGCCACCCGCCGCATCTTTCTCATCGTCAACGGACGTACCGTGCGCGATCATGGGATCGTGCGCGCCGCCGAGGCCGCGTACCGCTCGACGCTCCCGGCAGGTGTGCGGCCCTCGATGCTGCTCGAGCTCACGATCCCTGGTGAGACTGTCGACGTCAACGTGCATCCGATGAAGGCCGAAGTGCGCTTTCGCGATCGGTGGACGGTCGAGCGCGCCGTGGAGGCGGCGGTGCGCCGCGCCCTGGGAACACCGGCCAGCGCGCCGGCGCTCGGCTATCGCGCATGGTCGTTCGGCGGGTCGAGCCACGGTACCGTGGCGACCGCCGTCGATACGGAGGTGCTGCGGCGACCCGATGGCTCCTTCGGGCCGCTGCTCGATGATCCCGACGCGGCCGCGAGGTCCGGGACGGAACGCCTGCCTGACGACGCGCCGGTCCCGCCGCTGGTCCAGCTGCGCGACACCTATCTCATGTTCGAGCGAGAGGACGGGCTCGTTCTCATCGATCAGCACTCGGCGCACGAGCGCGTGCTGTTCGAGAAGTTCCTGGGCACGCTCGAGCGGGGCGAGGCGCCGTCGCAGCGACTGCTCTTTCCGCTCACGCTGCACCTCGGTCCCGCGGAGGCCGATGCGTTCGAGGAGCATCAGGATCTGTTTGCCGCGCTCGGATTCGAGGTGGAGGGCTTTGGCGGGCACACGCTCATCATTCGCGCCGTCCCAATGCCCCATCCCCGCTTCGACGCCGAGCGCTGCATTCGTGAGACCCTCGATGCGCTGGCGGGGAATCGGTTCGCGAGCGTCGCGTCACGGCACGAGCGCCTGGCCGCGACGGTCGCCTGCAAGGCGGCGATCAAGGCGGGGGACACGCTGTCTTCGGGCGAGATGCGCGCGCTCTACACCGCGCTCGGCGATACCGAGCTGCCGGCGCACGATGTGCACGGGCGGGCGACGATCGTCCACGTGCCCTGGGACGAAGTCGATCGCCGGTTTGGCCGACGCTGAGCTGCGCATCATCTGCGGCCCAACGGCCGCCGGAAAGTCGGCGCTCGCGCTCACGCTGGCTGATCGCGAGCCCACGACCATCATCAGTGCGGACTCACGACAGATCTATCGCCGGTTCGACATCGGCACCGCGAAGCCCACACGCGCCGAGCGTCGGAGCGTGCCGCACCGCGGCATCGACATCGTCGAGCCGACCGAGCGCTATTCGGCCGCCTCGTGGGCCGACGAGGCGAAGGGGTGGATCGCCGAGGCGCTCGAGGCTGGCCGCACGCCGGTGGTGGTCGGAGGCACTGGCTTCTACCTCCGCGCGCTCGCGATGCCTCTCTTCGAGGAGCCGCCGCTCGATGCCGAGCGCCGTGCGGCGCTCGCGGACGTGCTCGCGTCCATGACCGTTCCCCAGCTTCGGTCCTGGTGTGAGCGCCTCGACCCTCCGCGCGCACACCTCGGCCGCACGCAACTGCTGCGCGCGATCGAGATGGCGCTGCTCACGGGGCAACCGATCAGCAGGTGGCACCGGGAGCACGCGCGCGCGCCGAGTGTGCGCGCACGATGGCTCGTGGTGAATCCTCGGCCGGCCGTGCTCGCCCGGCGAATCGAGGAGCGCGCCGAGGCGATGGTGCGCGCCGGATGGGAGGAGGAGGTGCGCGAGCTGGTCCGGTCCGTTCCCGAGGATGCTCCCGCATGGAACGCGACCGGCTATCGCACGGTGAGAGACCGGGTGCGCGGCACCCTGACTCGCGCGGCGATGATGGCGCGTGTCGTCGTCGAGACGCGCCAATACGCCAAGCGGCAGCGAACCTGGTTCCGGCATCAGCTGCCCGATGAACGGGTGACGAGCATCGACCCAACGGACGCGCGCGCGATCGAGCTCGCGACGCGCTGGTGGAGGGGAGGAGCACGGGAGTGAGAATCGGCATCAGCTGTTATCCCACCTATGGGGGATCGGGCGCCGTGGCCACCGAGCTGGGCATCGCGCTCGCCGGCCGCGGCCATCTCGTGCACTTCATCACCTACCAGCAGCCCTTCCGCCTGCCGTCGTTTCTGCCCCGGGTATTCTTTCACGAGGTCGACGTCGGACGCTATCCGCTCTTCGAGTATCCGCCGTACGACCTCGCGCTCGCCGTCCGCATGCACGAGGTCGTGCGAACGCATCGGCTCGACCTGCTGCACGTGCACTACGCCATTCCGCACGCGACCAGCGCGTGGATCGCACGGGAGATGCTCGAGGACGGTGGGTCGGGCGTGCGCATTGCGACGACGCTGCATGGCACCGACATCACGCTGGTGGGCCAGGACCCGTCGTTCCACGCCATCACGAAGTTCTCGATCGAGCGCTCGGACGCGCTGACGGCCGTGTCCGAGTATCTGCGGCGTGAGACGTACAACGCCTTCGGGTGCACCGCCTGCGCGGTCGAGGTCATTCACAACTTCATCGACCCCGACGTCTACCACCGGGGCAAGTACACCAACACCATCCGCGATCAGGTGCCACCGGGTCGCAAGGTGCTGATGCACATCTCGAACTTCCGGCCGGTGAAACGCGTGAAGGACGTGGTACGCATCTTCGCGCACGTGGCCCGCGCGATGCCGAGCGTGCTCGTCATGGTCGGCGACGGTCCGGAGCGCGTGACGGCGGAGAAGGAGGCGGAGGCCCTCGGCGTCTCCGATCAGACGATGTTCCTCGGCCGGCTCGATGCGATTGCGCCGTTGCTGGCGGGAGCCGACCTGTTTCTGCTTCCCACCGAGCGCGAGTCGTTCGGGCTCAGCGCCCTCGAGGCGTTGGCCTGCGGAGTCCCGGTGATTGGCGCGAGAGCCGGGGGTCTGCCGGAAGTCGTGCGCGATGGCGTCACCGGCGTGTTGCGTGACGTCGGTGACGTCGAGGGGATGTCCGCGGCCGCCGTCGACATTCTCTCGTCGCCGGACAAGTGGAACGCGATGAGCGCCGCCGCCGCCGCCGACGCGCGAGAGCGCTTCTCCCAGAACGACATCGTCACGCGGTACGAGGATTTTTACACGCGTGTCCTCGCCTGACGAGTGGCTGGCGCTGGTCCGATGGCGGAATGCTCTGCTCGCGGGGGCAGGGGTGGTGGCGGGCGCCTGGTGGAGCGCCGGGCGGCTCACCGCTGCGGTGGGGGCGACGGTGGTCGCGGCGTTCGCGCTGACGGCGGTCGCGAATGCGACCAACGACATCGCCGACGTGGACATCGACCGGGTCGCGCACCCGGAGCGTCCGCTGCCCTCGGGCGCGATCACGCCGCACCAGGCCATGCGCCTCGCCATCGCCTCCTCGGTCGTCGCCGTCGCTCTCACGGCGATGATTGCCTGGTGGCTCGGCGCGCTCACGGTGGGGGTCGTCGCGACCCTGTGGATCTACACTTCGCGTCTCAAGAGTCGCGGCATCCCGGGCAACGTGGCGGTCGCGGGGCTCGGGTCCCTCCCATTCCTGTACGGTGCGGCGGCCGTTGGTGAGGTGGGGAAGGGAGCGCTCCTCGTCGCGGTCGCGGCTCCGCTGCACTTCGCGCGAGAGGTCGCGAAGGACGTCGAAGATGCGCCGGCCGACGCCGCCACCCGGCGCACCGTGCCCGTGAGCTTGGGCCACGGAATGGCGCGCGCCACCGTCGCCGGTGGTGTCGGGGCCTACGCCGTGGGCGTCGCATTGCTCGCGACGGCGTATCCCCTCTTCGCGTTGCTGCTCATCCCGACCATCTTTCTCGCCGTCCTCGCGGTTCGCCGACTCTACGCGGCTCGCGACGGTGCGGCCTGGCTACTCAAGGCGGCGATGGTGGTCGCCATCGCCGCGCTCGTCATCGGTCGACACTAGATCATGTCTACGGTCTCCACGGGAGAGCTGACTTGACCGTCCTGCAGGCGATCGTGCTCGGCGTGCTGCAGGGCCTGGCGGAGTTTCTTCCGATCAGCAGCTCGGCGCATCTGGCGCTCACACCGTGGATTCTCGGATGGGAGAGCCCGGGGCTCGCGTTCGATGTCGCGCTCCACGTCGGCACGCTGGCGGCGGTGCTCTGGTTCTTCCGCGCGCAGTGGGTCGCGCTCGCTCGCGCGACCTGGCGCATCGCGATCACGCGCCGCGTGCAGACCGAGGAGGAGCAGCGCGTGGTGTTTCTCATCATCGCGACGATCCCGGGTGGCATCGGGGGACTGCTGCTCGCCGACTACGCGGAGACCGTGTTCCGCACGCCGACCCTGATCGCCACGACCCTGATCGTCATGGGCATCATTCTCTGGGCGGTCGACCGGTTCTCACCGCACCAGCGCGCTCTCTCCCACATGCGATGGGGGCACGCGCTGCTGTTCGGGCTCGCGCAGGTGCTGGCGCTGGTCCCGGGGGTGTCGCGCTCCGGCTCGACGATGACCGCGGGACGCGCGATGGGCTTCCACCGCGAGAGCGCGGCGGTGTTCGCCTTCCTCATGAGCATGCCGATCACCGCCGCGGCGGCCGTGTACGAGGTGCCCAAGGCGATCGCCGAGGGCGGGCTGGGGGCGCCGATCGTGGCGGGCGTGATTGCGTCGGGGCTCAGCGGCTGGCTCGCGATCAGCGTGCTGCTTCGGTACGTGGCCCGCCATGGATTCGGGGTGTTCGCGGCCTATCGCATCGTGCTGGGTCTTGGGGTGCTGGCGCTCGTGGCGGCGCGATCATGATCACGACCTCGCCCACCTGGGACGCCGAATCCCCGGCCACGCTCGCGCGCCTGCTCGATCTGCCGCGGGTGGAGGTCCTGCCGTCGGTGGGCTCGACGATGGACGTTGCCCACGCGCTCGGGGCGGAGGGCGCGATGGCGGGGACGCTGGTGCTCGCCGATGAGCAGACGTCCGGGCGTGGACGGAGCGGGCGTCCCTGGCACTCGCGCGCCGAGGCGGGCATCTGGATGACGCTGCTCGAACGCCCTAACGAGGCAGCAGCGCTCGGCGTGCTCTCGATCCGGCTTGGGCTCAAGGCGGCGGCAGTGCTCGAGCGGTATACGGCCGGTCCCGTACGGCTCAAATGGCCCAACGATCTCCTCGTCGGGGGCGGGAAGCTGGCCGGCATTCTCGTCGAGACCCGATGGCGGGAGCGCCAGGTCGATTGGGTGGCGATTGGAATCGGCGTCAACGCGCGGCCGCCTGACGACGGCGCCGTGGCGGCGACCCTGCGCGAGGGCACTCGGCGGCTCGAGGTGCTGGCCGAGCTGGTTCCGGCGGTGCGTGCCGCCGCACGGGCGCGGGGGATCCTGTCGCCTGACGAGCTCGCGCGGTGGGCCGCGCGAGATCACGGTGCCGGCAAGCGCTGTCGTGCCCCGGTGGAGGGACGCGTCCGTGGGGTGGCGCCGGATGGGTCGCTGATGATCGAGCGCGACGGCGAGATCGCGCTCGCACGCGCAGGATCGCTCGTCCTCGAGGAGGAGCCGTGATCATCGTGTTCGACGTGGGGAATACCGAGACCACCATCGGGGTGTTCGAGGGTGACGGCCTCCGCGCGCACTGGCGTATCACGACGGGCGCCGCGCGGACGGCCGACGAGTACGGCGTTCTGCTCACGGAGCTCGTGCGCTCGGCGCGCATCGACACCACGGCGCTCGGCGGCGCCTCGATCGGCTCGGTCGTGCCCGGGATCACCGGTCCGCTCGCCGAGGCATGTGAGCGCTGGCTCGAGGCGCGGGTGACGGTGATCGATGGACGAAGCGCGCTGCCCATTACCCTCGATGTCGAGGAGCCGTTGACGGTCGGCGCGGACCGCATCGTCAACACACTCGCGGCCAGCCGGATGTATGGCAGCGATTGCATCGTGGTGGACCTTGGGACCGCGACCACCTTCGACTGCATCACGGCCGACGGCGTGTTCCTCGGGGGCGTGATCGCGCCTGGCGTCACGACGTCGGCCGATACTCTCGTCAGGCGGACGTCCAAGCTGCCGGCGACCGAGCTCGTGCCGCCGGCGCGGGCGATTGGACGGCGCACCGAGGAATGCATTCGCGCCGGTGTGATGCTGGGGGCGGCGGACTCGATCGACGGGCTCGTGAGGCGGATCAAGCGCGAGTGGCCGACGCGCGCGACGCCGAAGGTGGTGGCGACGGGTGGGCTGGCCGAGGTGCTGGTCCCGCTCTGTACGGAGATCGAGCTGGTGGAGCCGTACCTCACACTACACGGCCTTCGGATGGCGTTTGCGATCGTGAACGAAGGGGTGCGTTAGACCCCCGTTGCCGGCACCGCGGCCTGCGTCGTAACAACAATTTTTGCAATAGGTTAATCTGGTATACTCCTTCGGGGAAACGCCCCTTGACGGGGGGGCCAGGAGCCCGTAATGTCGGGGCTGTTAGCACTCTGGGAAAACGAGTGCTAACCCACCTCACTCACTCATTCCTGAACCCTAGAACCGGAGGGGCGCACGTCATGGCCACCAAGAGCACCGTCAAGGTCAACCCCCTGGCCGACCGGGTCGTCGTCAAGCCGCTCGAGGAGACCGAGCAGATGCGCGGCGGACTCTACATCCCGGACACCGCCAAGGAAAAGCCCCAGCAGGGCGAAGTCATCGCCGCCGGGCCGGGCCGCTACGAGAAGGACAAGCGCGTCCCGATGGAGGTCAAGGTCGGCGACAAGATCCTCTACGGAAAGTACAGCGGCACCGAGGTCACCCTCGATGGTGATACGTACCTGATCCTCAGAGAGTCCGATATCCTCGCGATTGTGGGATGAACGTCCAAGACGTCGGACGTCAGACGTCAGGGATCAGATATCAGAAAGACGTTCTGAATTCTGAAATCTGACTTCTGACACCTGACGTCTTAGCCTTGTAGAGAAATAATTCCAGAACCTACAGAGGACCCAGATATGGCTGCCAAGGAACTCCATTTCAACGTCGATGCGCGCGCGGCGCTCAAGCGCGGCGTCGATCAGTTGGCCGACGCGGTGAAGGTGACGCTCGGCCCCAAGGGACGGAATGTCGTCCTCGACAAGAAGTTCGGCGCGCCCACCGTCACCAAGGACGGCGTGACGGTCGCGAAGGAGATCGAGCTGGCCGATCCGCTCGAGAACATGGGCGCCCAGATGGTGAAGGAGGTCGCGACCAAGACCTCCGATCTCGCGGGCGATGGGACGACGACCGCGACGGTCCTCGCCCAGGCGATTTTCCGTGAGGGCCTCAAGAACGTCACCGCCGGCGTGAACCCGATGGCGCTCAAGCGCGGCATCGAGAAGGCCGTCGCGCACGTCGTCGAGGAGCTCAAGAAGATCTCGGTGCCCACCGCCGGCAAGAAGGAGATCGCGCAGGTTGGCTCCATTTCCGCCAACAACGACAAGGAGATCGGCGACCTCATCTCCGAGGCGATGGAGAAGGTCGGCAAGGACGGCGTGATCACGGTCGAGGAGGCGAAGGGCCTCGAGACCACGCTCGAGACGGTCGACGGCATGCAGTTCGACCGCGGCTACCTCTCGCCCTACTTCGTCACCGATCCCGAGAAGATGGAAGCGGTGCTCGAGGACGCATACATCCTCATCCACGACAAGAAGATCTCGTCGATGAAGGATCTGCTTCCGATCCTCGAGAAGGTCGCCCAGATGGGCCGCCCGATGCTGATCATCGCCGAGGACGTCGAGGGGGAGGCGCTGGCGACGCTGGTCGTGAACAAGCTGCGCGGCACGCTCCGCATCGCCGCGGTGAAGGCGCCTGGGTTCGGCGATCGTCGCAAGGCGATGCTGCAGGACGTCGCCGTGCTCACCGGCGGTCAGGTGATCTCGGAGGAAGTCGGCTTCAAGCTCGAGAACGCCGTCGTCTCCGATCTCGGACGCGCGAAGCGCATTGTCGTCGACAAGGACAACACGACGCTGATCGATGGCGCCGGCGAGGATGACAAGATCCAGGGCCGCGTGAAGGAGATCAAGTCGGCCATCGACAAGAGCACCTCCGACTACGACAAGGAGAAGCTCCAGGAGCGTCTGGCGAAGCTCGCCGGCGGTGTGGCGGTGATCAACGTCGGCGCGGCGACCGAGTCCGAGATGAAGGAGAAGAAGGCTCGCGTCGAAGATGCGCTGCATGCGACACGCGCCGCGGTCGAGGAAGGCATCGTCCCTGGCGGCGGCGTCGCGTTCATTCGCGCGCAGAAGTCGCTCAAGGGGCTGAAGCTCGACGACTCCGACGAGCAGATCGGCGTCGAGATCGTGCGTCGCGCGATCGAGGAGCCGATGCGCATGATCGTCCAGAACGCCGGTGGCGAGGGCTCGATCATCGTCGAGAAGGTCCGCGCCGCGAAGGAAGCCAACTTCGGCTACAACGCGCTGTCGGACACGTACGAGGATCTCGTGCAGGCGGGCGTGATCGATCCGACGAAGGTGACGCGCACGTCGCTGCAGAACGCGGCTTCGATCGCGGGCCTCCTTCTCACGACTGAAGCGCTCGTCGTCGAGAAGAAGGAAGAGAA